>JBMNOI010000144.1:0-8725 GCA_050942995.1 Anaerolineae bacterium
CGAACCTCGTTCTCCAGACCCCTGCGCGCTACCTCTGCACGCATTGCCTCAATAACCGACGGCGAGCCCGAAGATGTGCACCCCGTGCCAGAACATACCAGGACATTTGCCCGGTATAGGGGTTCCGCCATGACACGTCCTCCTGAAGTGTGTGAAATCTGTGTTCGTTGCGTGCGCTTGGGGCGTGCCTGTGCCGCCCCCACCCCGTTGGGTGTGGCCCGCCTACTCGTCGTCGCGCGAAATGCGCCCGACGACCCATTCCTCAACCACGTTGCCGTTCTTCAGGTGCTCTTGGATCAGGCGAGACACCTTATCTGCCGTCAGATTCTTATAGGTGATGCGTGGCCGGCCGGCCTGTTCGATATCCACCAACGGCTCGTTGGCGCACATACCGATGCAGCCCACGGTGGTGACGTGTGCCTCGATATCGAGCTTGCGCAGCTCTTCGAGGATGGCATGCATCGTCTCGCGCGCGCCCGCGGCGATGCCGCAGGTGCCCATGCCGACGGTGATGGTGGTGCCGGTCTCCAGGCGGGTCACCATCTCTTCGCGAACCTGCTCGCGCAGTTTGCGCAGTTCATCCAGTGACTTGACTTTGGGCATTATGCTCCTGACCGGGCGAGCTTTACACGCCCTTATGAGTTATACGAGATGCTGTGTCGTACAATGCTGCGAACTCGTCGTCCAGATAGCCTAGCAACCACGAACGCACCATCGGATGGCTGAGAGGAATATCCTCTCCCAATATCTCACGAATCTCCCGAGTGTCCAGCGTCATTTCGCGATCGTCCAGCCGATGACGGTAGACGATATCGGCGCCTTTTTCAGAGAGTAGCGCACCGATCAGCGTATCTTTCATGTCTCCCAACGGTGCCCTGTCGATATGATCCAGGTCAAAGTCGGCCACGACGCGCGTGCCTTCTCCCGGGCGAGAAGTGATAATCAACCCCCCGCCACACCGTTCGGCTGCCGCCTGCAACAGGGGCAATCCCAATCCCACATGCCGTGTGGTCCGCGTTGTATAAAACGGATCGGTGACGCGCCTGACCGTCTCTTCATCCATTCCGCGGCCGTTATCGGCCACCGAGAGGGTGAGCTGGTTGGCCGCGCGGTTTTCGATGATTTCGATCTCGACCTGCGACGCACCGGCCTCCAGCGAGTTCTGAATCAGATCCAGGACATGCTGGGAGAGCTCGCGCACGGCTTTCTACTCCAGCTCTCGCACCAGCCCGACAGCCTTTTGCGGCGTCAGCCGGCCCACAACCTGATCGTCCAGTACGGCAATGGGCGCCAGACCGCACGAGCCCAGGCAAAAGACCACTTCCAGCGTGACCCGATAGTCATCGGTGGTTTCGCCGGCTTTGATGCCCAGATCCTTCTCCAGCGCATTAACGATCTGCGCGGCGCCCAGCACGTGACAGGCGGTGCCATCGCAGATGCGGATGACGTGCCGGCCACGACGCTGCAGGTAGAACTGGGCGTAGAACGTTGCCACGCCATACAGCTGGCTGAGCGGAACCCGAAGCTTCCTGGAAAGGTACCGCATCGCGTCGGACGGTAGGTAGCCATAGATCTCTTGCGTTGCCTGCAGCACAGGGATAATCGTCCCCTCCTGGCCCTGGTACTTTTCCAGCACCGGGTCCATGAGCGTGAGGTCGATCGTCTCCTCAGCCGTCACATTTGTACCCTCAGTTACCACGTCGATCCCTCCATGATCTGTAATGTCCTGTCACGTGAATGCCCGTTGATTCGGGCTCTGATGTGCGTCAAACAGTTTGACTCTGCGTCCATCCACGTCTCGCAGGGCCAGGTCCAGCTCGGCCACACATGGGTTGCGCCAGGTGACCAGCGTGCTGGCGCGCATCTCATTCAGCCGGTGGGCGTCGCCCGAGATGACCATCGGCCACTCGGTCAACCCCGGGTGCCGCGCCGCCATCTCGTCCGGCGTGGTACGATGGGTGATCTCGACGGCCGCCAGCGCCAACCCCGGTGGAATAAACCCCAGGCTGGCCAGCAGGCTGTAACCCGGTCGATCCACATGGGCGGCGATGGGTAGCCCGCCCAGCGTTCGCACCCGTGCCACCACCTCTTCGGAAGAGAGGCGGCACGATGTCAGCAAGAGGCGCTCGTTCATGCGGACGAAATCACCCGTCTCGTCTACCACGAACTGAGCGCCGAATACCTCTTCGCGGTTAGGCAAAGGCGGCAGGTGGTCGTACACCACCTCTTGCCAGGTCAGAGCCTGAGCCACCGTATCGAACAGACAGACGATGTGCGCTTCTTCGCGGGTTTGCACCTCCATCCCCGGGAATACCGTCACCCCGCTGCCCTCTGCCGCTTTGCATACCGCCGCGGCATTCTCTGCCGTGTTATGGTCGGTAATCGCGATGGCCCCTAACCCCAGCTCGCGGGCCCGCTCGATGATGAGCGGGGGGATCATCTCCACCTCGGCGCAGGGCGAAACCACGGTATGCACATGCAGGTCTACCCAACTGGGCCCAAGCCCTCGGGTTCCCTCTTGTGCCTCGCGGTGGCTCATGCATTCATGCCTTAGCGGCTGCCTTGAATGCCCAGGTCGGTCAACCGGCCGACCACTGTAAATGTGCCCGCATCCGACAACAGGATCGGGATGCCTCTCTCGTTTGCCCGCTCGACGGTCTCTGCGTCGGGCTGTGTCCCTTCGGTGATGACGATGCAGGCCAGGCTCAGTAGCTCGGCCACCGCCACAATATTCGGGTGCGCCTGCAACGTCACCCACACATTACCCGTCTGAGCGCCGGCCATCACACAACTCAGCAAGTCCGAGGCGTACCCTCCGGTGACTTTCCGATCCAGGCCCGCTTCTCCGGCGGCCACCGGCATCTCCAGGGCTGTGCAAAGTTCTTGGACGATCACATTGACTCTCCATCGCCGCCTGTGCGGCTCTCCGGCGAACGCGCTATCTCATCGCGTGGGTTAACGCAGGTGAAAGATCATCTCCAATCGAGTGCCCACTCCCATCTCGGAATGGAGGTGTATCTCATCGGCGCACGACTTGATGTTGCTCAGTCCCATTCCCGCGCCAAAACCCAACTCGCGAATCCAGTCCGGCGCGGTGGAAAATCCCGGCTGCAGCGCCTTTTCGACATCTTCGATCCCGGGGCCGCAATCCAGCGCCGTAACCCGCAGGCGATCGGGCCGTACCTCGGCAATGATCTCGCCGCCGTGTGAATGGATCATGACATTGATCTCGGCTTCATAGGTGGCCACGGCCACCCGCCGGACGACGGCCGGCTGCGCGCCCAGGCGTTCCAGCGCCCTCTTGATCTTGCCCGACGCCTCGCCGCCGCGCACGAAATCGTGCGCTTTGACGTCGTACCGCAGGATCAGCGCCGTCCGATCCGACTCGATATCCTCAAATATGTGGCTGGCGCGGTAACGTCGGATCTCTTCAGTGCGCCACTGGGTCTCCATCTGGCGCAACAGTGCGCGCACGATGTCACCCTGGGTAATAATGCCCGCCAGGCGCCCCTGCTCATCGACGACCGGAAAGCGCCCGTAACCGAATTGGGCAAAGAGCTTGACCGCGCTGACCAGGGTGTCGTCGGCTCGTACCGTTTGCACCTGCCGGGTCATGTACCGGCGCACGGTCTCGTCCAGCTTGCCCTGTTCCAGCGCCTTGATCAAATCTTCAATACTGATCAGCCCGACGAGCCGGTCATCCTCAACAACCGGGGCCCCGGAGATCCGCTTGATCCGTAATAGCTCTTTGAGGTCCTGAATCGAGCATTCGGGGGTGACGGTAATCACGTCACGATTCATCACCTGCTCGATTTTGAGCTCGTAAATCAGTTCCTGGACCTTGGTGAGCTCGGTTGGCCTGTTATCCAAAGCCTTTCTCCGTCGGGCGGGCTGGCCGGGTCACTTGTCAGTACGCATCACTCCACATCCCGACCAAATGCGTCCTTCCATGTTTCCGAGGCCAGGTTAAACAGGCCGCAGCCGGGCAACCCGGCCTGAAACAGGCGGCCACAGGTCTCGTACATCGTATAACGCGATGCGAGCAACGGGATGTTCTTTTGCTCTGCCAGGGAAATGGTCTCGGGAGGGGGATACTTGCCACGCACAAATACCACCGCCTTGATCCCTGCCATATCTGCCGTACGGATCACCTGAGGATTGGTGAGCCCGGTCATGAGCAGGGTACCGGCGTGCGTAAAGGCGAGCACGTCGCTCATAAGATCGGCTCCACAGGCCATCTCGACTTCCAAGTCGATGTCGATGCCCTGAGAGATAGCCTTGCCGTCGATAATTGCCAGGACGTCTCGTAGTCTCACGGCTGAGAATGCTCGCTCGTTTCACTGCTGGCCCGGCTTGTGCGAGCGGGCCACAGGGTGGGTTGCATAGGCTTGTGAATTATATCACAGAATAATGGCGTGTCAAAAGCCAATCGATCCGCGCCAACGTCTCTGACGTCAAGAGGGTCTGTCCGTCCGGTTCCAGGGAAGCCGCCGGCCATCTTGAAGAGGCGCCGAGCCAAGGGGATAATGCCACACTGATAGGGCTTGTGCAAACCCCAAAACCTGCGGCAAGGCACACTGTTGCCTTGCCGCAGGTTTTCTAAACGAGGCTGATCTCAACGTACGACCTAGACGACGGGAACTCGGACCGACTTGATATAATAGTATTCGTCGAGGCTGTAGAGGCTGCCGTCTTTGCCCACGCCACTTTCCTTGATGCCGCCGTGGGGAAGGTGGATGCCACCGCTACCGCCGTTGATCGAAACCGTGCCGAATTGCAGGCCGCGAGCGATCTTGTTGGCCTCTACGATATCCCGCGTCCAGGCATATGCGTACAGCCCATATTCTGTGTCGTTACCCATCTCGATGGCCTTGTCAAGGTCATCATAAGCCATCACGGCAAGGATAGGGCCAAAGACCTCCTCGCGAAAGACTCGCATATCGGGCGTCACGTTTGCCAAAATCGTCGGAAGGAAATAATAACCCTTCTTCTTGTAATCGGGGCGCTTTCCTCCGGCGACGAGTGTAGCTCCCTTGGAGAGTGCATCAGCGACGAGCGACTCCATCCTATCTACTGATTCGGGCGTGATCATCGGGCTGATGTCACAATCGGTCTCATAGATCGCCCCACATTTCGCCTCGTCTGCGATCTTTTTAGCAACGGCCACAAACTTGTCGTGAACGCTTCTTTCCACGAAAACGCGCTGAGGGCTGACACAGATTTGCCCACAGTTGCGGAGCTTTCCTCCCATGCTGGCGGTCGCTGCTGCCGTCACATCACTGTTCTTCGTGACGATAACGGGCGCGTTGCCACCCAGTTCGAGAGAGAAGCGTTTGATGGACGTGGCGGAATCCCGTATTAACTCACGGCCGGCGTTGGACGACCCGATGAGCGTCAGCATGGCGGGAATGTCGCTCTTGGTGAGTACGGAGCTGATCTCACGTGCACTGCCCACCACAAAGTTGATGACACCCGCGGGAAAGCCGATCCTGTGCATAATCTCGCCGATGTACAGCGTCGAGAGCGGTGTCTTGGTGGCGGGCTTGAGTACCGCCGTACACCCCGATGCCAGCACCGGACCGAGCTTGGTTGCCAGGTTGCCCATGGGAAAGTTCCAGGCAATATACCCTACGATCACGCCAAGGGGCTCGCGGATCGAGAGGTTGAGGCTCCGGTTCATGGGGTCGCGAATCGTCTGATCATAGTTGGTTTTGGCCTGATCCAGGAAAAAGTTCAGCGAACGCTCCAGGCTGCCTACCTCCATGACCGACTGAGAGATAAACTTGCCCGTCTCGTAGGCCATGATCTCGGCAATCTTCTCTGTCTCTTCTCGGATGGCGGCCCCTAGCTTGAGCATCCACTCCCCACGCGCCTCCACGGTCAATGCCGACCAGGATGGGAACGCGTCTCTTGCGGCCTCTAGCGCGAGTTTTGCCTGATCCTCGCTCGCAACCCTAACCTCTCCAATGGCCTCGCCCGTATCGGGGCACAGAACGGGAGTGAGTCTTCCCTTGCCCTCAACGAGTTCGCCGTTGATGTATTGCTTGAACGAAAACATTGCTTTCTCCTCTTTTGTCGCTATGAATGCTGGCACAACTGTTCTAAAGCGTGACGGCCCTCATGATCTACGAGCTTTTCCCATCGCCCTCTAACGCGCTTTGGGCAATGTGATTTGCTCCACAAGCAGCATCAAACGGGTGCCGTTTTGCGACAACAAAAAAAGCGGGAAGGTCCCCGCTTTGGATAGATTCAGGCAAAACGAAACAAGCCGTTCTCGCCCTCGTTCCTTTCCAAACACGGGAGGCACGGGCGTTTCCATCCGTACCCAATGGCTGCTCCGCATGGGGCAAACCCTTTAGCGAAGACAACTCGGAACTGTGCGCCAACGTTCAGTCTGGCAACGATTATGAATCGAGTAATCGATTGTTTGACTCTACCAGAGATCGTGCGACTCTGAAAGACGCTTTCGAGACGCTATCACCGGTCTGAAGACCGTCGTCCACCATTGGTGCGATACATAAAGCGCTTTAGAGTGGCTACGATAAAGGCGAGATAGGGTCGTCTAGATGGTTTACCTCCACTGATCGTTCTGGACGGCAGTGCCCGGTAACCCGGGCGCCGGAATCGAAATGGCCGAGCACGCCCCCATAGTATAGCAGTGTTCTAACGCAAGAACAAGCCCCAGGGCAGGGGACGGTTGCGAATCACCCTTGGATCACAGGCGGGACCATTATGGCTCGACCGGTTCGACCCGCGTCACGACGATGCGGCGCCCCATATGGTCGATGACGCCAAAGTCCACCACGCCCCATATGCGCACGGCCCGCCCCGTATCGCGATAGGCGGCCAGATCCTCTTCAATGCGCGGCACCAGTGAGCTGATGCCGTACTGTGCGGATGTATCCGAGCGCTCAAAGTAATCGGTATATGATGTTCCCGGAGGCAACCCCTGAATGACGCCCACCCATCCGTCCACCAGTTCGGTGGCCGTGGCCATAATCAGTGTAGGGGTAGATGCCGGACCGGCCAGCGGCGGCGCAGCGATAGGCGCCGGAGGCTCTGGCGAGGGCGTGGCCGGGAGATCGGTCGGCGGTGGCGTGGCCGTGGGGGTGCCCACGTCCGGCTGGATTTCCGCGGCCTCGACACGATCTACCACAATCAAGCTGCCGCCGTGCTCGGTCGCGCTCTTGCGCAGTACGCCCCACACCTGAACCACCGTCGGGCTGTCTACGACGCTCTCTAGCCGGCTCTGCAGTGCGGCGCTGGAAGCGGTAATGGCCGATTCTTTTCCGGGCTGATCTTGCAGGCGAAAGGCGATGTCGGTCTTGCCGCCATCGGGCAGGCTGTGCAGTGTTCCTTTCCAGCCCTGCACCATCTCGATCGGTTCGGTCGTCGGTGGCGCCGGGGTGGCCGTCACCGACGCTGTCGCGGTCGGCGGCTGCTCATCGACGATCAACTGCGCCGGGGTGGGAACTGCCGCCTCGGCGGTGGCCGTCGAGGCGACGGTGGGGAGCGGCACCCAGGTGACCGGTGGTTCGTCTCTTACCGTAAAGCCCTGGCAGCCCGATATGGCCAGTGCCATCAGATATGCGCCGAGCAGTACCACGATACGACTCAGCGATCTCACATCTCACCTCCCAGGATGTGATGCCGATCATGCCCTGGATGTGGAGCATTGCGAGCGCAGCCCATGGACATTGCCTCACATCCACTTGAACATCGCCCGGCGTTCAATTTAGAACTCTGACGATTGCGTTATATCCATACAGGAGCGATATCGCCCCTGTATGGATATGGGGTCAAACGGTTCTGATGCGCTCGGGCAACGGATCAACAGCTCAATCGCACTCTAGCTCGCCCAGATAACAAGCCCCTGCACGTGGAGATCGACAATATCGGGATGGTGGGGCAGAATGCGCACGGTGTAGCCATACTCGCCGCTATCGGCGCACACAATACTGCCGGTATAACGATAGACGCCGTCGCTTGTGGGGCTTTCGGGCGCCATGTTTACCGTCTCATAATCGCGGAATCCGTCCTGCTCGCCGATGCGTCCGTGATAGATCTGCACCTGAACATCCTGGGGTTGCAGGGAACCCAGAGCGATTTGGGCGGTTATGGTGATGACGCTGCGCACCGGCGTCCCATCCTGGGCATCGGAATCGATGGACAGGATGCGTACCTGATCCCAATACATGTGCACCTTTTGTAGCCAGGTAACCAGATCACGCGTTACCGCGTAACCGTTGTCTTTGAGGCGGCTATAGCGCATGGCGGAGGGGAAGTAGAGCCTCTCGGTATATTCGCGCACCATGCGATGGGTGCTAAACACCGGCGTGATATGGGCGATGGCTTGCTTCATCCGCGCGATCCACTCGTGGGGCAGGCCATCCGTGCCGCGCGAATAAAAGAGGGGCACCACATCCTTCTCCAGCAAATCGTACAGCGCCTCGGCCTCGACATCGTTGCGAGATTGTTCGTCGTCATATCGCTCGCCGCTGCCGATGCGCCAGCCGGTTTGCGGCGAATAGCCCTCGACCCACCAGCCGTCGAGCACGCTGAGGTTGATGACGCCGTTCATGGCCGCCTTCATGCCGCTGGTGCCACTGGCCTCCATACCCAGTTGCGGTGTGTTGAGCCACACATCCACCCCCTGCACTAGGTAGCGGGCCAGTTCCATATCATAGTCTTCGAGAAAGATCACACGGCGGCGCAGATCTTCACG
>JBMNOI010000145.1:0-8641 GCA_050942995.1 Anaerolineae bacterium
GGCCATCACAGCGCCACACGAGCCGTCTGTGGATTGTGGCGCAGGATGTTTTCGGTTGATCCGATTTTTTATCAGAGACCCAGCATCCGGGCTATATTGCCTCCCAGGACGAGGGCCCGGTCGGCTTCGGAAAGATCCTGATACACGGCCTGACGGATGCCCCACTCGTAGCGCATGGGGCAGAACGGCGTGTCGCTGCCGTAGCAGATGCGCTCGGGACCCAGTACGTCCAGCGCTTTGAGGATCTTGCGATAGTCGGCCTCGGAATCGATGAGGCGCCAGGTCGGATAGCGCGCGGCGTACTCGATCACGGCGTCGGACATGTCAGGAGAGCCCGATCCACCCATATGGATGATCATGATCGGCAGGTTGGGATACATATCCGATATTTTTGCGATGCGGAAGGGATGTGTCTTTTCGAAATCATTCGAGCCGCAATGGAACGCCAGAACGAGGCCGGCCTCGGCGATCATCTCGACGAGGGGCAGGCTCAGATCGGGGTCATCGATATAGTACCCATCGCGGGCGCCGTTCAGCTTGACGCCACGCACACCATACTCTTCGATACAACGCTTCAGCTCGTCTTTGGCTTCGTCCAGGCCCAGCAGGGGGTTCACCCCACCAAAGGGGATGAGGCGATCGGGATGGGCCTGAACGCCCTGGTAGATCGCCTTGTTGTCCGAGGCCATTTCGCGGGTATACGAGACCATCGGCCAGCAAATGGCGCGGTCGACGCCCACCTGATCCAACCGGCGCAGCAATTCGTCCACGCCGATTCCCGGGCCGGTGTCGCGTGAAGAGATGTGACAATCTGCATCAATGAACATGAGCTTCCTCCAGATATCGTTGGCTCTATCGCACAGGGTCGATGCACGGCGATAGGGCCTTTGCTACGAGAGAATGGCGCCGTCGGCGGCCAGGCGCTCGCGGAGCGCATCGTGAGATAGCCGACGGGGCGAGATATTTTGCTGCACGGCCATCGCAGCGGCCGTGCCGGCGGCCTGTCCGGTAACCATCGCCGCCGGAATCAGGCGAGCGGCTTGCTCGGTCCAGTGATCGACGCTGATGCATCGACCGGCGACCAGCAATCCGTCGATGGTGCGCGGGATGAGGCTGCGATAGGGGATCTGAAAGCGCCCGACCCCGGCATAGCCGATCCCTGCCATGCCGATGGCATCGTCGAATGTCCGGGCGGCGAGCACATCATCTTGTGAGAGAATATATTCGCCGGTGATCATGCGGCTCTCACGCACGCCGATCTGCGGGGCAAAGGCCAGCAGCCGGATGTTCTCAAAGCCGGGGACGTTCTGGCGAAAAAAGGCCAGCGAATCGGTCAGCCGGCGGCGCAGCTCGACGGCGCAGTGGGTCAGATCGTCCACGTCTACCGCGCTCAATTCGCCGGCAAAGTAGGCGTGAATATCGGCTCCCTCACCGGTACCCGGCCGTCCGCGAGCGGCCATGCCGAGAATATTGATCCAGTAGATGCCCATATCGCTGTGGGGCGTCGAATTGGGCACCAGAGGGAACCCTCCCCGTTCTCGAACCGCGTCATGCAAGGCGCGTGCTTTCTCCGGCTCTTCCCGGGTGAATGCGCGGTAGTGTTCGCGATCCACACCGGCAACCTTCATATTCAGGCCGATGCATTCCGTCCCTGACTCGTATTCGGCGCCGGCCAGCGCTGCAATATCTCCATCTCCGGTGGCATCGATGCAGACACTGCAAAGTATGGCCTGGCGACCCGACTTGGATTCGATGATGACGCCGCGCACCCGTCCGCTCTCGGTGATGGCCTGAACCGCCCAGGCATGGAGTTTTAGCCGGACGCCGGCTTCCATGCACATGTCGTCGGCGACTACCTGCAAGAGCTCGGAATCGACATGGATGCGTAACGGAGCATCAAAAGCCAGCCCGTCCATCGGGCGCAGACGCTCCATTGTCTCCCAGGGGATTCCGCCCATCAAGCGGCGGCCCTGTTTATCCGTCAGGCAATCCATGTAGAGCACCAATCCGCCGGTGGCCAGGCCACCCAGGCATCCGTAGCGCTCTACCAGCATAACCGTTGCGCCCAGGCGGGTTGCGGCGGTGGCGGCGATAAACCCGGCAGGACCGCCGCCGACAACCAGCACATCCACATCGGCGACTACAGGGATATCACGGGCGGGTTCATGAACGGTTTGCATATCGTTGACCTCGTATGGTGTAGGGCCGTTGGTTGAAAAGCGCCCGCATTGTAGCACGGCACATGGGGGAGAGGCAAGCTCGGAACACGGTCATACCGTCTCGATGGATCGGATATGGAATCGGCATGATGATTTGCGTTTTTGGATGATTGTGTTACACTATGGATGTAATCCCTGTGGTGCAGGTGATGCTCGCTGTTTCTAATGAGCCAACACGATCATAACGGGGGCCGCTATCCAGGCGTGGCACTGTACGCCCCTTGGGGCTCTGGGTCACCGGAAGGCTCCCACCTGAGTTCCTCAGGTTCATATGATACTGAGCACACGGCATTGCGGGGATTACGCTTTTGAAGCGAAGCGAGCCCGAGGTGATATCGCCCCGGGCTCGTTTTTTTATGTATCCCCTGATCTTTTCATCCCGTCCTGGCCGAACAGAATCGCCCTTCGCGCTTCGTCCAGATGATGGGATCGGCGCTCGGCCTTCTCAGGCTCCCGTGTCTGCAGGCTCTGGACGAGTGTGTCCATTACCAGGGCCATCATGGCGACACAGGAGGGAGATGCCTCGCCGGCCACGCAGGTCAGCGCGACCCGAGCCGCCTGGGCGCAGGGGGAGATGGGGGTGTCGGCGAGCGCCAGCGTACCGGCTCCCTGACGGTCGGCATAGCTCAAGGCGTTGGCGACCTCGTGGCTCTCACTTTCGAGCGACACGCCGATGACGAGGCTTTGTGAGTCGACATCGCTCAGAGCCAGGGCCAGCCCCAACGCGTCCGCCGGCGGGTGCTCGGAACGAATCCCCTGCTGGCGCAGTAACAGGCTGAACATTTGCGCCAGTGGCGCCGCGATGCCCTGTCCCAGGACGAACACCCGTTGGGCGTCCTGAATCATGGTGACGATCTGCTGCGCGACCGCGGGGGAGATATGGCTTGTGGCGCGCTGCAGATGGTCGATCTCGACGTACAAGCGCGCGATAAAGGGATCCTGAACCTCGGTCTCGGGCGCCTCTCGGGTACCCAGCTCTTTCTGGACGACGTCCTGCACATCCTGGACGAGCTCCGGGTAGCCGGGGTATCCGAGTCGCTGGGCAAAACGGATAACCGTGGCCTCGTTTAGATCCAGCGTTCGCGCCAGGCGCGACGCAGTCATGAAGGCAGCCTCTTGATAAGAGGTCGCGATAAAATCGGCCAGTCGCCTCTGGCTCTTGGTCAGCTGAGGATACACCTGTCTGATCTTTTCAAGAATCATTCTTGTCTCCCGGTTTGCCCTCTGTGGTGGAACCTGCTTCGACCGACAGCGGCGCAACTAAGACTAGTCGACAGGTATAGATAAATTATAGCAGTTCACATAAACATTGTCAATAAAATCAGCAAGTTTTCCTACTTTTCTTGACACGCCTTGTGTGGTATGATATGGTTACTCGGTATAGTAGAAAAGGAGCATCGCGCGGTGAGAGTGGATCGGGTGGCCGAAGACGTTTATACCTTTGTCAGCGACATGTATGCGCAGGTCGTTGCGACTGTGATATTGACCGGGCAAGGGGCGGTGGTGGTGGATGCCATGCCGTTTCCCACCGAGGCCCGCGAAGTCGCGGCCTTTATCGAAGACAAAGAGGGCCCTCACAATGTGCGCTATGTGATCAATACACATCACCATGCGGATCATGTATACGGCACCTATCTTTTCGAGGGTGCTGAGGTAATTGCGCACGACAAGTGCCGCGAGCTTCTTGCAGAGTACGGTCAGGCTCGATTGCTTCGCGCCAAACAAGAGATCGCCGCACTGGCGGATGTCGAGCTGCGCCTGCCCGATATCACCTTTGGGCAAGAGATGTATCTTCATCTCGGCGGGACGGATATTCAGTTGCTGTATACGCCCGGCCACACGGTTGACGGGATCAGCGTATTTGTGGCGGGTGACAAGGTGTTGATCGCCGGCGATGCCATGTTGCCGGTGCCTCACATTGTGGGGGGAGATGTCGAGCAGCTTAAGGCGTCGCTAAAATCCATCAAGGCTCTCAAGCCGAACTTTATCGTGCAGGGACACGGTGAGGTGCTGTTACGGGGTGAGGTGGACGATACTATCGACGATAGTATCAACTATCTCTCCTGTATCGTCGAAAAGGTATCCGCACTTGCCGAGCGGGGCGATCTACCGAGCGCGCTGCGCGACATCGATATCGAATCGTGTGGCAAGTCGCGCATCCCGCTGGATGGTCTGGTCAACAAGCTCCATCTGGATAATCTGGTCGCGCTATATAAAGAGATCGCCGTCGCAAACTAGTTATCCTGCGGCTCGATCTTGAGCCAACCCCGGTTGCGAATCTCGCGCAAGATCGTCTCGGCACGCTCGCCGGTCTTGGGATCGGTAGACGACGCACAGTTCTCAAAGATCGCTTTGGGATGCACGCTCCCAAAGACCGGCGCCTGGGCCAGCGTATCCCAGATCGCCTCGATCTCGCAACACATCACTCCGAGAATGTACGCCAGCACCAACCCTCGCTCCAGGTCGTTGCGCAGCGGCCCCTCTGTGGCCTCGTAATTGGCAATGAACTCGTCCATGAGCTCTACCAGCTCGGGCACAAAGCTAATCGCCCCATCCTGTCTTAGCATAACATTTCATCCTTGTAATGTGTGCCGGGTTAGCGAAATCGACGATGATGCCTGTACGTCTCTTTTTTTATAAGAGGCGGTGTTTTATCTCTTGCGCTGGAGTGTCAGTGTCCTCTGATCCATCTGCTGCGGCCCCATTATACAAAAGATGCGGCTGCCTGACAAAGGGTCGCCGCTCCCGATCGGCATGATAGATGATGATAGAGCCGATAAACAAGACGGCCGACACGGGCCCTGATTTGCGCCTGTATCGGCCGTTACCTTTATGATTCGACGTCTACCATCCGCTGGCCTGGAATATGGACGACAACATCTGGCGTCGTTCTGCATCGGTTGTGGGCCGAGGCTGGGAAAAGTTCTCCAGCATGTAGGTGAGCAGCTCGGTCGAGAGGTGCCTTCCATCATAGATCACATGGCGATCGACGACGATCTGCCGTGTGCCGATCGACCACATCTGGTCGAAGAACAGATTGCCCAGGCCGTAGTGGATAAAGCTGTCGTTGTAGAACTCGATCGCCTGAGGGTGGTGGGCCTGGCTGCCGCTGACGATTTTGGCGCCGGCGTCGACCATGGCCCGGAAATCGGCCTGTTGCTGTGGCGTCGGCTCGTAGTGATAAAACTCCCAGTATTGCCAGGTGGCGATGGGCACATCGACCTCTTCGCTGAGCCGGTTCAGCTCACCGTGCATGAATTCGTAATCGCACGGCGCCGAGCCGGGGCGCTCCGCTGTGGCCCAGGCAAACTCGGGACCTACCGGATTGCAGCCGATAAAGGAAAAGGTATTGTCGTTGTGCTCGACCTCGATGGCCTTACTGGCATCCTCAAGGTCGGCTCCGCCCCCATAATAGGGCCAGCCCTCTTCCCGGTACATCTCTAACGTATCCAGGGTGGCCTGTGAGCCATAATCCTGAAAATGGTTGCCCGTCAATTCGATAATATCGGCGCCCACGTGTCGTAATAGCTCGATATAACGCGGGTCACTGCAGAATACCAGCGATCCCGAGTTGCGATCGGGCGGCGGGCAGTTCTCGGCAAAGGGAATCTCGTTGCTGATATGCAGCAGATCGGCGCTCTGCAGGGTCGGGCCGATATACTCGGCCGGGTAGAGCACACCGTTCAGTTCCATCTCGTGGGCAGTGGCCCGGACCAGCGCGGTGACACCGGTCATGATGAGCACCGTCATGCGGTCGGTGTCGCGATTGGTCAGTTGCATTCCTTCTCCGGCCATGGCTGAGGCCAGTTCACCGTCCGTATCGCCTTCGACGACAATATCGACGGCGAGCGGATAGCTGGTCAGATCCAGATCCCGATCGAATAGATCGACGTCATCGATGCGCAACACCTTCCACCGCGGAACCAGTTCGTCAAAGGGGACGACAGACCACGCATGGGGGCGCTCTTCCCAGGCCATCTCGAGGATCTCGTCGTCATCGGCTTCGGTCAAAGAGGCTTGCGGATCGGCCTCGCCCAGTAACGCCTCCAGCACCTCGCGTGTTTCGGATGAGACATAGAGCTGCGGCGTCGTGTCGTCCTCCGAGATGTTGAGCAGCGCATCGGACTCGCCCTGCCAGAAACGTTCGACATCATCCCAGGTGATCTCATCGGCCATGACGGGGAAGGGCACCACGGCAGCATAGACCCAGGTCGCAAGAGTCTGCGCCCCGCCGCCGGCGCCTGTCGGAACCAGGCGAACGACAACATTCGCCGAATCCTCGTCTGTGGCCGCCAGGGCGCCGATGCTATCCATGGCGTTGCGAACACTTTGACGGACGGGATCCGGCACTCCCGGTGCGATCCAGACTTGTTGCGGTTCGGGCGTAGGGGTGGCCGGAGCTGGCGTTTCGGTGGGAGCCGGCGGCTGCTGTGCAACAGGCACCTGCTCCTCAATGGGCGCAGTGGCCGGGGGTGTGGCTTCACCGGTGACATCGGGGGGCGGGGGTGAGTCACAACCGGTGAAAAGAAGAGCTGCGACCAGTACGATCACCAATCTTCTGAACATAATTTTCGTTCTCCCGAAGCAGTATATGATGCCCGGTGGGCACGGGGATCTACTGGGATGCATGAGGCTCAGCATAATGCCCGGGCATCCGCACGATCACGACACAATGTAGCACGGCAGTAGCAGAAGCGCAAGTAGAAACCTGCCACTCAAAGCCACGCAACCTGTGATCGACCAACGGATGGGTTGAAAGGCGATTATGGTAAGAGAAAAGAGGCAAGCACCGGACTTGCCGGAGGGGTATGTCATCCGGTGGTCTGTGATATTCGTGGCATCGTGCACACGAATATCACAGAACCGAACGTGAAGCAGAATCTATTTCTTCCGGCCTACCATGTGAGAAAGGTAGGCCTCGATGAGGCCGTCGATCTCGCCATCGAGCACGGCGGTGGTGTTGCCGGTTTCCCATTCGGTGCGCAGATCCTTGACCATGCGATAAGGGTGCAGCACATATGAGCGGATCTGGTTGCCCCATCCGGCGCTGATATGCTCACCCCGCAGTTTGGCCTGCTCTTCCTCTATGCGCTGTTGTTCAAGGTCATAGAGGCGCGCCTTGAGCACGGCCATCGCCCGTTCGCGGTTCTGAGCCTGAGAGCGCTCGTTCTGGCAGGTGACGACGATACCGGTGGGAATGTGTGTCAGGCGAATGGCCGTCGAGTTCTTTTGCACGTTCTGGCCGCCATGCCCGGAGGCTCTGAACATGTCCATACGGATATCATCCGGATTGATCTCGATCTGGACCTCGTTGGCCACATCGGGGATTACCTCGACCAGAGCAAAGGATGTATGGCGCCGGTGGGCGTTGTCAAAGGGGGATATGCGCACCAACCGGTGTACACCTCGCTCAGAGCGCAACAGGCCGTATGCATTGCGCCCGCGGATTTCGATCGTGGCGTTCTTGATGCCCGCCTCTTCACCATCCGTCTGGTCGATGATTTCGGTGCCGAATCCGCGATTCTCGGCCCAGCGAAGATACATGCGCAACAGCATCTCGGCCCAGTCCTGGGATTCAGTGCCCCCTGCACCGGCATATACGGTGAGAATGGCATCGCGCGAATCGTGCGGGCCCGACATCATCAGGCGCAGGCGCATCGCTTTGAGCCGGCTCTCTGCCGCGGTCGTGTCTCGGGTAATCTCATCGATCAGCCCGTCTTCATCATCATCCTCTACAAGATCGAGCAATTCGGCCAGCTCGACGACTCGAGAACGCAGCTCCTGCCAATCGGTGACGTCGGCTTCCAGCGCAGCGAGCTCTTGCATCGTTTTCTGGGCGTTATCGGGGTTGTCCCAAAAGCCGGGCTCTGCCGACTGCCGGCGCAATGTGTTAATCTGAGCTTCTTTGGCCGGTACGTCAAAGACGCTCCATTAATTGATCGATTTCCTGACACATCTCTACGAGTTGGTTTCTCAGTTCATCCATGGTGTAAACGTTACCTCCGTCAAGTATCGGGGCGGGTAACCCCCGTACGGGTTCTTTTTTTCTGAAACGAGCGAATGACCGGACGCGCGCATCGTCCGAACGGGCGCGGTTATGCCCCGGCAAAGAGCGCCTGGACAAAGGCCTCGGGATCGAAAGGCGCCATATCCTCCATCTTTTCACCGGTGGTGACAAATAGCACCGGCAACTTGAGTTCATTGGCTACGGCGAACACCATGCCCCCCTTGGCCGTACTATCGAGCTTGGCCAGAATCACGCCCGTTACGCCCACTGCCTCGGTGAATTTACGCGCCTGAGCCAGGGCATTTTGCCCGGTGGTGGCATCGAGAACCAGCAACGTCTCGTGTGGCGCGGCATGCACCTGTTTTCGCGCAATATTCGATAGCTTGGTTAGCTCTTGCATCAGATTAAAGCGTGT
>JBMNOI010000146.1:0-8613 GCA_050942995.1 Anaerolineae bacterium
AGAGGTCGTCGAATCCGTCCACCACCAGCAACGGCCAGCGGCAGGCGTGGCGATCCTGCCGCAGTCGCTCCAGCGCCAGCCAGCCCAGGCCGGGACGGTCGGTGGAGCGGGTGTCGTGCAGGCAGCTCTCGTACGCGTCATAGATGGCGGCCAGTTCACGCAGGCGCGGCGCGGTGTCTACGGCCGCCAGTGCCGATCTGAACGCATCGGGAGTGACACATGCGGCTTTGAGTTCGGCCACCAGTTGCTGCAAGCTGACGGCGAACCCGGGACGATCGACCAGCGGCGCGTAATGGGCCAGCGGCAGATCGGCGATGACGTGGCGTAGAATGCGATAGCGCTGCGCATCGGCGAGTACGGCGGCCGGCCGTCGCCCCCCATTGAGGCAGGCGGCAAACAGGCTGTCAAAGGTGTACACATGCACACCCATCGCGCCACCCGCTCGGGCCAGACGCCGCCGCCATGATTGGGCCTGTAACAGGGTAGGCACGCACACCCGGGGCGTACGCCCCATATCGCGGGCCGCCTCACGCACATATTCCATCGCCCAGGTGGTCTTGCCGCAGGCCGCAGGCGCTACATAAAGGTGAACCGACATGGAATGCACTCCGTAACGGATGGTTCTGCGGGAGGGCGCTTTATGGAATGCAGCGCTCCGATCGAGTGGTCTATCGACATCTGCAGTATAGCACGTTACGGCGGATAGGGTCAAGAGGCGTGGGATATTGATCCCTCGTTATATGTTTACATAAATGATTGGCGATTGTGTTAAGGGCGAATGCCAATTGTGTGCTTTCCTCGATGAGGGCGTGTCGCGGGCGGGGAGACAGGTCACGATCTGGCCGTATGCCGTGTCCTTGGCGGATGCTCATCGTTCCGCTATACTGTGAAGAATCGTTTCATTCTACCGTAATCGCAAACTTTTGCAGAGGTGTTTACGATGGAAGCCATCGAACCCGGCAGTTTTTGGTTTGCATTCGCTCTGACGGCGGCGGCCGGTCTCTCGACCGGCATCGGTGGCCTGCTGGCCCTGTTCGCCCGACGCACCAATACACGGTTTCTCTCCGTCGCGCTGGGTTTCTCGGCCGGTGTGATGATCTATGTCTCCATGGTCGAGATTCTGCCAGAGGCGATGAGGTCGCTGGCGGGGGAGATGGGGAGCCGCTCCGGCCTGTGGGCGGCGGTCGTTGCCTTTTTCGGCGGTATGTTGATCATCGCCGTCATCGACAAGATGGTGCCTTCAGCCGAGAACCCCCACGAGGCGCACAGCGTGGAAGAGATGGAGGATCCGACCATGTCGGGGACACACAACCACCGGCTGTTGCGCATGGGGTTGCTGACGGCCCTGGCGATTGCGATCCACAACTTTCCCGAGGGGGTGGCGACTTTTCTGGCCGCCCTGCATGATCCGGCACTGGGCGTGCCCATCGCCATCGCGATCGCTCTGCACAACATCCCCGAGGGAATCGCCGTCTCTGTGCCCGTCTATTATGCGACGGGCAGCCGGATCAAAGCGTTCTGGTACTCTTTCCTTTCGGGGGTGGCCGAGCCTATTGGCGCTCTGGTGGGTTATATGGTGCTGGTCACCATTCTGAATGAGATGATGTTGGGCATCGCGTTTGCCGCAGTGGGCGGCATCATGGTCTTTATCTCACTGGACGGCCTGCTCCCCGCGGCCCGCGAGTTTGGCGAGCATCACCTCTCCATGTATGGCGTGGTCTCGGGGATGGCCGTCATGGCCGTGAGCCTGGTGCTTCTGGGATAGATGGGCGGTTACGCCGAATGAAGGCGTCCCCGCCGATGGATGAGCGGGGCGCCTCTCTACGAGTCGGGCGACTTTGCCCGCCCTCTTTCGTTCAAAACGTCGGAGCCGAATGCTGTGAATATCGCCTCGTTCTTTCAACCATTCGTCACTCTCTTTGCCCTCATCGCGCTGGGGGCTCTAGTCGGGCGCCTGCGCCTGCTGGATCAGCATGGGGTATCGCAGATCTCGTCTCTGGTTATCAACGTGACGCTACCGGCGACGATCTTTTACTCCGTGGCGATGGGCATGTCGATCGAGATGCTGGCCGCCGCGCCGCTGGTGGTGGTGCTGGGCGTGGCGGTAGGGGGCATCAGCTATCTATTGGGGTGGGGCATTGCCCGTCGCAGCGGGCTGGCTCCGGCGCAGCGTGGTGTATGCGCCTTTGCCGGGGGCTGCACCAACACCGGCTTTCTCGGCATTCCTCTGGTGGTGGCAGTTTTCGGCCCGGGGGCGGGCATCATCGCCGTTCTTTGCGATTTCGCCACCACCATCAACATCTTTACCTTTGGCGTGGCCGGTCTGGCGGGAGCTACCGGGGCCGAGGGGATGAGGTGCCTCGATGTGGGCCGGCTGATCCGCGGGCTGATCAACCCCATGTTCCTATCCCTCATCATCGGAGTGGGCTGGTCGGCTCTGGGGTGGGACCTGCCGGCCGTTCCGGCGCAGTTGCTGCAGCGGGTGGGTGATGCCACCACACCGCTGGCCATGATCGCTTTGGGACATATGCTCTACGAAGCGGGCCGGGGGGCTCACGCGCCGGTTGTGCCGTTGGGGCTCATCGGCGGGGTGCGTCTGCTGGCGGCGCCGCTCCTGATGCTGGCCGCAGTATGGGTGCTGCCCATGACGCCCGAGACCAGGGCCGTCTGCGTCTTACAGGCCGCTATGCCCACCGCCATGTTGACACCCATTCTGGCGCGGCAGTATGGCGCCGACCATCGTCTGGGTCTGGCCGCAGCCATGACCACCACCGTGACCTCGCTGGTCACATTGCCGGCGCTGGCCTATTTTCTCTATCGTGGTTTGGGGTGGGGATAATCAGGCGCCCTGGTTCGGCCGTTCCAGCGCGTACAGTAGCGCGATGGCCAGGTAGAGCGGCGCCGTCTCGGTGCGCAAGATCCGTGGTCCCAGCGAGACGGGAACGATGCCCGCCTCTCGTGCCGCCATGACCTCCTCGTCGCTGAATCCCCCCTCGGGTCCTACATAAAGCCGCACCTCTCGGGGTGTCTCTCGCTCTTTCTCCAGCACATGCTGCAGGGGGCGCGCGCCTGCCTCGGGCGTGGCGATAAGGGCGAGCGTTCCCTCGGGCGCCGGACGGCAGATCTCATCAAAGGTTTGTACCGGCTCGACCTGTGGAAGCCTGGCCCGGCCGCTCTGCTCTGCCGCTTCGGTGACAATACGTCTCCAACGGGTTAGGCGGTCGGCCGGTACATGCCCCTGTGGCACCACATGGCGCGTCATCATGGGGCAAAAGGTCGTAATGCCCACCTCGGTGCCCTTTTGCAGTACCCAATCGAACTTTTTCCCTTTGGGCAGCGCCTGATAGAGCGTCAGTTCGAACGGCGGCTCGGTATCGGGCCGATGGGCTGCCACCACTCGCGCCGTCACCTCTTTTGCGCTGATGCGCTCCAGCTCGACCAGATATTCCATGCCCGAATCATCCAGCAGGGCGATCCGGTCGCCGGGGCGCAAACGCAGTACACGCCCGATCTGATGGGCCGTGGGGCCCTCGATGCGGGCGTGATCATTATGCAGCCATTCAGGGAGGACAAAGAAGCGGTGCATGGGGCGATGTTAGCTCTCTTTAAGAGGGGCGTCTTCCACGGGCTTTTGCCCGACAAGGCCGACCCAGTCATCCTCGATCAAACGCTCTTCCACCGTCAACCCCGCGGCCTGCAGAGCCTCGGTCACCATGTCGGCGCGTTCGGCGATAATACCCGATGCCGCATACCATGCGTCGGGCGCCATGGCCTCGGCGATATCGCCGGCCATATCGGCGATTACCTCGGCCAGAATATTGACCAGCAACAGGTCGTAGCCGGACTCGGTGTGCCGGGGCACTTCCGGCGAGGGGCTCAGGCCCAGGGTGCCACGGGCCACCCGCACCCGATCGGCTACGCCGTTGCGCTCTACATTCTCGGCTGCCACGCGGACCGATACCGGGTCCACATCCAGGGCGTCCACATACTCTGCGCCCTGGAGCGCCGCCGAAATCGCCAGAACGCCTGATCCGGTGCCCACGTCCAGTACCCGCATTCCCGGGCGGAGGAGTCGCTCGATGGCGATCAGGCAGAGGTGTGTGGTGGCGTGCAATCCGGTGCCAAAGGCCATGCCCGGATCCAGCCCGATGATGACCTCCCCCGGCTCGGGTTGATACTCGTGCCACGACGGCACAATGACGGTGCGCGTGCCGATGTGCTGCGGCGGGAAAAAGGCTTTCCAGGATTCGGCCCAATCCTTTGCGCCCAGTACGGTGATGCGTGGCTCCGAGATGGGCGCCGTGCGCCCCAGCAGTAACAGGGCGATCTCGAGCTTGCGCCGGGTTTCCTCATCCCATACCGGCAAAAAGCCCTTGACCACCACATACTCTGCAGGAGCCTGACTCACGCCCGCCGGTCGATCTTCGACGACGGCGCCGCCGGTGCAATATCGGCCCATAAAGTTGACCAGATCATCCACCGAGCTACGATCGGCCTGGACGCTGATCTCCACCCACTCCATATTATCCGTTGTCGTTGTCATATATCTGTCAGATCCCCAACGATTCGCGCAGACGCTCGATAAAGCCCCTGCCTCCTTGCGGCGTCACATCTTTGCCCAACGTCTTGCCCAGTTCGCTGAACAGTCGTTTCTGATTTTCATCGATGTGGGTGGGGATGGATACGTTCACGATGACGATCTGGTCACCCCGGCCACCGCCGCGCAATCGCGGCACGCCTTTGCCTCGCAACCGAAAGATCGTGCCGGGCTGAGTGCCGGCGGGGATGGTGAGCTTCTCCGTCTCCTCCAGGGTGAGCACTTCGATCTCGTCGCCCAGCGTAGCCTGAGCCACGTTGATATGAATGCTCAGCAGAATGTCGTTTTCGTGGCGCTCGAAGTAGCGATGGGGCCGCACGTGTACGACCACGTAGAGGTTCCCCGCCGGGCCACCGTTTCCGCCTGCGTCGCCCTCGCCCGTCAGGCGAACTCGCATGCCGTCATCCACGCCCGCCGGAATATCCACACTGAGGCGTCGGATCTGCTCGGCTCGCTGCGTACCGTGACAGGTCGAGCAGGGGGTGGTGACGATCTCGCCGCGACCGCCACAGCGCGGGCAGGTGGTCACATTGACAAACGCGCCAAAGATCGACTGCTGCGCGCGGCGCACCTGGCCGCTGCCGTTGCACTCGGGGCAGCGTACCGGGCTGGTGCCGGGCTCGGCGCCCGTGCCGCGGCATGAGGGGCATATCTCTGAACGAGAGATCTCGATCTCTTTCTGAGTGCCAAAGACCGCCTCTTCGAAGGATATCTCCAAATCGTAGCGCAGGTCGGCGCCTCGCCGGGGACCCTGTCGCGTCGCGCCACGCATGCCGAACCCGAACAGATCCTCGAATATATCCTCAAAGCCGCCAAAGCCAAAGCCGCCGAACCCGCCTATATCGTTCTGGTCCAGGCCGGCGTGGCCAAAGCGATCGTATCGAGCCCGCGCCTCCTCATCGTTGAGGACCTGATACGCCTCGTTGATCTCTTTGAATCGGGCTTCGGCGTCCGGTTCTTTGCTTACATCGGGATGGTACTTGCGGGCCAGTTTTCGGTAGGCGGAACGAATATCCTGCTTGGAAGCATTTCGCTCCAGTCCCAATATCTCGTAATAGTCCCGCTTGATTTCAGAGGCCATGGGTGCACTGCGCTCCGCAAAAGACTCAGTTTATCTCGGTCATCAGCATAAGAGTTTAACCGTATCGGTCGTTATCGTCAAAGCCGGGGTGATGGGTGCGAGAGAGCCGTCGCGTCGTTCGCGCGCACTCGTAATTCGGGGCGACCTGCGTGTGCAGCATCGCCCCGAATCTGCGCTCTATTTGAATGTGTCGCTGCTATACTTCGCGGAACTCACCCTCTACGGTGCCTTCATCCTCTGTCGTGCCCTGTTCGCCATTCGGGGGTGGTGTGGCGCCTCCCTCGCCCTGCGCGTAGGCCGCCTGACCCACCTGTTGCAGGGCCTGCTGCAGCTCTTCGGCCGCCTGACGGATGCGGCTGACATCCTCGCTCTGTAGCGTGTCGCGCACCGCCCGCACCTTGTTCTCGATATCGCTGCGCATATCGGCGGGGACCTTGTCGCCCAGGTCTCTCAGCGTCTTTTCCGCAGTATAGGCCAGGGTGTCGGCGTTGTTGCGCTGCTCGACCAGCTCGCGTCGTCGCCGGTCTTCGTTGGCGTGCGCCTCGGCCTCCTGCACCATGCGCTCGATCTCGTCCTGATCCAGGCCGCTGGACGCCGTAATGGTGATCTTTTGCTCTCGTCCGGTGGCCTTGTCTTTGGCCGAGACATGCAAGATGCCGTCGGCGTCGATATCAAAGGTTACTTCGATCTGCGGCACGCCTCGCGGCGCGGGCGGAATGCCGTCCAGCACAAAGGTGCCGAGCTGCTTGTTGTCCATCGCCATGGGCCGCTCGCCCTGCACCACGTTGATCTGCACCTGCGTCTGGCTGTCGGCCGCGGTGGAGAACACCTGGCTCTTGCGCGTGGGGATGGTGGTGTTGCGCGGGATGAGCGGCGTGGCCACGCCACCCAGCGTCTCGATGCCCAGCGTCAGCGGGGTCACGTCCAGCAACAACACATCCTCTACCTCGCCACCCAGCACACCACCCTGGATGGCCGCTCCCACGGCTACAACCTCGTCGGGGTTGATGCCCCGATGCGGCGTCTTTCCAAAGAACTCTTCGACACGGCGTTGCACCAGCGGCATGCGCGTCTGGCCGCCCACCAGGATCACCTCATCGATGCGATCCACCGTCAACTTGGCGTCTTCCAGCGCCTGACGCATCGGCCCCATGCTGCGGTTTACCAGATCATCCACCAGCTGCTCCAGCTTGGCGCGGGTGAGGGTCATGTTCAGGTGTTTGGGCCCACTGGCATCGGCCGTGATGAACGGCAGGTTGATATCGGTCTGCTGCGTGGTCGACAGCTCGATCTTGGCCTTTTCCGCGGCCTCTTTCAGGCGCTGCAGGGCCATGCGATCGTTGCGCAGGTCGATACCCTGATCTTTGCGGAACTCTTCGACGATCCAGTCGATGATGCGCTGATCAAAGTCATCGCCGCCCAGGAAGGTGTCGCCGTTAGTCGACTTGACCTCAAAAGTGCCCTCGCCGATATCGAGAATCGAGATATCGAAGGTGCCGCCGCCCAGGTCGTATACGGCGATCTGTTCGTCGCCCTTTTTGTCCAGACCGTAAGCCAGCGAAGAGGCCGTAGGCTCGTTGATGATACGCAGAACCTCCAGACCGGCGATGCGGCCGGCATCCTTGGTGGCCTGGCGTTGCGAATCGTTAAAGTAGGCCGGCACCGTAATGACCGCCTGGGTCACCTTTTCTCCGAGATATGCCTCGGCGTCTGCCTTGAGCTTGGCCAGGATCATGGCCGAAATCTCGGGCGGGGAATACTCTTTGCCGCCCATCACGACCCAGGCATCGCCGTTATCCTTCTCAACGATCTTGTAGGGCAGCACCTCGCGGGCTTTTTGCACCTCGGCATCGCTGAACTTGCGGCCCATGAGGCGCTTGACCGAAAAGATCGTGTTTTCCGGGTTGGTGATCGCCTGTCGCCGTGCGACCTGTCCCACCATGCGTTCGCTTGTCTTGGGGTTAACCGCCACGACCGAGGGGCACAAGCGCCCACCCTCTGCCGTAGGAATAACGGTAGGCTCGCCACCCTCTATGACGGCTACGACCGAGTTTGTCGTCCCAAGATCAATACCGATGATCTTGCCCATCTTTCCTCCTGATTATCACGCCGTTTGGTTTCATACAATGGAATATACCGGCGCGCCATGTGGTTATGCCGCGCTTTGATCTCCGTTTTCCGCATCCTTTGTTCCCGGCCCACTGGATACCTTGACCAGAGTCGGCCGGAGAACATCGTCTCCCATCATATAGCCGCGCTGCAGGTCTTCGCTCACCGTGCCCGCAGGGTACTCGTCGCTCTCTTCCTGTACCAGCGCCGAATGGAAATGCGGGTCAAAGGGCTTGCCCAGAGCGTCGATGGGAGTGACCTCGTACTGTTCCAGCATCTTTTCGATCTTGCGCTCGATGAGCTGTACCCCTGCCACCCACTCGGAATCGGCCAGCGACTGCGGCACGTTCTCGTTGGCTCGCCGAAAATCGTCAACGATGGGCAAGAATTGCCGCAACACATCCATCATCAATCGACGGAACTCTTGTTCACGGTCGCGCTCCTGGCGCTTGCGAAAGTTGGCGAAATCGGCCAGGCTGCGGCGGTACTTGTCCAGCAGCTCTTCGGATTCTGTGCGCAGCGTTTCCACCTCCTGGCGCAGTGCTTCCAGCTCGTCGCCGGCTTTGCCCGCCGGCTGATCATCCTCTGCCGACGCCTGGCCCGGGGTTTCTTTGATCTCTTCCTCGCGGTCGGTTCTTTCCCGATCATCAACCATACCCGTTACCTCACCGTCTGAAATATCTATCTGCCTGCTACGATTCCGCACTGCCGTACATATTGGCGATCAGCCCGTCCATCAGGAGGGCCACATAGCGCACTGTCGAGATGGCCCGTGCGTAGCGCATGCGCGTGGGCCCCATAATGCCCAGCACGCCGCTGGCCTTGC
>JBMNOI010000147.1:0-8603 GCA_050942995.1 Anaerolineae bacterium
TGCTGCAAAAAGGTGACCTTTTTCCCCGTCGCCTCGATCAACGTGACCTCGGCCTCGGGCAGCATGATCTTGATGGGCAGTCCGGGGAATCCGGCGCCACTGCCCACATCCACACACCAGAGCGAGTGCGATCCGATCTGTACCGGCACCGTATCGGGAATCGAATCATCCCCCGCCCCGCGTGGAAAGGCCAGCAGGCAGGTCAGCGAATCCAGAAAATGCTTGATCTGCACCTCCTGGTAGCCGGTGATGGCGGTGAGATTGAAGCGTTGATTCCAGGCGCGCAGTTCCTGGTAGTAGCGTTCGAACTGGTCGATATGGCCGGGGCTCAATGTCAGCCCCAGGTCTTTGGCCCCCTCACGCAACAACTCCATTGGTTTCTCATCCGCTCCATCATGGATCTCGCACGGCGAGACGGAACATATCCTGCTTCACCGTGCGTATTGTGCTGATACTCCCACGCATGCAGGCTGTACGAGTCAGAGCGATGAACTCTCGACCCCGCAGAGATGACGATGCTCCTTGATCTCGTAGATCTCGTGGGGCGATGACGACTCGTTCTTTCGAGCACGCCCTAATCGTCGGGAAAGATCTTGCCCGGATTCAAGATCCCTTTGGGATCCAACAGATCCTTGATCTGGCGCATCACCTGCAGGCTCTCGCCATGTTCCTGAGCCATAAAGGCGCGTTTGGCCCGGCCCACGCCGTGTTCCCCGGCGATAGTGCCGCCGATCGACAGGGAGTACTTGACGATCTCGTCCATGGCCGCCAGCCCGCGGGTGAACTCTTCCTCATCCTCGCGGGTGACGATCGTTTCCGTGTGCAGGTTGCCGTCTCCGGCGTGCCCAAAGGTATAGATGGTCAGGTTCATCTCTTCTGCGAGCTTGTGCACGAACGAGATGACCTCACGGAATCGGGATACCGGCACACAGACATCCCCCGAGATCATGGCCCGGCCGGGATGCGACAGCTTGATCGAGT
This sequence comes from Anaerolineae bacterium, assembly GCA_050942995.1. GTDB lineage: Bacteria > Chloroflexota > Anaerolineae > UBA1429 > UBA1429 > JBMNOI01. Next base: position 982 of record JBMNOI010000147.1, read on the forward strand.
CGCGCGCCTCACGGCGGGCGGTCCACAGCGTCTCGCGTTCCTCGTCATCGATGGCCGCCTGAAACTCGACGCAGCCGTTATCCTCACAGATCTCGCGCACGTAATCGATCTGTTCCGTCACGCCGCCCTCGTTGCCGTGAAACTCGACGAACAGGGTGGGCGTCTCGCGCAGCGATAGCCCATGCTGAATATTGGTGACGTGTACCGTGGCGGCATCCAGCAATTCGATGGCCGAGGGATCCAGCCCGTAGCGGATGCTCTCATACACCGCGCCCGCGGCGTCCTCCAGCGAATCGAACACGGCCAGCACGGCGGCGATCTTTTCCGGCAGGCCGGCCAGCCGCAGGGTCACCTCGGTGATGATTCCCAGCGTGCCCTCCGAGCCCACAAAGAGGCTCACCAGATCATAGCCGCTGGTGCTTTTGTTCGTGTTCGAGCCCACCTCGATCATCCGTCCGTCGGACAGCACCACCTTGAGTCGTTTGACATAATCACGCGTCACCCCATATTTGACGGCGCGCATCCCGCTCGAGTTATTCGCCACCATGCCGCCGATCGTGGCCACGTCCGAGCTACCCGGCGCCGGTGGAAAGAACAGCCCCAGGCGTTTGAGCTGGCCGTTCAGGTCGTCGTAGACAATGCCCGGTTGCACCACCACCTGAAGATCGTCCTCGCGCACCTCCAGGATCTCTTTCATGCGATACATGGCCAACAAGATGCCGCCCTGTACCGGCACGGGGTTCCCCTCCAGGCTGGACCCGCCGCTCCAGGCCACGACGGGAATGTTCCGCTCATTCGCATGACGTACGATGGCGGCCACCTGTTCGGTGGATGACGGCCACACCACCACGTCGGGCGGATGCGCCGGCACGTGCGACTCGTCGATCGAGTGCGCCTCCAGATCCGAAGAGCGCACCGACAGATTCTTCTCGCCCACAATGCCGGTCAGAATATCGATATCATTGGAATTCAGCACACAGGAATCCTCCATATAGGGTACGGGCGGTCATTGGATGTCGTCTTGCCCGTCCGGCTCTTCATCGGCATCGAGCAGCACCTCACGCGCTTTGCTACTGCCGGTGGCCGGGCCGATAATGCCGCGGGCCTCCAGCAGGTCTACCAGTCGCGCCGCCCGGGTATAGCCGATACGCAGCTTGCGTTGCAGATACGATATCGAGGCGCGTTGCTCGGTCCGCACGATCTGGATGGCCTCTTGCAGCAACGGATCCTCGTCTTCTTCGTCGGCCTGTGATGTCCCTATATCCGGCCACAGCGGCTTTTGCACGCCCGATGTGGGCAGCGGCTCCAGGCGAACGTCGTAGGCCGGCCGGTCGAGGGCTTGATCCTTCCAAAAGTCGATCAGGCGTTCCAGCTCGGCGTCGGATACCCAGCAGGCCTGGATGCGCTCCAGTTTGGGCGAATCGGGGGCCATGTACAGGGCATCGCCGCGACCGAGCAGCTTTTCGGCTCCGGGTGTATCCAGAATAACCCGCGAATCGACCTGTGAGGTCACGGCAAAGGCGATACGCGCCGGGAAATTGGCCTTGATCAGCCCGGTCACCACATCCACTGACGGGCGCTGGGTGGCGATGACCAGATGGATGCCCGTGGCGCGGGCCATCTGCGCGATGCGACAGATCGATCGCTCCACCTCGTCCGGCGCCACCATCATCAAGTCGGCCAGCTCGTCGATAAAGACCACGATATAGGGTATCCGCGCCTCGCCACGAGATAGAGCCAGCTCGTTGTACGACTGGATGTGACGCGCCCCTACTTTGGCGAACACTTTGTAGCGGCGGTCCATCTCGCGCGCCACCCAGTTGAGCACCCCGACGACCCGATCGGCCTCGACCACGACGGGGGCGATGAGATGGGGGATGCCGTTATAGGCCGAAAGCTCGACCCGCTTGGGGTCGATCATCAGCATCTTTAGATTATCCGGCGAGTTGTGCAGCAACAGCGAGGCGATGAGGGCGTTGATGCACACGCTCTTGCCCGCGCCGGTGGCTCCGGCGATGAGCAAGTGGGGCAGGGTGGCCAGATCATCGGCCACCGCCTCGCCCGAGACGTCGCGGCCCAGCGCCACTGCCAGAGGCGAACGCAGATCCTGGAATTGTTCCGATTCCAGCACGCCTCTCAGGCCGACCGTCGTCCGCTGGGCGTTGGGCACCTCCAGCCCGACGATTCCCTTGCCCGGCACCGGCGTTTCGATGCGGATCGGGGCGGCGGCCAGGGCCAGCGCCAGGTCGTTCGCCAGCGCCGCGATGCGGCTGACTTTGACCTTGACACGTTTGACGCGCCCCTCGCGATCGCGTCGCTCGGTATAGCCCGGCTCCAGCCCGAACTGGGTAACCACCGGGCCGGGGTTGACCTCCACCACCGTGACCGGCACGCCCAGACTGCGCAGCGTCTCCTCGATGATGTGGGTCTTTTCGCGGATGTCGCTCAGGCTCATCTGCGGCTCTTCGGTTTGGGCCAGCATCTCATAAGTCTGGGGCAACATCCACGGGCGGCTCATGCCCATTTCGGAGCCGGTAGCCTCGTGCATGGGGGGAATCTCGCTCTCTGCCGCGGGAGGTGGGGAAGCTGTGGGACGCCGATCATCGGGCATGGGATGCGCCACGGGTTGTGAGGGGCGTGGCGTCGGCGAAACCGGCCGGGTCGCCGCCTCGCGGCGCCGTTCGGCCATGCGCGCCTGCAGCGCCAGCCGCCAGCGCCGTATCCAGTCCAGGGTGCGGCGAAACGCCTCGACCGAATCTGCCGCCAGCTCGCCTAGCGATACATCCAGCGTCACGGTCAGGGCCAGGGCGATCACGGTGATGAGGATGACGATGGTGCCCCCCCATCCCAGCGCCTGGGTGAGGATGTCGCTGATCCAAAAGCCCAGATAGCCGCCCCCCTGTCCGGCGGCTGCGGCCTTTTCCGGATCGACTGCAAAGTGGTGCGAGAGGCCGAGCACCAGAATCAGAGCGACCAACCCGCTCACCACGCGCGGCCACGGAGGGGCCAGGGGATTCTCGGTGCCCAGGGTGATGGCCCACAATCCGGCGGCGGCCAGCACCGGCGGCACCAGGTATTTGCCCCAGCCGAAGGATCGGCCCAATATATCGAGCCACCAGGTTGTGAGCGAGCCGTGGTTGCTGGAGATCAGGGTGAGAAAGGTCAGCAGCGCCACGCCCAACAACACCAACCCAATGGTCCAACCCCATTGGGCACGTGTCAATTGAAATGCCGGTTGTTTGCTTCGCCCACGGCTCGAAGAGCGGCGGGTGCTGCGTCTTGTTGCCTTGGCCATCGGCTCAATCCATGGGTTACTTGTCGTGGCGAACGAGCGCCTAGAACATCCGTTTGAGATTATACCACGGAATCGGCCGGGGTCAGAGTTGGGCGCGCGTCAAAATGTCCTGCCGGCGGTTGAGACCGGGCTCGATGCCTGCCGTGCCACAGGCGGGATAGCTCTCGGGCATATCCTCTATAGCTTGGTAACCACCGGCACGATGATCGGCCGTCTCCCCGTCTCCTCGAACGCCAGACGTGACAGAGCGCCTTTGAGGCGATCGACGATTTCAGAGCGTGACCCGCCCAATCCGGCGACGCGTGATGCCTCCTGGCGCAACTTGGCCAGCAGGTCGACAGATTCGGTCTCGGAGATAAAGCCACGGCTGCTGATCTGGGGTTCGCCCATCACGCTGCCGGTGTACTTGTCCAACGCGACCACGGCGACCAAAAAGCCGCTGTGGGCCAGCATGCGCCGATCCTCAATGACCGACATCTCGATATCGCCCACGCCGTGACCGTCCACAAAGATGCGGTTGGCCGACACCTGATCCACTACCTCGGCGCCGAACTCGTCGATCTCGAGCACATCGCCCGACTCGATGATGATGACGTTCTCGGGCGCCACGCCGCATTGCTGCGCCAGCTTGCTGTGCAGCACCAGATGGCGATACTCACCGTGAATGGGAACAAAGTATTTCGGGCGGATGAGGTTGATCAGTAGCTTTTGCTCTTCCTGGCTGGCGTGGCCCGAAACGTGTACGTCCAGCACCTCGTCATAGTACACGTCGGCGCCCAGACGGAAGAGGTTATCCAGCGTGCGGTGCACAAACTCTTCGTTGCCCGGAATGGGAGTGGCCGATACGATGACGGTATCCCCCGGCACCACGCTCACCGAGCGGGGGTTGTGCTGTCCCATGCGCACCAGCACCGAGGTGGGTTCACCCTGACTGCCGGTGCAGATCAATGTCACCTGATCGTTGGGCAACTGATTGATCTGGTCGACGGTGATGAGCAGATCGTCGGGCACGTTCAGATAACCCAGTTCGCGGGCGATGCGGGCGTTGCCCACCATACTGCGTCCCACCAGCGCCACCTTCCGCCCATGCCTCTGCGCGATATCGGCGATCTGCTGGATGCGCGAGATGTTGGAGGCAAAGGTGGCCACGATGATGCGCCCTTTGGCCGAGGCGAATACGCGTGAGAGCACCTCGCTAATCGATTGTTCCGAGGGGGTATATCCCGGAGTCTCGGCATTGGTGCTATCCGAGAGAAGGAGCAACACGCCGCGGCCGCCCAGTTCGGCCAGTTTGGCGAAATCGGCGCGCTGACCGTCTGCCGGCGCGTGGTCGAATTTAAAGTCGCCCGAGTGCACGATGAGGCCGGCCGGCGTCTCGATGCCCATCCCAATCCCATCGGGGATGCTGTGGCTGACGTGAAAGAACTCGATACAGAACGGGTCGAGGGCGAGCGTATCGCCGGGGGCGATGGCGTGCAGCTCGGCGTCCTTGATACGCGCCTCACGTAGCTTGACCTCGACGAGTCCGAGGGTCAGGCGTGTGCCATAGATGGGCGCCCGGACATGATTCAGCAGATAGGGCAGCGCGCCCACATGGTCTTCGTGGCCGTGGGTGATGATGATGGCCCGCACCCGATCGGCCCGCTCGACCAGATAGCTCATATCAGGAATGATGATATCCACGCCGAGCATGTCGTTTTCGGGAAACATGAGGCCGGCATCGATGACGATGATCTCCTCATCGTATTCGATGACCATCATATTCCGGCCGATTTCACCCAACCCGCCTAATGGAATGATGCGTAATTTGTTTCGACTCACCAATTTCTCCCGCGGCTAAAACATGCTCAATTGCTGAGGAGGCGGCGGGTCGTTTCTGCCGTCATCCGGTTCGCCCGAGGAGGTTGCCATCTGGGCCAGAATCTCGGGGATCTTGAGCATGTCCTGTTCGATCATGGTACGGTAACGTGGCTGATGCAGGGCAGCGGCAGGATGGAACATGGGCAGGTAGATGATATCGCCCACCTTTTTGGGTATGCCGTGCACCCGGCTGATGGTAACGCCTGAAAAGGCCAGTTGCATGGAAAAGCGCCCCAGGGTGACGATCATCTTGGGCTTGATCAGTTCGATCTGCCGATCCAGATATATCCGGCATGCAGCCATTTCATCGGGCTGGGGATCGCGGTTATTCGGCGGGCGGTGCTTGACGACGTTGGTGATATAGACGTCCTGACGCGTCAGATCGATAGAGGCCAGCAGGCGGTCCAGAAACTGGCCCGCGGCGCCGACAAACGGGCGCCCCTGCTGATCTTCATGGAAACCCGGAGCCTCACCGACGAACATGATGGTGGCGTTGGCGGAGCCTTCGCCGGGTACAGCCTGTGTGGTACCCCGATACAGGCGGCAGCGGCGACAATGCCTCACCTGCTCGTACAGTTCGTCGAGTTCCGACATGTGTACCTCCCTTGAGAGGCCGCCACAGATCTCTGCGGCGCGCCCGGCCGATTGTATAGTGTATCCCCTTGACCGAGGATCGGACCGATTATACCCTCATCCCCCGGCTCCGTCCAACTTTTCGGGCACCGACCCGAGCCACACGGGGTTTGCCGGACCGTCCGAGAGGATGCTTGACGCAGTCTGTCATGCAGCCTACAATCCTACACCGTATTCGAGACCGTGTCGACGTCACTGCCATTGCAGATGTGGGCCGATTGGGCCGGCCTGTATGGCCTGAACGGGGCAACGTCTGCAGGGCGATCATCGAAAGTCATGCATCGGAGAGGAAAAGACTGTGTTAGAGCTTGCGATTCGGGCGGCCCGTGAGGCGGGCCAGGTGTTGCTGGAGCGCTACGGCCGCCCCCATGAGATCAATGTCAAGGGCTTTCGCGATATCTCCACCGAGGCCGATCTGGCCGCGGAAGAGACGGTGTTTCGGGTGATTCGCGAGGGCTGTCCCGGAGCCGAGTTCGTCGGTGAAGAGTCTAGCGACGGCGAGTATCCCGACTATGGCGATGCTCCGACCTGGTATGTGGACCCGCTGGACGGCACGACCAACTTTGCTCACGGCATGCCCACGTTCAGCGTGTCCATCGCCATGGCGCGCAACGGTGAGGTGCAGTGTGGAGTGGTGTACGACCCGTTGTTGAACCACATGTTTCACACGGCGCGGGGTGAGGGCGCGTTCCTGAACGGGCGGCGGCTGCATGTCAGCGATTGTGACGATCTGGGCGACGCGGTCGTTATGCTGGACTGGCCGCGTGAACAGACGCTGCGCGAGCAGAGCGCCCGCTACCTGGCGCGATTGGCGGCCCGGGTGGATACGGTGCGTTCTCAGGGGAGCGCCGCGTTGGGGTTTTGCTATGTGGCTGCCGGTTGGGCCGACGCCTATTTCCAGTATACGCTTTGTCCGTGGGATGCCGCGGCCGGCTTGCTGCTGGTGCAGGAGGCGGGGGGCCGCGTGACCGGCCTGCGCGGGCAGCCCTTTACGCTGCATCAGCCGGACTGGCTGGCCACCAACGGCCTGATTCACGAGGCCATGCTGGCCATTGGGCCGCACCGGTAAGGATAAAGGGGGACATCTACATGTCCCCCTTTTAGTTAATTGCTGTGGGGGCTATGCCTCTACAATAAAACAAGGAACACGCTCCTCCGGGGCTCACCCGGCGTCCGGTGCGACCCTGTTCCTATACAGCGGCTCATTTCTCGACCACGCTCCAGGGTTCGACGTTGATGTTCAATTTGGCGATCAAGGCCTCTTCCTCGCCGTCTTGATCCTCATCCTCCTGAATGCCGATGTCGATATCGGTCTCGTCGAACTCCAGGAACTCGCCCATGGCGCGGGCCTCTTCGCCGGCCATGGCCAGCGTTTCGGGGGGTGGCGGCTCGAAAAAGCGCACCGTGATACGTTCCTCGCGCATCTGCACGCCCCATGTGCCCACGATCACACCGTCCAGCCAGACGGTGCCGGCGGATTCGCCCACGCGGTCGAACACGCGCTCGCGATGGATCTCGGGCAGAATGCGCCACGAGCTCTCATAAGCCATACTGTAGCTATCTCGCGGGGGCAAGAGGCGCAGGGTGGGTTCGGGCTCGTCGATTTCCGCCAGTGCATCCAGCTCTTCTCGCAGAATCAGGTGCTCGTGCGGATGCCCGGCGATCTGTATCCGCACCAGGTCGCGCCCCAGCGACATGAGGGCGGCAGCCACATCGCTGCGGGCGTATCCGCCCAGCCAGTGATAGACGTCGCTCAACGTGGCGGGCCCAAAGGCGGCCAGATAGCTCCGTACGGCCCTTTGCAGAGCATCACCGGATGTCAGGCCGTCGACCC
>JBMNOI010000014.1:0-40596 GCA_050942995.1 Anaerolineae bacterium
AATAGCTCGGCGGCCAGAGCACCCGTGCGGCCGGTGGTGGTGGCGACGATGACATGCTCAATACCCAGCGCCTGGGCGCGCTCATAAGCCAGTTGCAGCGTGCGCTCGGTATTTTCGGGGCCGGCATTCTCGAAATAGACGCTTTGAACGATCTGGTCAGGCACAGGATCCCTCCTTGTGGTCGTGTAGCGATTCCACTCGATGATGGTTGGCATCGGCGACCGTGCGCACCTCCGCCTGGTACCGATCCAGGGCGGCATGGATATTGCGCCGAACGTGAGGATGCTCACGCCCAACCTCGCGCAGCAGACGCTTGACGAGCGCCCGGCGCGAGGTCAGCCCGTCAGGACATGGCTCTCCCTGAATCGGGTATCCGGCAGCGCGCACATAGGCCACAATGTCACGCTCTTCTGTGAAATATAGCGGACGAATGATGGTCAATCGACCGTCGAACAGTTCCAGACGCGGCTCTAACCCACCGATGCGGGCGTTATAAAACAGGTTCATCAGCGCCGTCTCGGCCGCATCATCCGCATGGTGTCCTAAAGCGATCTTGTTACAGCCCAGGCGATCGGCCAGAAGGAACAGCGTCTTGCGCCGATTCCACGCACAGCGATGACAACGGCTCTTGGTGGTCGTCACCAGTTCATCCGCCACCCGCATCTCATCCGTCACCAGCGGAATATCGCGGGCCGCGCAATATGCCCGTATCCATTCCGGTGAAGCGGCCCGCCCGCAGTGATAGTCCGAGCGCACATGCCCGGCCAGCAGGGTGAACGTCTCGCGCCCGGCCTGCAGTCGGCGCCACAAAAGATCCAGCAGGGTGAGGCTGTCCTTGCCTCCCGACACGGCCACCATGATGCGATCATCATCGGCCAACAGATGATAGAGGCGCACCGCCTTGTTCACCGAACGCAGCAAATAGTGCGCCCTCTTTTCGGCGCGCTCGGGGTCGGGCGAGAGGTGATGCTGAATTGATTCGCTCCGCAAAGTGTCCGCCATAGCTCCGAATGATACCACAGGCGCTATCCGATCGCAATCGCTCACCGCTTCCCATCACCTGATCGGATAGCAGCACAAGCATAGTCGATTCACCTGTTTTTGTATGCTTGACAGTTTCTGGGGGTGTGCTATAATTCCAGTAACTTGATTGAGAACATTCAATTCACAACATCTAACCACATTGCAACATCCAACCGAGGACCCACATCATGAAAATCTCAACCAAAGGGGAATACGGCATCCGGGCCATGTTGGAGCTTGCCCATCGGTATGGCGAGGGGTATGTACAGAGCTCTGAAATCGCCCGCGTGCGCGAAATCCCGGAGAACTATCTCTACCAGCTCCTGATCACGCTGCGCAAGGCGGGGCTCATTCGAAGTCGACGTGGCCCCCAGGGTGGGCACATGCTGGCCCGCTCACCGGAGCGCATTTCCCTCGCAGAGACCGTTATAGCGCTCGAAGGTCCGGTAACGCCGGTGGCATGTGTACAGCACGACATCGACGAGTGCCCCTTTGGCGAAGCCTGCGCTGTGCGCGACGTGTGGAAGCGGATCGCCGATTCGACGCTTCATATCCTGCAGACGACGACCATCGCCGATTTGACCCAGTCCGAGCGCGAAAAAGCTCAGGACATGGATCGGCGCACCGCCTGAGCCCTAGAGTTCTCCCTCTGCCTCAAGAGCCAGCCGCCGAAAGAAGGAGGCCATAAATTCGTGGCGCTCCTTAGCAATGCGCCGTCCTTCGGCGGTGTACAGGCGCTCGCGAATTCGAGCCAGCTTGAACAGAAATTCGTGGACGGGCGTGTGCTCGTCCGACTCGAGATCGCCCTTGCCCGCATGGGGAGGGCGATCGGCATATTCCGGGGGCACCGGGGCCCACAGACGCTGCCCCTGCACGCCGGCAATGGCGTAGGCGCGGGCCACGCCAATCGCTCCGATGGCATCGAGCTTGTCCGCGTCATATAACACCCGGCCCTCCAGAGTCTCCGGGCCACGCTCTCCCCGATAGCGATGCCGGGCGATGGCTTCCACCACTCTCTCGACGCGTTCCGCCGGGTAACCGGAGAGGATCTCTCGAGCGCGTCGTGCCCCCACCGTTGCATGGCAGGCGCCCGTGCGCAGTTGCTCCGCCCGCCCGATATCATGCAACAGCGCCGCCGCCCGGACGATCTCTAGATCGGCGCCCTCGCTCCGCGCGATGCGCTCGGCCAGGCGCCACACCCGCAACACATGATCATAACCATGAGCCGAGTCGTTATCTTGATAATAGCCCCGTGCCGTCTCGATATCGATCATGTGCGTTGCCTCTTCAATCGACGCGCCGGATGAACCAGAACCGAGAGGGCATAGATCAGAGCGCTCTCGATCGCGATGACGGCCACAATCCGTTGCACCGTATCGACCCAGAAGGGCAGCGGGTAAAGCTGAATCAGCGTATCATCCGCCCAGAATATCCAAGTGCCCTCCTCGAAAAAGATCTGGTGAAAGCGCGTAAAAAAGAGGTCGAAATCCAGCAAGGCGCTCAGCAGGACCAGAAGGATCATCCCTCCGGTGATCCACACCCCCTGCCGCAGATAGATATACAGAAACGCGCGGCGATCGGAATACCACAAGAGCACGCCCGAGGCGACCGCCACCACCAGCGCCACCGCGTGCGCGATGAAAAACCCGTCGGTGACCCTCTTGACGTCCACCAGATGCTGTACCTCATCAGGGCGCATGGCGATCTCGCCGGTGTCGGTGCGTACGGCGGCCATATCCTCCAGGCTGACGCGCCCCCGCAGATACTCCAGGATCACATCGGATATGCGCGCGCGCTCTACCGGATTAAAGCGCTCGGCAAGCGGGAACCCGGGGCGCGCGTACTGATAGCGCGCATATTCGGGCGTCACAAAGAGGTAGAGGGGTGAGGCCAGCAGAATCACCGGAATGGCGACGACCAGCGCAATGCGGGCGAACGTGGCTAACCAGGCAGGCGTCCTCATGATACCAGTCTGTAACCCTCTTTTCTTTCAGTGAAAATAACCGGCAAGCGATATCATATGTCCGTTTTGTACGGGATCGTGATGCGGCTTTTCAGCTTACGTCGTAGCGAGTCGCGACCACATCTCCTATCGTGATCTGTTTCGTCACATCCCCGTGCGATTCGAGGAACTCTTGGATCCGCGACGAAGTATCGTCGCCGATACCCGGTATGTGAACGAACCATAGATACTCACGATCCACCAGCGCCTGCCCGACGATGTCGGCGATCGCTTCATCTTCGGTCGGCTGGTGGACGGGGATCAGAGAGAGGGGACCGCGATAGTGACGGGCAAACGCCACCCGGGTGTTGAAAAGCACCGGCGCCCCTTCCGATGATCCATCGCTCTCTATGGCAGACACAATATCCCGTATTTCTTTTTGATAGATCGTATTGGGGTAGATCCAAGCATACTCCAGACCGTTTATACTGACAACATGCTCGGGGACCTGATCGGCCAGTATGGCAAGCAGGTCGGGATCATACTCCCGCTGAACGCGATTTACGTAAAGCACGAAATAGTCCGGCTCTGTCAGCGGAACCTCGGTAATACGATAGGCCTGACCCACAAAAAACGTGTGAAACATGTTGACGTCCTGGTTGGCCACGACAAGGTTCTCGGCATTCGGCTTTTGGCTCAGATAGCGCCCCGTCTGATCCATTCCCTCGCCCCAGCCCACCAGAATCAACCGGGGGGCCGTTCTCGTACCACCGGCCAGCGGATTATAGTAGCTCAGATAATAAGGTCTGGTCGGCCAGACCATGGCGAACTGGCTCACAGCCATCACCGCCACAACGGCGAGAAACGCCGTTTCTTCCGCGTATCGCCGGCGCACGGTTTCGATCAGTCGCTCCAGAAGCAGGCCCCATCCCCATGCCGCCAGCACATCCATCACCGGAAAGATCGGCAGCAAATACCGATCGAATTTTTTCGCATTAAGCATCATGGCCGCACTTATTACAACCACGTACAGCCACAAGCTACGGGTATCCTTCATGCGGTGGCGTAAACGTACTGTAAAGTACAATGCCAGTATCACTCCGATGACAACCCACGGCGTGCTGCGTAAAATCCAGGCCATCGGATAGAGTCCGGCGCCCGGATCAGCACGCGAAACACCAAGGAAAAAGTTGCCACCGCTATGAGGCGTGGTGCCCTCTTTTACGGCGCGTTCAACGAACAGGCGGACGGTCTCGACGGGAGAGACCCATATGGCCGGCCACACGGCCCCGAATGCCAGTATCATAACCAGCCCCCACAAGAGGCCCAGGCCGAGTAGCTTCCAAACACTGGGCCTGCGCCTGGGCGCTGCTGCATCGGGCTTGTGCTCCGTTATCCAGTAAACGACAAGGGAGATCATAAGCCATGGAGCCAGAAAGCCGGCGGAAACCTTGTTCGCAAAGGCAAGTCCTGCCGAAGCAGCGGATAGTGCCAGATACCCGATATGCAATCCTCGTCGCTCGGCGGCCACCAGGCTGAGCGCCGAAAGCGTCATAAATGTCGTCAGCACTGCATCGAGATGGTGAACGCGAGAGTGGGCCAGAAAGAAGGGATCGAGGGCGACAAAGGGGAGAGCGATAGCGGCTATGCGGTTGCCAAACACATGGCGCACCAGCAAAACGATTCCGATAATACCCAGCCAGGTGACGACACCGATCACCCGGCGCGACCATTGGGTGAGAGGCTGAACCCCGGGTGGGATGATGCGCCCATCCTCCACGCGCTGCCCCACTTCGACCGCGGGGTCGATCCCATCCACCCACTCCACAAAATTGGCCGCCAGAGCCCCGCTCCACATGGTCAGCACTCCGGGATGATGCCGCTGATAGGTCGCGGCATAGTCTCCCGTTATGAGAGCCTCTCGAAAGTTCAGGCTGCGTGTGTACCACAGAGGTTCATCGGCAGTGAGAAAGACGTCGAGGTTATCCAAACGCATACCCAGCGAAACCACCAGCATAGCGGTCAGCAGTGCGAATCCCACCCATCGTGAGGTGCGATTTCGCACATCAGCGCAAGCCACAGCCACAGCTCAAACCTCCGTTGTGCATGATACCGGTTATGCAAACAGAGAGGTGCTCACGAAACGGTAGCGGCTCGTTGTATTCGTTGCAATCGAAAAATGAGCGCCCGGATCGATTCACCGGGCGCCCGTGCAAAGCTTGAATATCAGAAGGTGCGTAAATAGCGATCCAGCTCCCACTGGCTCACATCCAACCGGTAGTCATCCCACTCCTGGCGCTTGGCATCTATAAAGCGCTCATAGATATGCGGCCCCAGCGCTTCCTGCACGACGGTGTCTTTTTCCAGTGCGTCCAGCGCCTCTTTCAAAGAGCCGGGCAGCGTATCCAGGCCGTGACGCGCCCACTCGGACTCGAACAAGTTCTCCTCCGTCGGCGAGGGCACCGGCAGATCGTTCTTGATGCCGTCCAGGCCACACTTGAGCATCACCGTGAAGGCCAGATAGGGATTGCAACTCGGATCGGGGCAACGCAGTTCAATGCGTGCCGATTCGGCGGAGATCAGCCGTGGCACCCGAATAAGAGCCGAACGATTGATACGCGCCCAACTGATATAGACCGGTGCCTCGTACCCCGGCACCAAACGCTTGTACGAGTTCACCAGCGGCGCCAGAATGGGCGTCATGGCGCGAGCGTGGGCCAGCTGGCCGGCGATGAATTGCTTCGCCATCTTGGACAGGCCATACGGATCGTCCTCATCGGCAAAGACATTCTTGCCGGTACGGATATCGTTCATGCTCTGATGCACATGCATGCCCGATCCGGCGATGCCGCGAATCGGTTTGGGCATAAAGGTGGCATACAGGTTGTGCTGCTGGGCGATGGCCTTGAGCACATATTTAAAGGTCACCGCATTGTCCGCTGCCGCCAGAGCGCTCCCATAGTGAAAATCGATCTCATGCTGGCCATGCGCACATTCGTGATGGCCGGCCTCGACTTCGATGCCAAAGCATTCCAGCGCCATGATCATATCCTGGCGCACCAGGGCCGCCCGGTCGGCGGTCGCATCGAAATAGCTCGCCCGGTCATGGGTTTTACCGGGTACCGGCTCGCCATTCTCTCCGGCCTCGAACAAAAAGAACTCGAGTTCGGGCCCGACGTAGAACTCGAATCCCATAGCCCGCGCATCCTCCAGGGCAGAGATCAGCGCGCTGCGTGGCGCCCCGCTGAAACGTTCGCCGTCCGGAGTAAATACGTTGCAGATAAAGCGCGCCGTCTTGTGCACCGCCCCACGCCATGGCACGATGGCAAAAGTGTCCAGATCGGGGACCAGGAACATGTCGCTTTCGCTGACACGGGCAAACCCTTCGATGGACGAGCCATCGAACCAGATGCCGTTCCTGAGCACCCGCTCCAACTGGCCGGACGGCACGGTGATGCTCTTGACCATTCCCATAATATCGGTGAACTGCAAGGTGATAAAGCGCACTTCATGATCGCACACGGCTTTCATGATCGACTCGTTGGTGTTCCCTGACACGTTTGTTCTCCTGTGCATTATTCGCCCTAATATCTGGCAGAGATCACCATGAATCGCCTTCGATCGCATGGGAAATCTTTGTCCATCGACAGGGTCGACGCTACAAACGGTGATTGTACTCGTTTAGTAGCCGTCAAGCAATTTAACGACAACAACTGAAGCGGCTGGTATCAAGCGCGATGCAAACGATCCGTCTCGTATGCGGACATTGCTAACGCGGCATCATACTCTACATCCTCATCATCACATCTTTCCGACGCCCCCTTTCGATACCATCTGGCCCCATCGTCACCCGCCATCTCGATAGGGAACCCGGCCTACCATTGCCCCAGTATAGCAGGGCATAGCAGGCAACGCCTCGGGCAGCGTGTCGAGTGAGAATGGCGATGCGTTGTGCAAGATGCACAAAAAGCAAGGAGAGATGAATGAAACGAAGTGACGATCAGGATTCGAAAAGACCGTGGATCTTGAGTGCCAACTGAAGGGTCAGGCGTGCTTCGGCGTCGTTCAGATCGAGGCCGATGATCTCAATGATGCGCTGCAAGCGATAGTTGAGGGTATTGCGGTGCACATACAGCGCCCGCGCGGTCTGACTGACGTTGGCGTTCTCGTCAAAGAACACCTTCAGTGTGTGCACCAGGTCGGTGTTGTGCTCCCGATCGTAGAGCACAAGGGCGCCCAGTGTCTCCTCGTAGAACCGCCGCAATTCATCGCAGCCCCGTAGCTCGGCCAGCAAGCGATAAAGGCCCATCTGCTCGTAAAAATAAGGGCTCTCCAACCCTCCGATATGCCGCCCCAGCTCCCGAGCATCCAGCGCCTGATGAGCCGCAGCGCGCAGCCCGCCGATACCACACACCACACGACTCACCCCGACACAACAACTCTCCTCGTCGCAATGCGTCAACACCGCATACAGCCAGTCACGCACTCGACGCTCGGCCGTCGCAGGCGCCATGGCACAGAACACCAGGGTCTTTCCGCGATAACCGACCGCTATGACGTCGGCATCATCGCGTTGAGCCGCCCGCTGCAATTCACAGGCCAGATCGTGACACGCGCCATGTCGGTTCTGCCTCTCGGCGTCCCCTATCGCCCCTATGGCCACGACCACATGCCGCCGATCATCATCTACCCGATAGCCCAGTCGCGCCAGACGCGAGACGATGAGCGTGTCATCGCTGCCCTCGTCCAGCAACTGCTCTATCAGATCGAGCCCCAGCCGCTCCTCGGTCTCTTGTCGGGTATGTTGCTGTAGCATCTCGATGCCACAGATCTCGGCTGCCTGTCGCGCATAGATCGTCGGCAACAGATCGCTCTGCCCCGGATGCAGGTACAACAACAGCCGCCCCAGCACCCGGCCGGCCACCTCGATGGGGAACGCCGTCTCGACGGTGCGCTGCGCCGAAAGGGGCACTTCCGCCCGACTCACGACGACGCCCCCCCCGTCGAGCGCCATCGCGTCGGCCGTCGTCAAAACCGCCAGATCGTTCAACAGCGCCTCGATCCCCCCGCGACTAAAGACCTGCTTCAGACGCCGGCGCGCCTCGACTTCGCGCCGCGCAAGCTGCCCCTCTCGATCCACCAGCGCGCGCAGAATGTCGCGCTCGACCTGATGGATCGTGCTGCCCTCCGGCAAGATGAACACCGGCAACGCCAGCTCATCGGCCAGAGTTGACCCGGCAGCAGAGATCGGCTCATCGATCACCAGGCCGGCAGCGCCTGCCCGATGCAGCTCGGTGATGAGGTATTCCCCCGTTATCTGCGCATCCAGATTGCGCGCCAAACTCAGACTGGCGAGGGCCAGATACCCCTCGCCCAGTTCGCCAAAGAGCGGATAGGAGGCCCGCAGGGTGATCACCCACTCGATCGCGCCCGAAAGGCCCCTCTGTCCACCGGCCAGCACGGTGCCGGCGGGAAGTGCAACGGGCCAGATCTCGCCTACTGTCGCGCGCATGTCAGTGGGTGCCATCTATCGCCTCCTTATACAGGCGATGTTCCTGCAGGCTGGTAACCTGCAACTCCCCCACCAGTAGCGCCTCGATAGCCCGCGTCGCCGCCTGAGCGCCCGAGAGGGTCGTCAACACCGGCACGCCGTGGGCGATAGCGGCCTGGCGCAGCACATGTTCGTCGCCGAAGGAACGCCCCCCCAGCGGCGTGTTGATCACCAGGGCGATATCGCCGTTGATGATCAGGTCCACGCCGTTGGGTCGCCCCTCGCTCACCTTGAGCACCGTATCCACCGCAAGCCCTTCACGCCGCAGATAGGCCGCCGTGCCACTCGTGGCGATGAGCGATAGCCCCAGTCGGCTCAGGTCCCGGGCAATGGGCACCAGGTTCGCCTTGTCATGATCGTTCACGCTGACAAAGACGGTGCCTCTGGTGGGCAGGGCGTTCCCCGCCGCCATCTGCGCCTTGGCGTAGGCCATGCCAAAGCCATCATCCATGCCCATCACCTCGCCGGTGCTGCGCATCTCGGGGAGCAGAACGGCCGGCTCCCCCACGAACTTGTTGAAGGGAAGCACCACCTCTTTGACATAGTGGCCGGCCAGACGGGGCTCATCGGGGACGCCCAATTCGTCCAGGGTGTGGCCGTCGATCACCCGACAGGCCACATGCACCCAGGGCACGCCGGTGGCCTTGCTGACATAGGGCACCGTGCGCGATGCCCGCGGGTTGGCCTCGATGACGTACACCACGCCATCCTTCTCGGCATACTGGATATTGAGCAGCCCCACGGTGCGCAGGCTACGGGCCAACCGCCGGGTGTACTCACGCACCGTGGACAGCACCTCGTCACTGAGCATGACGGGCGGGATGACGCAGGCGCTATCGCCCGAGTGCACGCCGGTCAGCTCGATCTGCTCCATAATGGCGGCGATGCGCACATCCCGACCGTCGCTCACGCAATCCACATCCATCTCGAAAGCGTCTTCAAGAAAACGATCGA
The DNA here is from genome assembly GCA_050942995.1 of Anaerolineae bacterium. Lineage (GTDB taxonomy): Bacteria > Chloroflexota > Anaerolineae > UBA1429 > UBA1429 > JBMNOI01. The sequence continues at coordinate 9,471 of JBMNOI010000014.1, forward strand.
TGAGGATGGGAGCATCCTCGGCCACCTGGACGGCCGAGCGGATGTATCGGGCCAGTTGCTCGGGATGATGGACGATGGCCATGGCCCGTCCCCCCAGCACGTACGACGGCCGCACGATGACGGGATAACCGATGCGTTCGGCCACAGCAAATGCCTCGTCCGCCGAGCGCGCGATGCCGTGCTCGGACATGGGCAAGCCGATCTTGCGCATCAAGGCGCCAAATCGCTCGCGATCCTCGGCCAGGTCGATGGCGTCGGCCCCGGTGCCGAGAATCGACACGCCCGCATCGGTCAGCTTGCGAACGAGCTTGAGCGGCGTCTGCCCGCCAAACTGGACGATGACGCCCCGGGGCCGCTCCAGATCGCAGATATTGAGGATATGCTCCAGGGTCAGCGGCTCGAAGTAGAGCCGATCGCTCACATCATAGTCCGTCGAGACCGTCTCGGGATTGCAGTTAACCATGATGGTCTCGTAACTCATCTCCTGAAAGGCAAAGGAGGCGTGGGTACAACAGTAATCGAACTCGATGCCCTGGCCGATGCGGTTGGGCCCGCTGCCCAACACCATCACCTTTTCACGATCGGGGGGATCGGCCTCGCAGATCGATTCATAGTTACTGTAAAGATAGGGGGTGTGGGCCGGAAACTCGGCGGCACAGGTATCAACCCGTGAATAGACGGGGATTACGCCCAGCGCCTTGCGCCGCGCCCGCACCTCCAGCTCATCCACGACCGGGGATACCAGCCGGCCGATGAGCGAATCGGCCAGGCCGGCGCGCTTGGCTTCGCGCAACAGGTCGGCATTCAGCGCCTCGAGCGGCTGCCCGGCGATGGCGTCACGCAGCCGCCGCGCCTCACCGATCTCGCGCAGAAACCAGGGGTCGATGCCACTCAAGGCATAGATATCGTCCGGTGTCATGCCCGCATCCATCGCCGGCACGATGGCAAAGATGCGTTCCGGGTTGGGCACGATGAGCCGGTGACGAATCTCTTCCGGCGGCAGCGCAGAGGCTTTGGGGTCGAACAGGCTATCGCGACCGTCCTCTCGTGCCGACAGGCCCTTGTTCAGCGCCTCGATAAAGGTGCGCCCAATCGCCATCACTTCCCCCACCGACTTGATCTGTGTGCCCAGAGTCGGGTCGGCCTGGGGAAATTTCTCCATGTTCCAGCGGGGGATTTTAACCACGACATAGTCCAGCATCGGCTCGAAAGAGGCCGGCGTCGTGCGGGTGATGTCGTTGGGCAGTTCGTGCAGGCGATAGCCCACAGCCAGCTTGGCGGCGATCTTGGCGATGGAAAAGCCCGTCGCTTTGCTGGCCAATGCCGAGCTACGCGACACGCGGGGATTCATCTCGATCACCAGGGTGCGCCCCGTCTCGGGGTGCACGGCGAACTGGACGTTCGCCCCGCCCGTCTCGACCCCCACGCGCTCCATCACCCGGCGGGCCTGATCGCGCAGCACATGGTACTCTTTATCGGTCAGAGTCTGGGCCGGCGCCACCGTGATGCTGTCGCCGGTGTGCACGCCCATGGGATCGAAATTCTCGATGGAGCAGATGACGACAAACCCATCATCGGCGTCCCGCATCACCTCCAGCTCGTACTCTTTCCAACCGATGATCGACTCCTCCACCAGCACCTGGTGCACCGGGCTCTGGTCGAGCCCCCGGCTCACCATGGCGTCGAAATCATCCCGGTTGTAGGCGATGCCACTACCGCTGCCGCCCAGCGTAAAGGAAGGGCGGATAATGGCCGGCAGGCCGATCTCGGCCAGCGCGCGCCGCGCCTCCTCCGGTGAATTCACCGCCTTGCTGCGCGGCACCTCCAGCCCCACCTCTTCCATGGCCCGCTTGAACAGGTCGCGATCCTCGGCCACGTCGATCGATTCGGCCCGCGCCCCGATCAATTCGACACCATACCGGGCCAGAATGCCCTCGCGGAACAGGTCCATCGCCAGATTCAGCCCCGTCTGCCCGCCCATGGTGGGCAACAGAGCGTCGGGGCGCTCTTTGGTGATGATACGCTCCAGCACCGGCACCGTCAGCGGCTCGATGTAGGTGATGTCGGCGATTTGGGGATCTGTCATGATAGTGGCGGGATTCGAGTTCACCAGCAGCGTGGTGTACCCTTCCTCGCGCAGCGCCTTGCAGGCCTGCGTGCCCGAATAATCGAATTCGCACGCCTGCCCGATGACGATGGGTCCGGAGCCGATGATGAGGATCTTGTGTATGTCCGTTCGCCTGGGCATGTCGATGATGTCTCTCGATCTAGTGGCGCGCGCCGGCCAGTGAGTGCACAAAGCGTCGCAGCAGATACAGGCTGTCGTGCGGGCCGGGGCTGGCTTCGGGATGATACTGGATGCCGCTCACCGGCAGCTCCCGATGGGCGATGCCCTCGATGGTGTCATCATACAGATTGACGTGAGTGACGACATAGGGCAGCCCCTCCAGCGAATCGGGCACCACCGCGTAATTGTGGTTCTGGGCGGTGATCTTGACGCGGCCCGTGCTCAGATCCCGCACCGGATGGTTGCCCCCGTGATGGCCAAAGGGCAGCTTGTAGATGCGTCCGCCGGCCGCCAGGGAGATGATCTGGTGGCCCAGACAGATGCCGAACAGAGGGAGCCGTCCGATGAGGCGGCGCACCGTCTCGACCGTCTCGGCGGCCCGTTCGGGGTTGCCCGGTCCGTTGGATACGAGCACACCATCAGGCCGATGGGCCATGATGTCGCCCGGCGCGGCGTCGGCGGGCACCACCGTTACCCGGGCGCCCAGCCCGACCAGGTGCCGCAGTATGTTCTGCTTGATGCCGCAATCTATGACGACGACGTGAGGAGTGCAGCCGTTGCGCAACATATCGTGGGGAAGGTAACCGATCCAGCGGGATTCGACCCGTGCGGTCCAGGTCAGCCCGACGGTAGGGGAAATCTCGCGCACCGGAAAGAACGCGCTCATGTCCGGCGCGGTGCGCGCCATCTCGAGCAGATGCGCCACATCATCCCGCACCGTCGAGAGGGCTCCCCGCATGACGCCTTTTTCGCGCAGGAGAAGGGTCAGGCGTCGCGTATCCAATCCCGAGAGGGCGGGCACACCGTGCTCTTTGAGGTACACCGGCAGGGGTTGCTGCGAACGCCAGTTTGCCGGCATTTCACAGATCTTGCGGGCCAGCACCGCCCGCACAAAGAGGGTATTGGATTCGGCATCCTCGTTGTTGATGCCCACATTGCCGATGTGCGGGCAGGTAAACACCACCATCTGCCCCCAATACGAGGGGTCGGTGATGATCTCCTGATAGCCGGTCATGCTGGTGTTAAACACCACCTCACCGACCCACTCGCCCTCGGCGCCCATCGAGTGTCCGCAAAAGACGCTGCCGTCCTCCAGGACGAGCATGCCTCTGGATTGGTCCGCCATGCTGTCTCCAACGCTGCTACGATTCCGCGTCATTCGATGCCAGGGCCGTTCTGTCGCCGCCGGATGTCTGCCTCTGCATGAACCGGCACCGCCCCACGCGGATGGCAGCCGCTTTTGCAGACAGACCCTAGCCTTCGTACCCGCTCAATGCGGCCGGCGGCCTGAGTTTGAACGCCATGGTCCGCATTTTGCGCTCTACAGCCTGCACCACCGCGAGATCGAATCCGTGGGCCGCCACACCCTCTGCGTCCAGCCCGGCCTCGGTCAGCAAGTACAGGATCTGGTCGGCCTCATCATAGGAAAAGCCCAACTCGTCCTCGTCGGTCTGTCCTTCCCACAGGTCGGCGCTGGGGGCCTTGTCGACGATGACATCGGGCACTCCCAGATAGCGCGAGAGGTCGCGTACCTGACATTTGTACAGATGGGCGATGGGCTTGACGGCCGAGGCGCTGTCGCCATACATGGTAAAATAGCCCAGCAGCGACTCGGTGCGGTTGCTGGTGCCGGCCACCAGTCCGCCAAAGCGCTCGGATTCGTCATAAAGTGTGATCATGCGGCAACGAGACATGATATTGCCCATGCGGCGCGCGTCTATGTCAGGGCAGCGATCCAGCAGCGGTTTCACCATGCCGGTGATCTCGAACCGCTCGACCGGCATCCCCAGTGTCGAGGCCATCAGCCGCCCGTGCGCTTCGCTGTCGGGATTGCTGGTGTGATAGGGCAGGATCATGGCCTTGACATTCTCCGGCCCTGCAGCGCGTACGCACAGCGCGGCCACCAGCGCCGAATCGACCCCGCCGGACATGCCCAACACCAGTCGCGAATAGCCTGCCTGAGCCAGTTGCTCGCGAATAAAATCGATGATGCGGTTTGCTTCTCGTTCACAATCCAGTTTTAGCGCCGCCAGCATGATCCCTCCGAATGCTTATTGTGCGACCAACACGGCCCGCATCGCGCATGGGCCACGGTCCCGGCAATGACTTGCGCTTGCCCCATGCCGTTATGTCGATTCCGTTGTCGGGCGTCCCGCCGCGAGTTCCGAACGATAGCCCGAACACGACGCCCCCCCCGGACGTGAAGCTTACGCCCGTTCGGGATGCGTTGAAAGAGCAACCCGGCGCAGAACCCGACGCCGCCGATGGCATCGATGAAACCAGAGGCCACAGGCATCGAATACTTTGCCGTCATTATAACGGTTTTCCCGTTTCGCCCAACTCATCATCCGGCCATCTTTTCTCGAATTCGGCATGCTGGTCGTACCGGCGCATGGCCTCGACGGCGCCCGCCGCAGTGGTCAACAACAGCACCCTGTCTCGCTCCCGGGGATGATAAAAAGCCGCCCAGCAACGCTGAGCGGCTCCAGTGCCCGAGATCGCACCTCGTCATGCGGTGCGCTCCTTCCGTTTTCCGTTTCTAAGCATATCATGACAAAGCGGATCGGCCATCCTCCATTTGGAGGATCATGTTCAGGCCGGGTGGAGGATGATCGTCATCAGACCACGCCGCGCCCCTCGAATAGGTCATGGCGCCGTCTCGTCGTCGAAACGTATGGAATCGGCGATGCGCCGGATGTTCGTCTGATCGGCCCATACGACCAGATAGTGATAGCGCTCACCCCGAATCTCGACGGGCTGCGGATAGGCCACCAGCAGGCCGGCCTGGTCGTCCATATCCTCCGGCTGATCCTCCGAGGGCAGGATGAGGCATGCATCCTGGCCGTCTATCGACATATATTCGATCTCGGGATCGGCCCCATAGGGCTGCAGCTGGTGCCCGGCCTCTGCCTCGCACACCTCCTGCAGGCTCCAGCCCGCGCCGTCCAGCGCCGAAAAGTGGACGAACCCATCCGCCGCGCCATACCGATCCTCATACCCGGGCATCGTTCGCCAGGAGGCCGGGTATTCCACAGTCAGGCCAAAGGGGTCGACAGTGTGCTCGACCCATCCGGGCAGAGTCTCTCCGCCCGTCGCCGATGCCACATCCATATCGGTGACAGAGGGGGTCTTGACCACCCACACCGTCCGCCCCAGAATAAGCGCGGCGTAACCATCACTCCCCCATACGACGGCGCCGGCATCGTCTCTATCCAGCAAGGGGCGCACCACCCCGTCGCGGTCCATGAGCGCCACGTCGCCCGACGGCCGGTGATAGGAGAGCGCCTCTCCATCGGGATGCCATGCGGGCGTCAGCAGATACAGCGGAGCCAGCAGGTCGACGATCTCTTCCTCGGCCATGGGGTGCGCCGTCAGCAGATCGCCCGAGGGCCATTCCAGAAGCGCCACATGCGGGATTCTGCCCTCAATCGACCACACCTCACCCGTCCGATGGGGCTCTCCGGCCACCACCACCGCCAGCCGATCTCCCAGGGGCGAAAACGCCGCCCACAGCGCGCCGGGGATCACCGGTCGGGGGTCATCCGCAGCAGCCTCCCACACATACAGGTCGGTATGCGCGTCGGCATCCCAGGCGTCGGGCTCTCCGGCGGGATAGGCCACAAAGGCCAGGGTGTCATCATTCCATGAGTGAGCCTCGGTATAGCGGCCGCCCAGCCGCTCCGTCAGATCGACCCGCTCGCCAGAGACCGGCCAGGGCATCAACCACGCCTCGGGCAAGCCCTGCCCCCAGTTCGTCGCGGCCAGCCACGCCCAATCCTCGCTAAAGGTATAGCTGGTGGCGAAATCGGCAGAGATCGCGTCATCGGCATCGGGCACATTCACCAACGGCGTCAGTTCACCGTCCAACGAGAGGGAGTAGAGGGCGCCACAGCCCGTACCGCATCCGATCCAGAACACGATCGTCTCGTCATCGATCCAGCGATTGAACATCTTGGTTCGATTGACGTTCAGATCGGCCTTTTCGCCGGGAAGCAGATCCTCCCACGTCTCCTCGCCTCTTCGGGCCAGCCCGATGCTGCTCTGGTCGCCCCGATCATAGACGAACAGCACGCCCTTGCCGTCGGGCGTCCAGGTCACGCTAAGGGGATTCTCCACCGACCAGCGATCCTGCAGCGCCAGATCGGGCAGGCTACGCACCTCGACGCCGATAAAATCATTCTCGCCGCCGCCTATCACCGCATAGGCGATGTGCCCGCCGTCGGGACTGAACACCGGCGGGGTAGGAACCTCGGCGGGAAGAACGCCCACAAGGGTAACCGAATCGGCCAAACCTGTTGAGGCTTCGGCCACAGGCTCTTCATCTTCAGGGGTCGTCTCTGGCTCGGGGGTCACCGCCTGCAAAGTGGGCGTGCGAGTCGGTCTGGGAGTGGGCTCGGCCACCGGCGTGGGGGCACACCCCACAATCACGATAGCCAGCAGCATGGTGAAAATAGCCACAGTGCGACGGACCATTTCATCCTCCAACGATAATGAATACCCCCGACGCTTGTCCATCGGGTGCGTTCGAAAACAACGCCGCAAGCCGGGGGCAAACGATTGCGCATCGCTTCATGCCCATGCCGATGCACAGGCCCAATCCTTTACGGGAAGCGGGTGTTCATGCGCGCATATCAGACGGCACGCACCCTTGCGCGGTTCCGGCTGCACGGAGCGTCAAGTCTCGCTCAGTCGCAGCGCTGAGACAACCAGCTGCAACGATGTGCGCCCCTGCCATTCATTCAGATCGGGGCGGTAGATCAGGTCCACGTGGCTGCCCGGCCGCACCGTCTGCGCCAGATCTCCCATGCGAAAGGCGATGGCGCACAGTGAGCATCCGTCGCCGGCCACCTCCAGACGCAAATGCTTCGCCTCTTTTCCCACCGTTCGCACGGAGCGAGCCAAAAGCCCTGTGCTGGCCAGCGCCGGCTCTGGATTACCCTCACCCATCGGATCCAGCATACGCAGGGCGGCGGGGGTTCCTTCGTGTAGCTCGTCCAGCCGCACGATGGCGTCCACCGTGTACCGCCGGCTCAACGTCTCTTCATCCAGATGCTCGTCCGCATAGGCCAGCAATCGCTCGTACAGGGCCGGAATATTCTCGTTGGGCAGGGAAAAGCCCGCCGCCCGCTCGTGCCCTCCATAGCGTGAGAGCAGATCGGCGCAGGCGTCCAGCGCATGAGTGATGTGAAAGCCCTCCACACTGCGCGCCGATCCTCGCGCGCCCTCTTCCTCAGCCCGCATCACCAGCGTGGGGCGGTAGAATTCCTCTGTCAGCCGGCTGGCGATCAGCCCCACAAGCCCCTCATGATAGTCGGGACCGTGTACCAGCAGCAACGGTCGCCCGTCCAGATCTCCCAGCCCCTGCCGGGCCTGCTCGACCTGCTTTTCCAGCATGCTCTGGCGCTCCCGATTCACCGCATCCAGTTGCTCGGCCAGAGGACGAGCCGCCTCATAGGTTTCGGCCATGAGCAGATCGTACGCCAGACTGGCGTGCTGCAACCGGCCGGCGGCGTTCAATCGCGGCCCCAGGCGAAAGGCGATGTCCTGGCTATCCACATCCTCGACCTTGACGCCGGCCACATCCATAAGCGCCTGCAACCCCGGCCTCGGCACGCTGCGCATCCGCTCCAAACCGCGACGGACCAGTGTCCGGTTCTCGTCGATCAACGGCACAATATCGGCCACCGTACCCAACGCCACGAGATCGAGAAGTTCATCCAGGCAGGAGGGATCGAACCCGGTCATACGCGCCTGAACCCGAAAGAGGGCGTCGGCCAGGCGATAGGCCACGCCCACGCCGGCCAGCTCTTTAAAAGGATAAGGGCAATCGGAGCGTTTGGGGTCGATCACGGCCGGAGTAGAAGGAAGCTGTGCCGGAACCGAGTGATGATCGGTCACAATGATGTCCAGTCCCAGCGAATGGGCATGGGCCACTTCGTTGGGAGAACGAATGCCACAGTCTACCGTCACCACCAGGCGCGCACCGCTCTCGTACAGATGGGTGAGAGCGTCGTTGTTCAGCCCATAGGCCTCACTGAAGCGATCGGGCACATAGTAGCTCACCCGCCCACCCAGCTTGCGTAACGCCGATACCAGCAACACGGTGGCGCTGATGCCGTCCACATCATAGTCACCATAGACGACGATGGGCTCTTGACGAATGAGAGCCTGTCGCAATCGGGCCACGGCCTCGTTCATCCCGGCCATGCTAAAGGGGTTGGCCAGTTCGAACGAATCGCTCCAAAAGGCCTCGAGCCGGGCGAGGGTATCGATACGCCGCGCATAAAGCACCCGGGCCAGGACAGGGTCCAGATCCGGATAGAGTGAGGCGATGTTGGTCGGCGCCTGGCGCCGGAGGTACCATCGTTGCGCGCCCTGCACGCTCTTCTCCCGTTATAAAGAATGGGGCTGCCCGGGATGCACCAGAGCATCTCGGAACAGCCCCATTATAGGTCAAAGTAGAGCCTCGGACAAAGGCAGGACGCAAATCCCTTTCACAGCCAGCCGTTGCGCCGCATGAATTGGCTGAGCCAAGGGATCTCGACGGGTCGCACCATATAGGCCTGATAGCCGTAATAGAAGAATGCGATCATGGGCGGCGAAAAGATCAGCCAGAGCACGCAGCCCAAACAGGGGACGATGGCGCTCAGAACGATAAAGGCGATGGTCGCCGCCAGATAATAGAGGATGCCGGCCACCAGCAGGCCGAGGCTCTGGGCGGCATGATCGCGCAGATAGCGACTGTGGCGCGTTTGATCGGTGAGCAACAATACCATGGGCAGCAACCCCGGAACGATCGCCTGACTGGCGTAGCAGAAACCGGCCAGCAGGCGCTCGCCGTCATCGGGCGGCACATCGAAAGGCGGCCCCCCACCCCGCCGGGGAGCTTCACCGGCAGAGCGGTCCTCCTCCGGGTCAACCAGTTCACGCGTGGAACGATCGAACATCGTCATCTCCTCATCGCCCTCATTGGCCATCATCCGTGTGTATATATTACGCAATGGGCCGGTCGGAGTTGCGCATCGAGCCTCATCGGGCTGCGCCATGACCCGACATCCTTTGGAAGGTGGTTGTTTTACGACCTGTGATATGCTATACTGATGTCGGTTTATTTTCAAAAGTGGGGGAATGATGGGAATCGGTTCCGGTCTGGCGCTCCTTCTTGCTCAGCTCCTCGCCGAGAGGAGCTATTGCCGCTTGGGAGCCGATCGGGACTGTTAATACCCCACTCGCGTCGTATCGTCGAATAGGGCCTCCCTTGCGGGAGGCCTTTTTTCATTCTTCATCGAAAGGAGGTCGAAATGGGGCTCGAGAACTGAACCGGAAATTCGATCGTACAGGCAAGAGGAGGAACAGATCGATGGCCAAACGTTACGATCCAGGCGAAGTCGAGCCGCGCTGGCAGCGTGTATGGGAAGAGAGCGGGCTGTATCGGACGGATCTGGACCACGCAAAGAACCCGTTCTATAACCTGATGGAGTTCCCCTACCCCTCGGGAGAGGGGTTGCACGTAGGACACGTCTACTCGTTCGGCGGCGCCGATGCCTACGGACGCTATCGACGCATGCGCGGCCACGATCTGTTTCAGCCCATGGGGTTCGACGCCTTTGGCATCCACGCCGAGAACTATGCGTTGAAGCAGGGCGTTCATCCCGCCGACCTGGTGCCGCGGAACGTACGCCGCTTTCGTGAGGAACAACTCAAGCGCATGGGCGCCGCCTTTGACTGGAGCCGCGAGATCAACACCACCGACCCGGAGTACTATCGCTGGACGCAGTGGATCTTCCTGCAGCTCTATCGGGGCGGACTGGCCTACCGCGCCAAGGCGCCGGTGAACTGGTGCCCCTCCTGCCTGACGACGCTGGCCGACGAGCAGGTCATCGGCGGACTCTGCGAGCGCTGTGACACACCCGTAGAGCAGCGCGAGTTGACCCAGTGGTTCCTGCGGATCACCCGGTACACCGAGCGCCTGCTGGATTTCTCCGGCGCCGAGTTCTCCGAGACGACGCAACGTCTGCAAAGCCACTGGATCGGCCGACGCCGGGGAGCCGAGATCGACTTTGCCGATGCCGACGGCGGCCCGGAGCGCATCACCGTCTTTTCCACCCGCCCCGACACCCTGTACGGTGCATCGTTCGTCGCTCTGGCGCCGGAACACCCGGATCTGTCGCTCTGGACGACTCCCGAGCGTCGATCGGCGGTGGAACGTTACGTTCAGCAAGCGCGGAGGCGTTCGGACGCCGAACGCATGGCCGGCAGTCGCGACAAGACGGGCGAGTTCACCGAGCGATACGTCATCAACCCTGTGAACGGCCGCCGCCTGCCGGTGTGGGTGGCCGATTATGTGCTGCCGGGCTTTGGCAGTGGCGCCATATTCGGCACGCCCGCCCATGACGGACGTGACCTGGATTTCGCCCGAGCACATCACCTGCCGATCCGGCCCGTGGTTCGTCCCCCGGACGATACGCCGACACCGCCCGATAGCGAATCGGCCTACGAGGGTGACGGCACACTCATCCATAGCGGTCCCTATGACGGCATGACGGTGGACGAGGCCCAACGCGCCATAGTGGCCGATCTGGCCGCCCGCGGTGTGGCGCGCCCCACCATGGTCTATCGCCTGCGCGACTGGCTGATCTCGCGCCAGCGTTACTGGGGACCGCCCATTCCCATCATCTATTGCTCCCGATGCGGCGAGGTCCCCGTGCCCGAGGAGGATCTGCCCGTGCGGCTGCCCTACAGCGAGCAGTTCCGACCGTTGGGCACCGGCGAATCGCCTCTTGAGGCGGTGGACGAGTTCGTTCACACCCACTGCCCGCAGTGTGGCGGGCCGGCCCGCCGCGAGACCGATGTGTCGGATAACTTTTTGGATTCGGCATGGTACTATCTGCGCTACACCTCTACGGAGCGGCATGATCGCCCCTGGGATAACGAGCGGCTGATGCGCTGGCTGCCGGTCCATATGTATATCGGCGGCATCGAACACAGCACCATGCACCACCTGTACGCCCGTTTCATCTGGAAGGCGCTACAGGATCTGGGGCACATCCCCGCAGAGCTGGGGCCCGAACCGTTTCGGCGACTGCACCTGCACGGCCTGATCATCAAGGACGGCCAGCGCATGAGCAAAAGTCGGGGCAACGTGGTCGTGCCCGACGAGTATATCGACCGTTACGGCGCCGACGTGCTGCGTGTGTACCTGCTCTTTATGGGGCCGTTCGAGGAGGGGGGCGATTTCCGCGATGACGGCATCCACGGCATTGTGCGCTTTTTCGGACGCGCCTGGCGGCTGGCCACTGCGCCGACAAAAGCCCCCCAAGAGCCCCGGGATGCTACCCCCCTGCAACGCGCCATGCACCGCACCATCCGCAAAGTGACGGAGGATATGGAGGGTCTGGCGTTCAACACCGCCATCGCCGCATTGATGGGCTACCTGAACACCCTGCAGGAGTGGCAGCATCACGCCCCGGAGGAGGTATGGGATAGAGCCCTCGATTCGTTCATCCTGATGCTGGCGCCGCTGGCACCCCATCTGGCTGAAGAGATCTGGACGCATCGTGGCAACCCACCGAGCGTTCACCGGCAATCCTGGCCCACATGGGATGACGCACTGACCGAGGAGGAGACGATCACCCTGCCGGTGCAGGTGGACGGTCGGCTGCGTCACCGGATGGCCGTGCCGGCCGATCTGCCCGAGGAGGAGGCGCGACGTCTGGCCCTTGCCGCGGAACCGGTGCAGCGCCATATCGAGGGGCGCGCCGTTCGGCGTACCGTCTATGTGCCGGGGCGACTTATCAACCTGGTGCTGGAACGGAACGACGAGGGGTAGGCTAGATGCCTCTGTTGTCCGGGGTGAACGCATTTGAAACTCGCACACAACGGATGGCTGCTTTTGGGCCCTCACCCGGGAGCCGAGCGGTGTACTTACCGCCCGGCTCCCACCCTCTCCCACACGTGTGGGAGAGGGTCGCTGTTGGGCGATTTGCCGCTTGGAGCATGGTCAAGTCGTTCCAAAGCCAAATGCGATCGCCCTGCCTGTTGCCCCACACGCCGGGCCATGCTAGAATCGGGCGAACGCATGTTACGAGAGGAGTAACCCATGGCCCGAGTGGTATTTCTGGGCACCCCCGAATTCGGCGTGCCCGTGCTGGAGGCGTTGCATCGCCATCATGAGGTGGTGGCCGTCGTGACCCAGCCCGATCGTCCGTCGGGGCGGGGGCGGCGTCTGGTGGCGCCGCCCATCAAAGAGAGGGCGCTGGACCTGGGGCTGCCGGTGATGCAACCCGCATCATTGCGCCGGGACCGCGCCGCGGTCGCCGCGTTGCGGGAGCTGGACGCCGATCTGTTCGTCATCGCCGCCTACGGGCAGATCCTGCGTCAGGAGGTGCTCGATATCCCGTGCCACGGCTGCATCGGCGTCCATGCCTCACTGCTGCCGGCCTGGCGGGGCGCGGCGCCCATCGCCGCCGCCATCCTCCACGGCGAGTCCGAGACGGGCATCACCCTGATGCTAACCGACGCCGGGATGGATACCGGCGCCATCATCGCCCAACGTCGCCTTACCATCGCGCCCGATGATACGACGGCGACTCTTTCGGCGCGGTTGGCCGAGCTGGGCGCTGAGCTGCTCATCGACACGCTTCCCGACTGGCTGGCCGGCGCGATCCAGGCTCAGCCTCAGGATGACGACGCGGCGACCTATGCGCCTCCCTTTGATAAATCGGCAGGGCACATCGATTGGAGCCGCACAGCCGGCGAGATCGACCGGTTGATCCGCGCCATGACGCCCTGGCCCGGCGCTTTTACATCGCTACAGGGTAAAAACCTGCACATTCTACGCGCACAGCCACTGCCCGACCATCACACATCCGAGGAGCCGGGCACCGTCATCGAGACGGAGGAGGGCCCCGGCGTCGCCACCGGCCACGGCGTTTTGCTTCTGCGCGAGGTGCAGATCGAGGGAAAACGACCGGTCGCCGCCGACGCTTTTGCCCGCGGCCGCCGCGACCTGTTCGGTAGTATGTTGAGCTGAATCAAGGAGAACTCGTTGAACGACAGACAGATCTGGCTGGTCGAGATGGGCATAGAGCCCTATGGCCCCGTTCACGCCCTGCAACACAATCTGGTCGCATGGCGTCGACAGGGAGTGGTACAGGATACCCTCCTGCTGCTGGAGCATACGCCGGTGATCACCCTGGGGCGCCGGGGCGATCCGGAGCACATCCTGGCCTCGCCCGAATACCTGCAGCGCGAGGGCATCGAGGTGCACCGTATCGAACGCGGCGGTGATGTGACCTATCACGGCCCCGGACAGATCGTCGGCTACCCCATCCTTCGCCTGGCCGACTATGGCCTCGGCGTCAGCGACTATATGCACCGCCTGGAAGAGGTCATCATCCGCACGCTGGCCGACTGGCGCCTGGATGCCCGACGTCGTGAGGAGTATATCGGCGTATGGGTGGGCACAAACAAGATCGCCGCGCTGGGCGTGCGCATTCGCCACGGCATATCGTTTCACGGGTTCGCCCTGAATGTTGCCCCGAATATGAACCATTGGGCCTGCATCGTGCCCTGTGGCATCACCGACGGCGGCGTGACCGCCATCGCCCATGAGCTGCCCGATGCGCCGTCCCTACCCGATGTTCGCCGCCGGCTGGCCCACCATCTGGCCGGATTGTTCGGCGCCACAATGGGGCCAATCTCCCTCGATCAATTGTACGACCGCGTGCGGCGGGCCGGCGGCACGGTTCCGCCACCCGGCGAGCACGTATCTCCGACACCCCCTCTGTGAGGCCATGACCATGCCACAATCCATCGACACGTTGATCGTTCATGCCCACCTGTTCACCATGGCCGGCGACGGCGTGGGCTATGTGCCCGACGGTGCGCTGGCCGTCCAAAAGGGCCGCATCCTGGCGGCGGGCGCGACCGACGAGTTGACCGGGCGTTATGTCGCCCGGGAGACGCTGGACGCCACCGGATGCGCCGTGCTGCCCGGCCTGATCGACGCGCACATGCATACACCGCTGGCCATCCTTCGCGGCATCGCGCAGGATGTCGCCCACTGGATGCAACGCGCCCTGGCGCCCTACAGTCGCAATCTCGACGACGGCGCCCGTCTGGCCGGTTGTCGTCTCAACGCGATCGAGGCGCTCAAAGCCGGCACCACCACCCACGTGGATTATACGGCGCCGTTCGACGGTTGGGCCGAGTTTTACGCCTCCCTGGGCGTGCGGGCGCGGCTCACGCCCCTGATCAGCGCCCTGCCCACCGGCGGCATGGCCGGGTGGAAGTTGGGCGACCTCTATCCTCTGGACGATGCCACCGGCCGGGAACGGATCGACGCCGCCATGGCCTTTGTCCGTGAGTGGCACGGCGCTCAGGACGGCCGCGTCACGGCGATGATCGGCCCTCAGGCCCCCGACATGCTGTCGCGCGAGCAGTTGCTGCAGATCAAGCGCCTGGCGCAGCGCGAAGGGTTGATGATCCATATGCACGTGGCCCAGGGAGATCGCGAGATCGAGCAGATGCTCAAGCGTTACGGGCGACGCACGCCCGACTATCTGGCCGATCTGGGCTATCTGGACGATCAGTTGCTGGCGGTGCACCTCACCGAGGCAACCGATGAGGAGGCGGCCATGATCGCCCGCTCCGGAGCGCGAATGGCCCTCTGCTCGGGCAGCATCGGCATCATCGACGGCATCGTGCCACCGGCGCATGCGTTCCGTCAGGCCGGCGGATTGGTGGCGCTGGGATCGGATCAGGCCGCGGGCAACAACTGCAACAACATATTCAACGAGATCAAGCTCACCGCCCTGTTCAACAAGATTCGCCACCGCGACCCCACCGTCATGCCCGCGTGGGAGGTGCTGCGTATGGCCACCATCGAGGGAGCCAGAGCGATAGGATTGGGAGACGAGGTGGGCTCGCTGGAGGTGGGCAAAAAGGCCGACCTGATCACGGTCGATCTGAGGCATCCCAACCTCTCGCCGGTGCTGCTGGAGCCGGTGCGCAACATCGTGCCCAATCTGGTCTATGCCGCCAGCGGCCACGAGGTGCGCGACGTCATGGTGGACGGCCGCTTGCTGGTGCGTGACGGGCAGGTGCTGGTTGCCGATGAGGCGGCCATCCGCGCCGAGGCCCAGATCGAGGCCGCCCGCATCGCCAAACGCGTCGCCGCCGACCCCGTCTACCGGGACATGGTTCTGCTAGAGGCGATGGAAAAAGGCTGGCTGTAGAGCGCCACATCTCGGCGCTCCGATGATCGCCCGGATCGACAAGACGACGAACGGTCGATGCGCCGTTCTATTCGTCCGGATTCACCGCCACACAGAGCTCACCCGTCCTCCCCGACCACCATGCGCGGCCCATGCGCGGCGTATTAAAGGCGATGCCGACGCGCCCCTGCGGATCCAGCACGATGATGCCCGCCTGGCCGCCGGTACGTCGCGCCAGATCGGCGATACACGCATCGGCCGCCTCCTGAGGCGTGCAGCCCGCGGCCATCCGCTCCAGCGCGCCACGGGCCATCACGACCCGTAGAATGGCCTCTCCCTCTCCGGTCGAGGCCGCAGCGCCCACGGCGTCATCGGCATAGTAGCCGCACCCCGGGCAGGGCACGTCGCCCACTCGACCCGGCAGCTTGAATGGCCTCCCGCCGGTGGAGACGCCGGCAACCAGATGCCCGGTGACGTCCAGCGCCACAGCGCCCACCGTATCGCTCACCGGCCAGCGCGTGGGCTCTGCGCGACTCTGCCGATATTCCTGCCAGGCACGGATCTCGCGTTCGACGGCCAGGCGCTCGATCCCGCAGCGCTCCATCCCCTGGGCCACGGCAAAGCGCGACGCCCCCTCCCCGATAATAAAGACATGCTCGCTCTCCATCACCCGTCGCGCCAGCGTAATGGGATGGGCGATATCGCACACGCCGGCCACAGCGCCCACCTGCAAATCGGCGCCCTCCATCAGGCCGGCGTCCATTTCGATCACGCCATCGGCGTTCAGAAACGATCCCCGCCCGGCATCAAAGGCGTCGTCATCCTCCATGAAGCAGATGGCCGCCTCTACCGCGTCTTCGGCCGTTCCGCCACGGGTGAGGATCCCCATCCCGATCTCGGCGGCGCGTCGGCAGCCCCGACGAAAGGGCTCGACCAGCTCATCAGGAATGGCTCCGGCGCCTCCGTGTACGACGATGGTCGGCTGCACGGTCATCATCTCTTGCCTCGCTCCTGTGCAACGTTGTACGAAAAGATTGAGCACCCCACCGGGCGATATATCGAGCACACCCCGGCGGGCGAACTGCCGCTGCTTCACCCGACCCGAATCACGGGATTTGCCCCCCTCAGCCGATCGATAAAGCCCACCTCATCCCGGGGAGAGATCAGGACGAGGCCCTGCTCGCCGTATCGGATCTCCAGCCTGTCTAGCGAAAGGGCGAACGATGCCAGGGGATTATGAGTTTTCCTCACGCTGACGATCTCGTTCAGCTCGACCACCCGGCGAAAGGGTCCGCATCGAACGATCAACTCATCGCCCGCGATCGTGTATGCCGTGCCAAACCACATCCATGCCCAGAGCGCGGTCATGAGAAACGTAATGCCAATGACGAGAACAGAGCCCGAGGTGGCCGCGCTTACCATTCCCAGGGTCACGCTGCTCCAAACCAGCAGCCCGAGCCATAGATCTCGCTTTGAGGGAAAGGTCATCGCTTGAGGCTTGCGTCGAGCGGGCGCCCCTGAGCGGCCATGAATTCACGCACCTCATCCAGGCTAAAGGTGCCCTCCATGGGGCCGAGACGCGTCGTAGCCAGCGCCCCCACCGCGTTCGCCAGCAGGCCGGCCTGAGCCAGCGGCCAGCCGAGCGAGAGGCCGACCAGCAGCGCGGCGCCGTAACAATCTCCCGCGCCGGTAGGGTCTACCTCGTCCACCTTGTAGGGCGGAACCTCGATGACCTCATCCGCGCTGTAGAGCGTCGACCCCTGTGCTCCACGCTTGAGCGCCACCAGTTTCACGCCACGAGAAAGCAGATGGGCCACGCCCTCGTCCGGAGTCGATTCTCCGGTGAGGGTCAGCAGCTCTTCACCGCTGGGCAACACGATATCGGCCACCCGCAGGATCGGCTCACAAACGGCACGGATCTCTTCCAACGGCATCAATTCCGGACGCAGATTAGGGTCCAGACTCACCGTGCCCCCCTGAGCGTGCACCGTCGCCGCCACAGCATAGCAGGTTGCCCGCATCGCCTCGCTCGAACTGAGCGACGAGCCCATCACGTGCAGATAGCGCACATCGCTCAGAAAATTCGCAGGAATCTGTTCCACATCCATCTCTACCGCCGCCGATTGGGCCATGTGAAACACGAAGGAACGCTCGCCATTGGAGCGATAGGCCACAAAAGCGATGCCGGTGAGGCGGTCAGACACGCGACGCACGGCCGAGCAATCGATACCGTCGGCCAGCAGCCGGTTGACGATGCAGTCGCCAAAGGCATCCTCTCCCACGCTGCCGATGAATCCCACCAAAGCGCCCAGGCGAGCGGCAGCGCTGGCGAAAATAGCCGGCGCCCCGCTGGGATAGGGGCCGGAAAACTCGGCCGGACGATCCAACGGGCGATCACGCTCGGTGCGCATGATCTCGACCAGCGCCTCACCCACAGAGACGATATGGGGCATGGGGATTACCTCCCGGACTGAGATGAAATGGGCAATGTGCTCATTGTAGCGACGCCCCCTATCAACGTCAAAGGCCGCTGCACAGCTTGTTGTCGAAGGGCGATCGTTGGGTTATAATGAGAACACACGTTCCGTGGCCCTACCCATCCCGACAATGAAGGGAGGCCGCATGACCAGACGAATTCTTGGCATTATACTGCTCGGATGGCTCCTTCTCAGCCTGTTTGCCGGCCCGGTAGGCGCCCAACAGACGGGGAGCGGCCCCATCATCGTGCTGGAGGTTCGTGGAGTCATCAATCCCCTCACCACCCAGTATCTGACCCGTACCCTCGGGTTGGCGCAGCAGCGCGATGCGCGGCTGGTTGTCATATCGATCGATACCCCCGGTGGTCTGGAAACCGCTATGCGCGAGATGAGTCAGCTTTTGCTCAACTCGCCCATTCCCACGGTTGTCTATGTCGAACCCGCCGGCGCGCGCGCCACATCGGCCGGATTGTTCATCACCCTTTCGGGGCACGTGGCCGCTATGGCGCCGGCCACCCACATCGGCGCCGCCCATCCTGTGCCGCTGGGCGCCGATATCGACGAGGTGATGGATGAAAAGGCCACCAGCGATGCCGCCGCTCTGGTGCGCAGCATTGCCGCCGTCCGAGACCGCAACACCGAGTGGCCCGAACGCGCCGTACGCGAGAACCTCTCACTGACCGCGCAGGAGGCCCTGGAGGAAAACGTCATCGACCTCGTCGCCGAGAATCTGGATGCTCTGCTGGCCCAACTGGACGGCCGCAGCGTGACCACCGAGCGAGGCCCGGTCACCATCCAGACGGCGGGGGCCGTGATCGAGCGTCACCCGATGAACCTGGCCGAGCGCCTGATGCACGTCATCACCGAGCCAAACATCGCCTATCTGCTGCTCTCGCTGGGCACGCTCTTTCTGCTGGCCGAGCTGACCGAGCCCGGCCTGGGCTTGCCCGGTATCGCCAGCGCCGTATCGTTTATCATCGCCTTCCTGGCGCTGGGCAGCCTGCCGGTCAACTGGGCCGGCATCGCCCTGCTGGCCGTAGCCGTCGTCTTTTTCGCCGTGGGAATATTTACCGACACGGAGGCCATTGTGAGTGTCGCCGGATTGGTGCCCTTTGTTCTGGGGTCGCTGCTGCTGTTCTCTCCGTTCACATCCATTTCGCCGGCCATGCCCGACCTGAGCGTCAGTCCCTGGCTGATCGGTACGATGGCCGCGGCGATTCTGGGATTCACGTTTCTCGTGTTGCGGGCCGTTCTAAAGGCCGTCCGTCTGCCACCGCAGACAGGCGCCGAGCGGCTGGTGGGCGCGCAGGGAACGGCCAGAAGCGATCTGGCCCCTGATGGACAGGTCCGTGTCAATCTTGAGGATTGGAGCGCCGTATCCGTTTCACGGCCGATCAAAGCCGGCGAGGCCGTCCGGGTTATCGGCATTGCCGGAGTTCGGTTGCAGGTTGTACCCGTCGAGCCAGAGGAACCCGCGCAAGGAGGTTCGTGATGGAAACGTTGATCATTCTCGCCATCTTTATTCTGTTTGGTCTGATCATTCTGTCGATGACCGTCCGCATCGTGCCCGAATACCGGCGGCTGGTGGTCTTTCGATTGGGGCGCAGCCTGGGCGCCCGTGGCCCCGGTCTCGTGCTGCTGATCCCCTTTGTCGATTCGGCCATCTCCGTGGACTTGCGAGAGGCCTTTTTTGATGTGCCGCCGCAAACCTGCATCACGGCCGATAACGCCTCGGTGTCTATCGACTTTCTCGTATACGACAAGGTCATCGACCCGGTGCGCAGCGTACTGGAGGTCGAGGACTTTACCGGGGCCGCCCGAGGACTGGCCATTACGGCGTTGCGCGCTGTGGTGGGCGCGATGGATCTGGACGACGTGCTCTCCAAGCGAGATGAGATCAACCACATCCTCCATGAAAAGCTGGATGAGGTCACCGATCGCTGGGGCATCCGGGTCACCGCCGTGGAGATCCGCGAGGTTGTGCCGCCGCGGGCTATCGAAGAGGCCATGACCCGCCAGATGGCGGCCGAGCGAGATCGCCGCGCCACGGTGACCGAGGCCGAGGGCCATCGCGAAGCGGCCATTCGCCGCGCCGAGGGTGAGAAGCAGGCCACCGTTCTGCGGGCTCAGGGTAATCGCGAGGCGGTCATTCTGCAGGCCGAGGCCGAGCGTCAGGCGGCCATCCTGCAGGCCGAGGGAAGAGCATTGGGTCTGGCCGAGATCTACAAAGTGGCCCAGGATATCGACAGCAAGACCCTGACGCTGCAATACTTTGAAGCGCTGCGGGCGCTGGGCGAGAGTGCGTCGACCAAGTTTGTCATCCCCACCGAGTTCGTCGGCTTTGCCCGCTCGCTGGCCACGCATGCCGGTGAGGCGATGAATGTGCCGCCTATGGAGCGCTAGCCGAGCCACGCTCTGCCGACGATCGATATAGATAAGATTCGTTCGCTACCCTCTCGATGCCGGACATACCCGCCGGCATCGAGAGGGTAACATTATCCCCGGTTTTACCCCTCTGCAAAAGACCCACTTCCGAAGGGGGCGAATGCAACTCGCGGCTTTCGTGATCCGTTCGCTCCTGAGACCTTCGGAAGGTGATACCGGACAATGACGTAGCCTGTCATCCCCTTGCCCTTGACCATCCTGGCTGCGTCGCGCTGGCCATCTGTACGGGGAGAGAACTACCAACCCGCCCAACCACCGGTCTCACCCTTCGGCCGATTCATCGCAACGCCTCCTGAGGTATGCTGTAGACAGATATCGGCACAGCATTCTGCGCCATAAAAGGAGGCGTGATGAATAGATCTTCCTGGTTATGGATGTGGATCCTGTTTTGTGTGTTGGCCGTCATGATCGGCTGCAATATCACCCGCAACACAATGCCGGCCCATCCGGATCGACTGGTTACCTTTTATGCGATCCCGAGTATCCGGGATGATCGGGTCGTCATCGCCCTCGGCATCCATAACGGCGGCACCCATCCCCTGTCCGATGATCTCGTCGCCACGTGGGAGCTTGCAGATCCGCAGGGAAAAAAGCGCAACGGCGGCTGGCTACGCAACATCCCCGCGCTGCCGGGCCCCGGAGAAGAGGTGCTCGTCGGACAATGGAGCGGAGAATTAGAGCCGGGCATCTACACGCTAACATGGGGTGCCCCATCCTACGGCTCTACGGTCGATCGCTTCGAGATCGTTCAGGAGGCGGGGGGCCTGCGAATCGGTGAGCAGGAGAGCCGTATCAGCCCCCGGTACCCGCTTGAACGGCGCCGGCACTAGACCGGAAGCAGATTCTCCCGATAATCCGGCCGCATCGAGCGCAAAACAAGTTATCCGCCTCACCGGGCGGTTCACATATAAAGGGGCGGCCCTTCGAGGGACCGCCCCATCTCTTATCCTCCGTACCCAAACGATCAGCCGGCTGACTCGTCAGGCTCGGGCCACCAGCTCTCCTTGTCGGGATCCTGCAGGTAGCGATCGATATCGTTGGCGGCCACCCGCCCCGCGCCCATGGCGCTGATGACGGTCGCAGCGCCGGTGACAATATCGCCCCCCGACCATACCCGTTCCATGCGCGTACGGCCCGTGTTGCGGTCGGCGATTACCGTCCCCGCCGGATCACGCTCCAGGTTATCGGCGTCCATAAACACCAGCGGGTTGGGGCGCGTGCCCAGGGCCATCACCACCGTATCCACTTCCATATTGAATTCAGAGCCCTCGATGGGGATAGGCCGACGGCGGCCGCTGGCATCGGGTTCGCCCAGTTCCATGCGAATGCAGCGCATCCCCGTGACCCAACCCTGCTCGTTGCCATGGATCTCGATGGGGTTGGTGAGAAAGTCAAAGATGATGCCCTCTTCCTCGGCGTGATGCACCTCTTCAGCCCGCGCCGGCACCTCGTCGCGTGAACGGCGATAGACGATGTGGACCTCCTCGGCGCCCAGGCGCAGTGAGGAGCGCGCCGCATCCATGGCCACGTTTCCGGCGCCCACCACAGCGACCCGCCGCCCCACATTGACGGGCGTATCCCACTGGGGGAAAAGATAGGCCTTCATCAGGTTGACCCGCGTGAGCAACTCGTTGGCCGAGTAGACACCGTTCAGGTTCTCGCCCGGAATGTTCATCATGATCGGCAGACCGGCGCCGGTACCCAGGAACACGGCGTCATAGTTTTCCAGCAATTCGCCCAGAGTAAACAGCTTGCCCACGACGACATTGGTGCGGATCACCACGCCCAGGCTCTCCAGATAACGCACCTCAGCGGCGACGACATCCTTGGGCAGACGAAACTCGGGGATGCCGTACATCAACACGCCGCCGGGCAAATGTAACGCCTCCAGAATCTCGACCGAATACCCCTTTTTCGCCAGATCGCCCGCCGCCGTAAGTCCGGCGGGACCGGACCCGATGATGACGACCCGCTTGCCGTTAGGCCGGGCCGGCTCTGGCTCGCGCACCCCCATCTCGAGTTCCCAATCGGCGACAAAGCGCTCCAGCCGGCCGATGGCCACCGGCTCACCACGCCGCCCCAGCACACACAGCTGCTCACACTGGGTTTCCTGCGGACACACCCGGCCACAGATCGCCGGAAGGCTATTCTTATCCTTCAAATACTCCACAGCCGCCCACATATCCTCTTCGCGCAGCGCTTTGATGAATTCGGGAATACGCACCTGCACGGGGCACCCGGTCACACACATGGGCCGGCGACATTGAATGCATCGGTTGGCCTCGGCGATGGCCATTTCGCGGGTATACCCCAGCGCGACCTCGTTGAAATTACGTCGCCGTTCCTCTGGATCCTGCGTGGGCATCTCCTGGCGGGGGGTATCGTTTCTTCGACTGGCCATGGGTTATCGCTCTCCTGCAGCCTGATCGACGGTGTCATTCATATCCAATGATGACTTTTCCTGATCCTGATAAATACGCTGCCGTGACAGCAGCAAATCCCAATCTACCTGGTGGGCGTCGAATTCGGGGCCGTCCACACAGGCAAAGCGCGTACGCCCACCCACCGACACACGGCAGGCGCCGCACATGCCGGTACCGTCTACCATGATCGAGTTCAGGCTGGCGAACGTTTTGACACCGTAGGGCTCGGTAGTGAGCGACACAAACTTCATCATAATCGCCGGGCCGATGGCCCATACCGCGTTGATCTCGCGCCCCTCATCCAGCATCTCTTTGAGCGGAACCGTTACCAGGGCCTTGCGTCCATAGCTGCCGTCATCGGTAACCACGATCAATTCATCGGTCACGCTGCGCATCTCATCTTCCCAGAAGAGAAGATCGTGGTTGCGCGCACCGATAATGGCGATAACATGATTGCCCGCTTCTCGCAGGGAGCGACAGATGGGGTAGATAGGGGCCACACCCAGACCGCCGCCTACCAGCACCACGGTACCGTGGGGCTCGATATCGGTGGGGCGCCCCAGCGGCCCGGTAAAGCTGGCCAGGCTATCGCCGACATCCAGGGTACCCAGAAGGCGGGTGGATTTGCCGATCTCTTGCACCACGAGGGTAATGGTGCCTTTCTCCCGGTCAAAGTCGGCGATCGTCAGCGGAACGCGCTCGCCCTCTTCAACCACTCGTATAATGACGAATTGCCCGGCCTTGGCCTTGCGGGCCACATCCGGAGCCTCGATGACATACTGCTTGGTCACCGGCGTCAGAGTCTTTTTCTCAACGATCCGATACACGGCAACGGCCTCCTTGGCAGAATGAGAGTGCGTCGTTATGTCCAGATCATCTCTCGGAAGTAGTGTGCTCCACACGTGTCACTGCATCGAACACAGCCTGAGGGCTACCAGCGTATGGCCGGTATGCACCACACCTGAAAGATGGTCGCTTTGAACGACTCTTTGCTCCACCTCTCCTGAGCACCGTTGCCGTAAGACCTGATGGATGCAAATGCCGCAACGGCGCGGCACGATCGTCCTGCGATATCGAAGAAGCAACGACGCGCCGGTCTGCGTCGTCGCAAAACAATACAAACCTCCCCTCAGTATAGCCTAACGCATCAATATGTCAACGGACCCGGATCGACAAAGCAGGGCTGCGTTATGGTCCGATATCCCCTTCCGAAGGCCCCTGCCAGGAGAGAACGGTTCACGAGAAACACACACGGTTTGCATTCGCCCCTTCGGAAGGGGATTGTTTTGCGACCTGTGCAGCCCTGCGACAAATTAAAACAGCATGATGATATGGGCGACCGTTCAGAGAGCGGGCATTACACGCACGAAAAGCCTCCGGAAGGATCAGCCCAGCTCCATCACCTGACGCACCAGGGCAATGACGGCCAGCCCCAATCGAAGCAAGCGGCTACTGTCTATCGACCCGGCCGACGCCGCCACGACCCCCTCCGCAGAGAGGCGCGCCTGGGTGCGTCGCTGATAGAGCAGCCCTGCCATAGCCCCCAGGACGGCGCCCAACGCCGCTCCGCCCGCAATATAGTTGATGTTTTGTTTCATCCCTTATCGCCTCCCCGGCAACATACGGCCCAATCCCCGCGCGGTAATGCGCACCCGTTCCGCCGCGGCATATCCGACGATAAAGGGCGCGCAAACAGACGCCATGATTCGTTCCACAATCTCGTGCAGGTTGCGCAGCCATGCCGTCGCCCGACGCAACGCCGGCCGCACTTTGGGAATGAATCGACGTAACGCCTTTGTAACAAAATACAGTACCGCCAGCGGCACCGCAGCCAGTACCATCGACTCGAGCGCAAGCAAAATCAATGCCCAATCTCGGGCCGCAGCCAGCGCTTCAAACGGCATATGGAGCACCTCCCATCCATGCAAAATCGATCAACCGGCGGACACCTCTCGTTCGAGGCGTTCAGAACACGAACTAGATCAACTCGATTTCATAGTCCAGCAGGATCAGGTCAAACCGTCCACGCTCGACAAAGCGCACGACCCCTTCCAGCAGGCTGTGTACGCGCCCCGTCTCGTTGGATACGCAGACCACCGCCAGCGAAGCCAGTTGCCAGCTATCCAGATGATCGACCTCCGCCACCGAGACGTTGAACTCGTTCCGTATTCGCTGAATCACCGAGCGCACCACCTGGCGCTTGTCTTTGAGAGAGCGGCTACTCGGGATTTGCAACTCGATCGTACACAATCCCACCACGGCGCTCACGTTGTAAGCCCCCTGACCTGCGTCCCGTGGCTATATTCGTTCAAAGTGAATGGCCCCATCCACCTGCTCCATCGCCGCCTCCATGAACGCCTCGGGCAACGTCGGATGGGTATGAATCGTATGGGCGATGTCTTTGGCCGTAGCGTCCAGTTGCATGGCCAGAGCCGCCTCGGCGATGAGGGTTCCGGCGCGAGGCCCCATGATATGTACGCCCAGCACTTTGCCGCTCTCGCCGTTCGGCGTCTCTTCGCAGATCATCCGAATCTGCCCCTCTTCCTCACCCAGGGTCATGGCGCGGCCGTTGGCACGGAAGGGGTAACGTGTGACGCGATAGGCCAGACCCAGCTCGGTAGCCTGTACCTCGGTAAGCCCCACCGATGCCATCTCGGGTGTGGTAAAGAAGCAATAAGGCACCACACGATAATCCATCGGCTGGCGCTGCCCCAGGATGTTGCCCACCGCCACCTCACCCTCTCGTGAGGCCACGTGAGCGAACATGTACCCGCCGATGCAATCGCCGATGGCATAGATTCCGGGCACGTTGGTCTCCAGATACTCGTTCACGGCCACGGCCGGCCCGTTCATGCACACGCCCAGCTCTTCCAGCCCCAACCCGTCGGCACAGGGGCGCCGCCCCGCAGCCAGCAGCACCACTTCGCCCTCGGCATATTCTTCTTTGCCTCGCCGCTCATAATAGACCCGTAACAGCCCCTCATCCGTCCGCTCGATGCGCTGGAATTCGAGGCCGATCTGGATCTTGATGCCGCGGCGCACCAGAATAGATTGCAGCCGCCTGGTCAGCTGCTCTTCGGAATCCTTCAAAAAGGTGCGTCGTCCGAGCAGCGTCACCTCCGTCCCCAGCATGTGGAACGCGCTGGCGAATTCGAGCCCCACCGCGCTGCCGCCGATGACGACCATGCTCCCGGGCAGATGGTCGATATCCAGCAGCTCCCGTGAGCCGATCACGCCGGGCAGATCGACGCCGGGGATGTTGACCTTCATGGGCACGGAGCCCGTCGCCACCACGATAGCGCGACACGCCAGTTCGGATGCGGTTCCGTCATCGCCTGTTACCTGCACCCTGCTCGGGCTCAGAATGCGAGCCCGCCCGGGATACAGGGCGATCCGGTTGAGGTTGATCAGGCGCTCGACGCCGCCGACGATCGATTCGACAACCTCGCGCTTGCGGGCCATGAGCCGGTCGAAATTGACGCGAAACGGCCCGTCGGCATCCACGCAAAAACGGCCCGAGGCCGCCTGATAATAGAGCTCGGCATCGTGAATCAACGTCTTGGTCGGAATGCAGCCATGATTGAGACAGACGCCGCCTACCCGCTCCTTCTCCACCAACGCCACACGACCACCCAGCTTGGCCGCCCGAATGGCCGCCACATAACCGCCGGGTCCTCCCCCAATGACGACCACATCGTACGGCTCGCTCATTCGTCCTGCTCCTCTGTGCCTTCCTCTTTGACGCGGAACCTGGATATGATCTCGGCGTTTAGCGTAGCCGTTACACTACAGTACTTGGTCAGCGACAGCTCGATGGAACGGGCCACGGCCTCCTCGCTCACACCATGGCCACAGACGACATATTCCAATTCGATGCGCTCATAGCGTCGGGGATGTTCATCGGCGCGATAGCCGTTCACATTCACGTAAAAGCCCGTCACCTGCTGTCGCTTTTTGCGCAGTATCGAGATCACGTCCATGGCCGTACAGCCGGCCAGGCTCGACAGCAACGCTTCCATAGGGCGTATCGCGCTGCCCAGTCCACTATACTCTGGCGCGCCGTCCAGTACCATTGCGCTGCCCGATGCGGCAGCATGAGCCACGAACCGCATCCCATCGACCCATGTGAGACGAAGGTCGTATCCATTTTGCTCTGACATGGCCGCGTCCTTTCTATGATCCCTGATCGATCGTTACGGCACAAAGAGCCGGAAGAACGTCTGATACGCCTCAACGACACCCAGATAACGGCCGTTCCAGCCCCCCACGGCATACAAAAAGCCCCCTTCAGGCACCTCGACCGTCGACAGCCCCAGGCTGCGCCACTCGCCCAGAATGGGACTGTTGAAGGTGAACCAGGCATCTCCCACCGGATCGTACAACTCGTTGAATGCCAGAGGGCGCTCCCAGCCACCGCCCACTACATAGATCTGGTCGCCAAACACCGTCGCCGCGTGTCCGGCCCGACCGGCGTTCATGGGCGCACAACTCTGCCAGGGGTCGCTTCCGGCCTCGGCCAACTCTGGGTCGTACGACTCGCAGGTCGTATGCTCGACCGTGCCGTCGTATCCCCCCAACAGATAGATTCGCCCGTTCAGCGTGACGGCGGCGGCAAAAGCCCGCGCCGTCTCCATCGAGGTGATTCGCCGCCAGGCGTCGGTGGCCGCATCGTAATAGTATACGGTCGAGACGTAATCCGTGCCGTCCCACCCACCGAACAGGTAGAATCCATCCCCGTAAGGAGCGATGGCATAGGCACAAAGGGGCGTGGGCAACGATGCAGCCTTGAACCACTCATCCCGGACGGGATCGTACACCTCCAGCACATCGCGCACCGTCTCGGTTTCGTCCAACCCTCCGGGCACATAGATGCGCCCGTCCACCACGGCGGCCCCCACATTAGCAACCGGGATCGGCTTGGGTGCCCGTCGCCCCCACAGATCGGCTGTGGGATCGTACGTCTCGACCCGGTCGGTCCAGCCCTCTTCGGTCAGACCCGAGATCACGTAGAGGGTGTCATCGACCACCGCCTGAGCAAAGCGCCCCCGTGGGGTGGGCATCTGCGCGCGGCTGCGCCAGCGGGGGGCGCCCTCAGGAACGGCCTCCTGACTCGAATTGGCGGGAAGATCGACCATACGACCGGACGGGGCGGCCACAGTGCGTGCCTGAGGGATGGGCCACACGACGATGGCCAGCACCAGCGTCAGCACCAGCGCCAGCGTCACCCGCTGCGCGGGAAGCACGGGCCAGGCCATGCGATTTGGCGTCGGTAAATCGGACGGGGATGTGGAAGGAGCGGCCACCAGAGACTCGTCGGCAGGCTCATCAGGCGATATATCCAGGAGGCGCTGTTGCACCGCCCACATGGCCGCCTCAGTTCGCGACTCGGCGCCGATCTTGGTAAAGATGTTGCGCAAGTGCGCTTTGACTGTGTTGATGCTGATGTCCAGCTCGACGGCGATCTGCTGGTTTGTCGCGCCGGTGGCGACCCGTTGCAGAATCTCGCACTCGCGGACACTGATCTCTCCCAGAGACTCTTCGGCCATCCTTCCCCCGCATTTGGTTTGCGGCTCATTCTACCACAGTTACATGGAGCGAACAAGGATCGGCCGCGACTGAACGTGAATCAAATGTAAAACGCTCCGAGATTCCTCTGACGGCAGGAATCCCGGAGCATATCGAATTGGCGCGGAGACGGTTATCCCCCCCCATTCCCGTCCTCGCATACCCCATCGGTCTGCAGGGCATGTCCGCCGCCAGAATCGAGCCGTTTATACGCCGACATAGCGCGCATACAGGTTGCGCGCCACGGCCTCGTCGGTGGTGCCACGAATGATGGCCCGTCCGGTGGGGAATACGACGATCTCGTGCCCGGCAGCCTGTACGCTGAGCAGAAATCCGTTATAGGTCACCGGACCGGTCACGCTCAGGCGGCGCTGTAGATCCTCCAGGCCGATCTCGATCTCCTCCGGCGGCACGATCTGAACGCTGTTGCGCCCACAGAGCACCGTCGACCAGGCCACACGATCCCCCTCCAAATACCCCATCTGTCCGTACACACAAGCGGGACAGTCCCCCCGCCGATCGATCTCAGCCCGCTGAAGCCTGCCATCCCACACATCCAGATTCAGCAACACGCTCTCGGGCTCGTAGCCGACCAGCATGCGCAAAGTCTGCGCGACCTGTAACGAGGCCACTGCACCGGTCGTGGCCGCCAGCACACCGTCCGTCTCACAACTGGGCAACGCTCCGGGCGGCGGCGCCTGAGGGAGCAGGCAGCGCAGACAGGCCGTCTCGCCCGGGTTGATCGCCATCACCGCGCCTGAGGAGCCCAACGCCCCGCCATAGACCCAACGCAGCCCCAGCCTGATGCAGGCGTCATTGAGCAAGAACCGCGTCTCGAGGTTATCGGTGGCATCCAGCACCAGATCGCACCCATCCAACAGGTCGAGGATATTGCGCGGCGTCACATCGACCACATGCGGCTCGATGACGATCTCTGAGTTGATCGAGCGCAACCGGTCGGCCGCCGCCACCGCCTTAGGCAGGCGCGCCTCGGCGTCCGCCTCGGTATAGAGCGTCTGTCGCTGCAAATTGCTCAGCTCGACAAAGTCACGATCCACCAACCGTAGAGTGCCCACCCCCGCGCAGGCGAGTTGTTCGGCGATGACACTCCCCAGCGCTCCCAGACCGATCACGGCCACCCGCGCGGACATGATGCGCTGCTGCCCTTCGCGACCTATGCCACGATAGAACACCTGCTTGGCGTAACGCTCCCACCCGTCCATCATGGTTCACCCTCTTTGCCGTATGCTTTCCTTACCGAGTGGCCGCCACACCGATGCCATATTCCCCCAGACGCACCCGTGCCGGATCCAATTGCCCGGCCACCCGATCGATAAAGGCATCCTCATCGTCGGGCAGCGCCTCGGCCTGCCGTGAGAGCCGATCCAACCAGTGCACCTCGCCGGCCGATAGCGCAAAGGCGCCCTCCTGATACCCGCGCCTCAGTGCCGCCAGAGCCTCCCGGGCCGCGCGTCGCATGCGCCGGTAGGGCGTATCCTCTTCGACGATGCGCCCGGCCAGATCCAGCGCGACATCGGGCCGCAGCACATAGGCCTGGGGATCGTGTCGTCTATCCGAATCGGACCACAGATCGCGCAACAGCCGCACCGCCTCCGGTCCGCGGGCGGTGGCCTCGTTCATCGTCCGCGTGGCGTATACGAGCTGTTCCAGCGATACGGTGGGGGCCATGCCGCCGAGCAGCTTGACGTTCTGCACCGACTCGTTACTCCAGAGATCGGCCACCGCCCGGGCCACGTTGCCGATGGGTGAAGGATGGGCACAGGCCGCTTCGGCGCCCTCCAGCGACATGGGATAGCCGGTGATGGCCTTGAGATACACCCCCTCATAGGCGCAATCCTTTCCCGGGCCCACAGCGCCCCGCTCAAAGGCGACCAGGCTGCGTGGCACACTCATCACCCGGATGACGGCCGCCCATACCCGGGGCACATAGCGCTGTTCGGCCAGCACCATGGCCGTATTGGCAAAGCCACAGGCCGAGTCGCCGGACGCTATGACATCATGCCGCCGGGCAATCTCGATGATGTGATCCCACAGATAGGTCATATCGCGACTGCCCAGCACGCCCAGCGCAAAGGCCGACAGCATCAGGTCGCCCCCCAGGATCGCCTCGTCGTGCACCTCTTTGCCGCCGGTCGACTCGATGCTCAACAGATCCGCCCCTGCCGCCGCACACAGGTCGAAGGAGCGCATCATCTCATCCCAGCGAGGCCCGTGCCGCATAACCGGCGGTCGGGTAAACTCGCGCACATCGTTGGGTGTGACGCGCAACGCCGAGCGCAACCCGTGCTCTCTGGCGGTGGTATCCAGGGCTTGACGCAGGATGGCGGTGATCTCGGCGCCCCACTCGGGAGTAGAGGTCAATTCAGGCAGCAACTCGAACTCGACCACCAGTCCCGGCGCGTGCAGGGTCACCGCCCGGGATACGGCATCGCCGATCATTTCCTTGTACTGGGCGCGGGCATCGGGCATGGTCTCGGCCGATATCGTCATGGGCGGCAGTGTAAAGTTCAATTCCGGATACACATCGCCGCCACCGATGATGAGCCCATCCCCCAACACCAGCGGCCGGGGCGCCGAACCAAACACGAACCGATCGAGATCGGAAATCGCCAAATGATCAAAGGTCGGCATGTCACCCTCTCCTATCGACAAAAGTGGCCGCCGTCACCCGGCCGCCCGCGGCCGGGTGAC
>JBMNOI010000148.1:0-8390 GCA_050942995.1 Anaerolineae bacterium
TCGCGCTGTATCGCGCCGATTTGGGGCGCCTTTTTGTCGATCGGGCGGCGTTCGAGCAGTTCGTCCGTGATCTGGGCGCCTGGGGGCCGGCTATCATCATCCTGGCTCAGGTGTTGCAGGTGGTGATGGCGCCCATCCCCGGGCAGGTGGTCGGTCTGGCCGCCGGGTATCTGTACGGCCTGTTCTGGGGCACGGTGCTCAGCATGATCGGGTTGGTCATCGGCACGGCGCTGGCCGTCTGGCTGACGCGAACGCTGGGACGGCCGCTGGTCGAGCGGCTGGCAAGCCCTAAAACACTGGCCAGGCTGGACGATTACGCCGAACGGCGGGGTGTTGCAGCGCTTTTAGCCATCTACCTGTTACCCTTTCTCCCCGACGATGTGGCCTGTTTCGCCGCAGGGTTGATGCCTATCCCGATTCGGCGCATTCTGGTCGTGGCCGTTATCGGTCGCTCATTGGGCATCATCGTCTCGTCCTGGCTTGGGACACTGGTTCACGATTTGGCCTGGCCTCATCTGGTGGTGATGGCGGTGCTGGCCCTGATCGGCGCCGTGCTGGTGGCGCGATATCGAGAACGCCTTGAGCAGATCATGTTCGGTATTCTGGATCGGCTGTACAAAAAGCCATAGATCGTAAATAAACGAGCCGCCCTCAGGGGTATCTTGCAAACATTCGCCGGCAAGGTATCCCCGGGGGCGGCTTTTCATACCCGGTTTGGGCTATTTTACATTCGCCATGTGAAGGATAATGGCCCGCAGGTCGTTGATGGTAAAGGGTTTGGTGAGATAGGGGCTGCCGAGATCTTGCAAAAAGCCCCGCGTGGTCGGGCTCATGGTATCCCCGGTGAGGAAAACAACCCGCCGACACAGATCCGGATCTTGCTCCTGAATTCGCTCGTACAGGGCCGGGCCGTTTAGTCCCGGCATTTTGACGTCACTGATGATGAGGTCGAACGTCATACCGGTGATTCGCGCCTGAGCCAGGTGGTCCAGCGCCGCCTGACCGTTCTCGGCCCAGAACACGCGATGGCCGTCCTGAGTCAGGATACGCTGTAGCACGACGGCCACATCCTCCTCATCTTCCACCACCAGGATGCGTTTGCCCTTGATGCCGGACGGCAATACCTCGGTGCTCTCGGCGCGACGTACGGCTCCCTCTTCTACATAGGGGAGCTCGACGATAAAGGTCGCTCCCTCTCCCTCTTTGCTCTCGGCGCGGATCTCTCCTTCGTGCTGGCTGATGATGCCAAAGCAGATGCTGAGGCCAAGCCCCGTGCCCTTGCCCACTTCTTTGGTGGTGAAAAAGGGCTCGAATAGATGCTGTCTGACCCGAGGGGAGAGCCCGGGGCCGTTGTCGATGAATCGGACCTGAATCTTGTCGTCCACCCGTTCAGAGCGCACGATCAAACGGCCGCTGCCGTGATGATCGACCATGGCGTCTTGCGCGTTATTGATGAGGTTCAGGAATACCTGCTGGAGTTGGTTCGGATCGCCCATGACTCCCAGCACGCAGTCGGCCAGTTCGGTAACGACCTCGATATTCTCTACACGGAGCTGGTACATGCGTAGCTCCAGCGTGCGTTCGAGAACCTCGTTGACGTTGACGAACTGGCGCTCGGCCTTGTACTGGCGTGCAAAGGTGAGCAGGTTCTGCACGATCTTGGCGGCCCGCTGCGCCTGCGAATAGATCTTGTTCAGGTCACGCAGCGTCTCTTCGTCCAGGCAATCAGAGGTCTGTAAGAGCTGGGTATAGCCCATCACCGCCGTAAGGGGGTTGTTCAGTTCGTGGGCCACACCGGCGATGAGTTGACCGATGGCCGACAGTTTTTCCGATTGGATGAGCTGCGCCTGTGTGGCCTTGAGGTCTCGCAGGCTCTGCTGCACGTCCTGTAGCAGACGGGCGTTTTCGATGGCTGCCGCAGCCTGTGTGGCCAGCGTCATGAGCAGGCGTTCATCATCCGCCGAGAAGGCGTTGGTCTCTTTGGAATCGGCGCTCAATGTGCCGATTCGATGGTCGCTCATCTTGATGGGCACGGCGAGTATAGACGTAAAGGGGCGTACGATGCCCACCCGGATAAAGCGTTCATCTTTGGATACATCGGGCACATTGATGGCCTGCCCCAGTTCCAATGCCTGACCGGCCACACCCTGTCCGATGCGCATGCTGCTACGGCCCACGCCGTCATGGCGCACCAACCCCAGGAAAGAGAGCGCTCTGGGCCGCAGCTCGCCCGTTTCCTCGTCGTACAGGTGCAACACGCAGTTATCTGCCTTGGGGATGGTATCCACGGCCGCACGCACGATGAGGTTCAAGAGTTCGTCCAGGTCGGTTGTACGGGCAAAGGCCTGGCCGATTTCATAGATGGTCTGGCTTTCGCGCACCTGGCGGCGCATCTGTGTCTCTGTCCGACAGCACGCGATGATGGTACCCAATGCGGCTCCCAATAGCTCCCAGGTGGCATCACTCAGATGGCAGAGGGTCTCTGTCGGATATCCGATATACAGGGCGCCCAGATATTCGCCATGGGCCCACAACGGAACGGCCTTTGTGGCGGTCAATCCGGCCTCGTACAGCGCATGGACCAGCGGGTCATCGGTTTTGTCGCTCAGCGAAAGGACGGTCGAATTCTGCATCAGCTGCTGCCAGATCGCCGACTCACCGGCAGGGCAGGGGATCTCGACCCGGCTCTCATCCAATCCCCACGCTGTACCGATGTATGGCGTGTGCTCGTTCAGTATGCAGATAGCCCCCGCACCCGGGCCCAGAAGGGGATGGATCACGTCCAGCGCGTCGTTGAGAACGGCACCGATATCTTTGGTGCCGCTGGGGATAGAGAGCAAGGAGGCGATCACCTGTTGGATCTCCTCGGAATCTACTCCCATGGGGCGTGGTTCGCCTAACCCTTCTTGCTTGATCTCGAGTTCGAGGTCGGACTCTTGGATCGCCATCAGGTTCCTTTCGCCACTCATGAATCGGTCGCTCTCGAAATCCGTCGCTCAATTCGTACGAGACGATGCTCCAGGTCGGCCATCATCTGGCATGCCATACGGTTGCCTATCCGGTTTTTCTCTTGCTGAACCCAGGCAATGGCTTGAATGATGATATGTCGAGCCTGAACGTAATCCTTCAGACGGTGTTCCAGTTGCTTGGCCAGTTCGATGTAGGGGTATAGTTCATCCCCCCCCAACCGGCTTTGCCAGATCTCCATCGCTTCATCATAGCGCCCGAGACGTTTGAACAGGAACGAAAGTCGCCGCGCGGCCTCGGAGCGATCTGCCTGCCGGCGGCTGAGACCGGCCTGACGGTAGGCCTCGATTGCCTCCTCATCGCGCCCGCAACTCTCGTAGAACCGTCCCAACGACAGCGGATCTCGATGGAGATTCTCTCCCCTCCTGGGCGCTGCGTTGAGAACGGCGCCGATCTTGCCGGCCAGGGCGACCATCGATAGAACGTCGACGGCGTTATGATAGAATACACCGGCCAGGGGCTCTGTACGGCCCAGGCGCAGGTAATCCTGATATAGCTGCGGGATGAGATATCCCGGAACATCCTGACCCTCACGGGCCACATCGAGAACGACCCGCTCCAGATGAGCGAGTGCGCAGGACGAAAGCGTTCGACGCCACAGCCGTCGCGCCGGAAACAACAGATCCAGGTGTGGCTCCCCCCTGTGTGGCGGCGCTCCGTGAGACATGCGGTAGCGTGTTTCGATGATGGGCCAGTCAAAACACCGCCCGTTAAAGCTGACGAGCCCATCGCGATCGGCCAGATCCCGCCCCAGCAACTCGAGCAACGCAATCTCGTCGGCGGGATCGGGCATAAAGTACTGCCGCACGACGAATTCGTCACCCTCGTAGAGGCCCAGCCCGACCATAAATGCATAGGTGCCGGCGCCACGGCCCAACCCGGTGGTCTCGGTATCGATAAAGAGCGCCCGGCGGAGATTCATCGGCTGATCATCATAGCGCCGGACAAAAGGCGACCACTCATCCGCAGGAACGGCCAGCGCATCACCCAGGCGATGAACGCCGTGGACGTGGCAAAGCGGGTAGCGCTGCTCGACAACCAAACAGCGCCGTCCCAGCACGTCGACCCATCGTCCGCCGACGAGCCGCTCCAAAGGCGGCCCGTTCACACGCCTCGGGCGTGACGCGGGCTTTTTCAGTTCGGATGCGCTCCTCATACCCAGGCGCCGCAGCCGCTCCCTGAGTGGATCCATGCTCTCCTCAAGGTCGGGCATCACTCGACACGGGCCGCGGCCCGCTCGGTGACTGCCAGATTATACCATGCGTCAGAGGTTTTATAGCGCTCTGATGTAGAATGATGCATAAATCTTGAGTAAAATCTTTGGGTACAGGCTCGTCAGGACGGCCTCATCGCCTCGATGAGGCGCAATACCTGCTGCTTGGCGTGTTCGTCGCCGTCTGCCGGCCCAACGCATGACGGACAGCCTGCCGAACAAGGACAATCATGAATCAATTCTGCCGCCTTGTCCAGCAGGTCGCCGTATAACGTATATATGGCGGCACCGACTCCGACGCCGGCGGGGATGCGGTCGAATACAAAGAGGGTGGGCAAGCCGGTCTGTGGCGCCTTGACATCGGATGAGATGCCGATATCGCGAGAATCGCACATGAGGAACAGGGGCGCGAGGTGGCCCAGTACGCGCCCCAAACGTGAAAGGGTACTCTGCACCGCCACCTGTTGCTCAACCAACCGGTGACACACGGGACAGAGGGTGATGAGATTATCGAGTTTGTTTGCCCTGATATAGTTCTCGTTCTGGCCCGGCACCCAACCGAAATCGCGAAACGGCACCACGTGGTGAACGTGATGCTGCCGCCTCGGTCGCTCTTGGGCGCCGCACCGACGACAGCGGTATCGGTCGCGTTGCCGGGCTCGATCGCGTTGTTGGGGCCAGTTGGGCCCGCGAGATTCGACATGCTCGCCCACCCACCAGCCCTCTTTTCGTAGCCGCTCGACGATATCATCCGACACGGTGAGCCAGCAGGCGCCGGATACCGTCTGCTGCTCCGGAAGGTCGACATCGCCCCATCCCAGGTGCTCCATAGTGCCCAGCCGCAGCCGCTTGTAACCGGTGACGCGCGAGGTGATGCGCACCTCACCATGGGCCACGCCGATGCCGGCGCGGGTTTTCTCCTCGTATACGCGTTCGATATCGATGCGGGTGCTGGAGATGGGCTCGGTGTAGTAATCCACCTGGATCGGCCTGACCTCTGCCATGCCCGCCTCCCAATCCAGCGACTCGACGTGGTATTGGCGGCCCTCGTGCATATAGACGGCCCCTTCATGTACCCACAGGGGTGCTCCGGCGCGGTCGATCTGCCCGATCAGACGCCGCCGATCCTGTGCGTCGTCCTCCCAGGTTACGATGGTTACGCTGGTGGGATCGGCCGAGCGCAGCGAGACGGCCCGCGCGGGCATATCGTCGCCGATCCAATGCCACCGTGCCCCCGAAAAGCGCACGGCACCCTCCTCCTCCAGAAAGCGCAGCAGCTCCTGCACATCCTCGGCGCCGTAGCGTTCATCCGCCGTAAAGGGAAGCTCGAACGTTGCACAGTGCACATGGTCGAGCAGGAGATAGAGGTTGTCCGGGTGAACGAGCGCATGTTCGGGCGATTGGCCAAAAAAATAGTCGGGATGGGTGATGATGTACTGATCCAGCGGTGATGATGAGGCGACCAGGATAGCGACATGAGTCTTTAGGCCGCGTCCGGCCCGTCCGGCCTGTTGCCATGTGCTGGCGATGGTGCCGGGGTAGCCGGCCATGATGCAGGCATCCAGCCCGCCGATATCGATGCCCAGTTCCAGCGCATTGGTGGCGGCGACGGTGCGCACGGTGCCGTCGCGCAATCTGGCCTCGATCTGCCGGCGCTCGCGGGGCAGGTATCCGGCGCGGTAGCCCCGCACGGCATGAGCATCACGGCCGATGTGGAGCGCTTTCTGACGAAGATAGATCACCAATTGCTCGACTGCGCGGCGCGAACGGGCAAAGACCACCGTCTGCACATCATGGGCCAGGAATCGTTCCGCCACGTTACGAGTATCCAGCAGGAAGGGCCGTCGCACCCCCAGTTTACGGTCTATTATCGGAGGGTTGTAGAACACGACGTGGCGCTCGCCCTGTGGGGCACCGTTCTCGGCGACCAGGGTAAAGGGCGCCTCGGTCAGCCGGCCCGCCAGCTCCAGCGGATTGGCGATGGTGGCCGACGTGCAGATGAATTGAGGGCTGGTGCCGTAGAATCGACAGATGCGCTTGAGGCGGCGCAGCACATTGGCGACATGGCTGCCGAACACACCACGGTACGTGTGAAGCTCATCGATGACGACATAGCGCAGCCCGGTGAAAAACTCGTGCCACTGTGCGTGAAAGGGCAGGATGCCCACATGGAGCATGTCGGGATTGGTGAGCAGTATCCGGGCCGCCTTGCGGATACGCGGGCGTTCGTACTGAGGGGTATCCCCGTCATAGCTGGCGGCGGCCGCCGATAGCTCCAGGTCGTCGAGGGCGGTCTGGATATTGTCGAGCTGGTCGTGGGCCAGGGCCTTGGTCGGAAAGATGTAGAGCGCCCGGGCCGCCGGTTCGTTCAGCAGGGTGTCGAGCACGGGCAGATTGTAGCACAGCGTCTTGCCCGAGGCGGTCGGCGTGACCACCACCACATTGCGCCCGTCCAGCACATGCTGCACCGCCTGCGCCTGATGACGATATAGACTCTCCACACCCTGCCGGGCCAGCCACTTTTTCAGCCGTGGGTGCAGTGTGGGCGGATATTCGGCATAGCGGGCAGGGCGTGCCTCCAGTACGCGCCACGACGTTACATTCGAGACGAATTCACCATCGAGGCGCATCTGCGCCAGCAGGTCGTCCAGGCGGGTCAATCTGTTCTCCTGTTGAGCGTCGGGACATCTGTTCTGGCTATCGATTTTCTATAATCCCAGGCCGAGTTGTCCCGGCGATGTGTCATCATCATCGTCGTCAGTCATCGGCTCGGTTTCGACGGGGGATATTTGCTCCTCTCCGGCGATAAGCCGGTGCAGCGCGGCCTCGTCGATCGTGGGCACCCCCAGGCGCAGCGCCTGATTATACTTGGTGCCACCGGGCCTGTCACCTACCAGCAGATAGGTGGTCTTGCCCGATACACTGCCGGTCACTTTGCCTCCGTGCCGGACGATCAGCTCGGCGGCCGCCTCTCGACTCATGCTCGGTAGTGTTCCGGTAATGACAAAGGTCATGCCGGCCAGCGGCGCTTCCGTCGGCCCGGCGCCCTCTTCCTCGGCGTGCAGACGCACGCTGTTGCGCTCCAGCTTTTCGATCAGCTCGCGGTTGCGGGGGCGCTCGAAAAAGCTGCGGATGTCGTGGGCGATGAGCGGGCCGATGCCCTCCATCTCTTGCAACTCTTCCAGCGATGCGTCCATAAGGGCCCGGATGGTCGGATAGTGCCCCACCAGAATTTGGGCGACACGGGTGCCCACCCCGTGGATGCCCAGCCCGGTGATGACGCGCCATAACGGCCGCTCGCGGCTCGAATCGATGGCGGCCAGCAGATTTTGTGCCCGCTTTTCGCCAAAGCCCTCTAGCTTGAGCAGATCGTCCTGCTTCAGGGTGTATAGATCGGCCACGTCGGTCACCAGCCCCTCAGCCACCAGTTGCTGCGTCACGCGGATGCCCAATCCATCGATGTCCATGGCCCCACGCGAGGCCCAGTGCTCCAGCCGACGCACGATCTGGGCCGGGCAGGCAGCGTTTACACAGTAGATGGCCACCACACCATCCTCTTGTTGGATGGGCTCGCCGCACGATGGGCAGGTTTCGGGCACGACAGGGGGGCGTTCGGTGCCGTCGCGCAGCGCCTCGATGGGGCGTACCACCTGAGGGATCACATCGCCGGCTCGCTGCACCACCACCATGTCTCCGATCCGCAGATCTTTGCGCGCCAGATCCTGATAGTTGTGCAGGCTGGCCTGGCGAATGACCACACCTCCCAGGCGTACCGGCTCCATGATGGCGTAGGGGGTGAGCACGCCGGTGCGGCCCACGTTTACGCCGATATCCAGCAGGCGGGTGGTGGCCTCACGCGACGGGAACTTGAATGCAACGGCCCACCGCGGCGCATTGCCCACGATGCCCAGGCGTTGCTGGTGCTCGTAGGCGTCGATCTTGATCACCACGCCGTCCGCCTCATAGTTCAGTTCGTCGCGCTTGTCCATCCACTCTTCGCAGTAATCCAGCACTTCGTCGAATGCGTCAAAGAAGCGCACGTCGGGGTTTACGGCAAAGCCCAGATCCTGGAGATAGTTCAGAGCCTCCCACTGGCTATCGATGCGGATGTCCTCGCTGTAGCCGATCGCATAGACGAACAGACGCAACG
>JBMNOI010000015.1:0-40270 GCA_050942995.1 Anaerolineae bacterium
GCGAATGGAGATCGATAGCTCGCCACGCGAGATCGACGAGCGCGAGCGACGCATTATGCAACTTCAGATCGAGCAGCAGGCGCTGGGGCAGGAGCGCGACGAAGCGTCGCGAGAGCGGCTGAACCGCATCTCTGAAGAGCTCGCCAACCTTGAGAAGGAATTGGAAGCGTTGCGCGTCCGTTATGAGGAAGAGCGCCAGGCCCTCCAGCGGGTGCAGGATCTCAAGGCCAACCTGGAGGATTTGCGAAACCGGGCCGAGACGGCCGAACGTCGGGGGGACCTGGAGCTGGCGGCGCGGCTGCGTTACTCGGACATTATCGATGCCGAGCGGCGACTGCAACAAGAAGAGGAACGGCTGGCCTCGCGGGGATCCGATGCGATGCTACAGCAAGAGGTAACCGACAACGATATCGCCGAGATCGTCTCTCGCTGGTCGGGCATTCCCGTCTCGCGCTTGATGGAGAGCGAGGTCGAAAAGCTCGTCCATATGGAAGATCGGCTGCATCAGCGCGTTGTCGGTCAGGATGAGGCCATAGAGGCCGTATCCAACGCCGTGCGTCGCTCACGCTCGGGATTACAGGATCCGAATCGGCCCATCGGCAGCTTTATCTTCCTGGGGCCGACCGGCGTGGGCAAGACGGAATTGGCGCGAGCGCTGGCAGAGTTTATGTTTGACGACGAAAATGCTATGATAAGGCTGGATATGAGCGAGTACCAGGAACGCCATACGGTGGCGCGCATGATCGGTGCTCCTCCCGGCTATGTAGGGTACGACGAAGGCGGCCAGCTTACCGAGGCCGTACGACGACGCCCTTACTCGGTGGTGCTGCTCGACGAGATCGAAAAGGCCCACCCTGAGGTCTTTAACGTGTTACTACAGGTTCTGGATGAGGGGCGACTTACCGACGGCAAGGGACGCACCGTGAACATGCGAAACACCGTCGTCATCATGACGTCCAACGTCGGCAGCCAGTGGCTGAGCGATCCCCAAATCACCGATAGCGAAATCGTTCGCGAGCGAGTGATGGATGCGCTGCGGCAGCATTTTCGTCCCGAGTTTCTGAACCGCGTGGATGAGACCATCATCTTCCACGGGCTCTCGCGTGAGCATCTGGCACAGATCGTCGACATTCAACTGGAGCGTGTCGAACGACTGCTGGAGGCGCGCAATATCGGGTTACGAGTCACTCCGGCGGTGCGCAACGCGCTGGCCGATGAGGGGTTCGACCCGGTCTATGGCGCGCGTCCGCTCAAGCGAACCATCCAGCGGCGCATTCAGGATCCGCTGGCGATGGCCCTGCTGCGCGGAGAGTTTACCGAGGGAGATACCGTCATCGTCGATTTTGTCGACGAAGAGTATACGTTTGGACGGGCGGCTGTGGCAGAGCCCGTCATGGTAGAGAAGTAGCATATTGTTTCAAGAGTGACAGGTCCGTCCTGTATCTCTTGTCTCATGAGGCGAGGGCCGTCCCGACGCGTCCACAAGATACAGTCGTGGTGCACTATGTATGATTGGGGATGCGGGGGTATTCGCCGACGACATCATCTCGAATATACCCTTTGGGATAGCCCTCGTTTGAACAACGGAATCATTCTCCTTTCATGGCCGAGCCGCGATTCGCACGTTCTGGCTCGGATCAGCGGCTCATTGAGGTGAGATAATGATAGGATTCGACCGATTTACAGAGCGGGCACAAGAGGCCACCACGCGCGCCTACGAGATCATGCTCCGCTATCAACACACCCAACTGGATACCGAGCACATATTGCTGGCGCTGCTGGAACAGACCGACGGCATCGTGCCCGGCATCCTCAAAGATCTGAACGTCGATGTGGAAAATATCCGCCACCGGCTGGATGATGTGCTCAAGGCCAGCCCGCGTCTGTCATCGCCGGGCACCATGCAGCCCCAGCAGGTATATATCACGCCGCGCGTCAAGCGGCTGATGGATCGCTCGAATGAAGAGGCCAGCAAGCTCAAGGACGAGTTCATCTCGACAGAGCACCTGTTCCTGGCCATCCTTTCAGATAAAGATAGCGCTGCGGCCAGTATCCTGGCCGATGCCGACGTGCGTTATGACTCGTTCCACAGCGCCCTCGTCGAGTTCCGCGGTGGCCGACGGGTCACCAGCGCCACCGCCGAGGCACATTTCCGCACGCTGGAAAAGTTCAGTCGCGATCTGACTCAGCAAGCCCGGGAGGGGCGGCTGGATCCCGTCATCGGGCGCGATCGCGAGATCATGCGCGTGTTGCAGGTGCTCTCGCGTCGCACCAAGAATAACCCCGTCCTCATCGGTGAGGCGGGCGTAGGAAAAACCGCCATCGTCGAGGGGCTGGCTCAAAAGATCGTCGCCGGGGATGTGCCTGAGCCGTTGATGAACAAGCACCTGATCTCACTGGATCTGGGAGCCATGGTGGCCGGCGCGCGTTTTCGCGGCGAGTTCGAGGAGCGCCTCAAGGCGGTGCTGGAAGAGATCAAGCAGGCCGAGGGGAATATCATCCTCTTTATCGACGAGCTACACACCGTGGTGGGCGCGGGAGCGGCCCAAGGGGCCATCGACGCCTCGAATATGATGAAGCCCGCCCTTGCCCGTGGCGAACTGCGTTGTATCGGCGCCACCACCCTCAACGAATACCGCCAGCACATCGAGCGCGACAGCGCCCTGGAGCGCCGTTTTGCGCCGGTGTTTATCGAAGAGCCGTCGGTGGATGAGACCATCGAGATGCTCAAGGGGCTGCGCGAGCGTTATGAGGAGCATCATCAGGTGCGCATCACCGATGAAGCCCTGGTGGCGGCGGCGCGACTGTCCGATCGTTACGTCAAGGATCGCCACCTGCCCGATAAGGCCATCGACCTGATCGATGAGGCGGCCTCGCGCGTGCGCATCGCCATTCACAGTCTGCCACCCGACCTGAAACAGCTACGCCTGAGCCTGATCCGTAAAGCTCAGGAGGAAGAAGAGGCCGGACAGGCATACGACTATGAACGGGCGGCCAGGCTTCGCAGCGAGCGCCTGCAGGAAGAGATCGAGTTCACCGCCAAACGGGCCGCCTGGCAACAGGAACAGGGACTGGAAGAGGTGGTGACCGTCGATACCGTGGCCGAGATCGTGGCCACCTGGACGGGCATTCCGGTAACACGTATGCAAGAGGCAGATACCAAACGCCTGCTGAACATGGAGGAACACCTCCAGCGGCGGGTTGTAGGCCAGAACGAGGCCATCGTGGCGGTGTCCGACGCCATTCGACGGGCGCGAAGCGGCCTGAAGGACCCGCGGCGGCCCATCGGCAGCTTTATCTTTCTGGGTTCCAGCGGCGTGGGCAAGACCGAGCTGGCCAAGGCGCTGGCCGAGTTCCTTTTCAGCGATGAGGACGCTCTGATCCAGATCGATATGAGCGAGTATGGCGAGCGGCATACCGTTTCGCGGTTGGTAGGCGCCCCACCCGGATATGTGGGCTATGATGAGGGCGGCCAGCTCACCGAGGCGGTGCGACGTCGCCCCTATCAGGTGATCCTGTTCGACGAAATCGAAAAGGCCCATCCGGATGTGTGGAATTCGTTGCTCCAGATCCTGGAGGAGGGCCGCCTGACCGACGGCCACGGCCGCACGGTAGACTTTCGCAACACCGCCATCATCATGACGTCCAACATCGGCACACGTTTCGCCTCTCGCGGAGGCGGATCGCTGGGCTTTATCGTCGGCTCGCCGACCGATAAAGATCGACAGTTCGATGACGATATTACGGAAAGCCTCAAACGTACCTTCCGGCCCGAGTTCCTGAACCGTGTGGATGAGGTGATCATCTTTGGCCGGCTGACGCGTGAGCACATGAAAGAGATCGTCAACATCCAGATGCGCGAGATCGCGGAGCGCCTGGCCGAGCAGGATATCAAGATCGAGATCGACGACGACGCCCGGGGCTGGCTGGCCGACAAGGGTTACGATGTGACCTTTGGCGCCCGTCCGCTGCGGCGCACCATTCAGCGTTATATCGAAAGCCCGCTCTCCCAGCATCTGCTGGAGAACCGTTACTCGACGGGCGACACCGTGGTCATTACGCTGGACAAAGAAAAGGACGAACTGGTTTTTACCGTCAAAGCCGAAGAGATGCTCATGCCCTCAATGGATGAGCCATCGATGGAAGAGGCGACGCTGTAAGGATCGTTCGTCCACAACTCTGTACCGGATCGAAAAGAGGGGATCGGCCGTTCTGGCCGGTCCCCTCTCTCGATTCTAGAATAACCGGGCTCAGGACATGGCCGCCTTTTGCCGCGGATGATCCAGCACCTGCGGGTTCACCAGGAATTCGGGCACACGCCCCCGGATCACGTCCGCCGAGATGCGACACACAATGCGATAGAGGTCCTCGGTGGCCTCGGGCGTATTCACCGCCACGTGAGGGGTCAGGATGACGTTGTCCAGCTCGAGCAGGGGCGAATCCGCGGGCAGAGGCTCTTCCTCGGTCACATCCAGGCCGGCAGCCCATACCGTCCCCTCTTTTAGCGCCGCAATGAGGGCCTCCTCGTCGATGATGGGGCCTCGTGCCGTGTTCACCAGGATCAACCCCGGCTTGGCCCGGGCAAACTGCTCCCAACTCAACAGGTGATAGGTTTCTTTAGAAAGCAGGCAGTGGATGGAGATAAAATCAGACTGCGCCAGCAGGTCGTCCAGCGTCACCGATTCGGCGCCGATTTCACGCATGCGCTCAGGCGGTACGTAGGGGTCGTATGCCAGTACACGAACGTCCCAGCCTGACATGTTCCGCGCCACCGTTGATCCGATGCGCCCCATGCCGATGAGTCCTAG
Organism: Anaerolineae bacterium; assembly: GCA_050942995.1. Classification (GTDB taxonomy): domain Bacteria; phylum Chloroflexota; class Anaerolineae; order UBA1429; family UBA1429; genus JBMNOI01. Next base: position 4,809 of record JBMNOI010000015.1, read on the forward strand.
CGTGGTGCCGCGAATACGACGCGAGGGTCGGGCTAATTCACGAGCATAGCGGCCCTGACGCATGGCGGCATCCAGCCGGGGGATATGACGCACGCAGGCCAGCATCAGGCCCACAGCATGATCGGCCACATCATCGGTGCAGTAGGTGGGCGTGTTGCACACCATAATGCCCTGCTCGGTGGCATATTCGTAATCGATGCTGTCATATCCGGCGCCCGCCCGGATCATGCACCGACAACGAGGCAGTCGATCGATCACCTCACGCGTCAGCAGCGGGCGCACCGACTGCACCACCACCACCTCGGCATCGGCCGCCATCTCCACCACCTCATCGGCGGTGCGGCAACGTCTCTCCCTCCAGCCCGCGCCGGCCTCGGCCATCAACTCGGCCTCGAACCCCATGGGAGTAAAGAGCACCTCGTCATAGTCGATGAGGGCCACGTAATGCTCGAATGCGTCGGTCATGTTCTCTGAATTCCTCCCGATGGACTGATGTGACGAGATTTCTCCCTTCCAGGATATCCGGAAGGTCAGGTCAGGTATTCGAAGGGTTCGCTGAACGCCAGCACATAGCCGCTCGGATCGGCCACACTGAACTGGCGGCGGCCGCCCAGCTCCACCAGATCCTGCACGATAATGGCTCCCCGAGCCGTCAGATCGTCGTACAGGGACTCGATGGCGTCGGTGAGCACATAGAATACCACACCGTTGCCCTTTTCGGCGATAAAGGGCAACGAGCTGGTGCCCAGATCGATAGTGATCATGAAATGCACGCCGTCGCGAGAAAGACCGGCCCAGCGGGCCTCGCCCTCGGCGGGCCAGACGAAATCCACTGCAAAGTCCAGCACCTGCTGATAATAACCCAGGCTCGTCTCCATGTCGCCCACCTGCAGGAGGGGGACGATCTCACGCATCGGACCGACCTTTGCTCGGCTCATCGTGGCACCTCCCTTCAGGGCCTTTGCGGCCTGATCCACAGCCTTTGCCCGTCGGTCATACAATGGATGGTCCCATGTTGATCGGTACGATAGACGGTAGCGCTCACCTCGGCCAATCGCCACAGCACCCCCTCGCTCGGATGCCCGTAGCGGTTGCCGCCACCCACACTGATGAGGGCGATCTGCGGATTCACCGCCGCCAGGAACGGCGTTGTCGATGAGGACCCGGCCCCATGATGCCCCACCTTGAGCACCGCCGCCTGAAGCGAACGCTCCTCCTCCAGCATGCGCCGCTCGGCCTCACCCTCGGCATCACCGGTCAGCAGGATACTGCAGCGTCCTGCCCTCAACATGAGGACGATCGATGCCTGATTGTCGTCGATTTTCGCCCGCTGCGCAACATCGGGCGGCGGGCTGAGCACCTCCAGTTCGACACCCTCCCCCAGCGTAATGCGCAGGCCCGCCGTCGCCACGATGACCTCGCCCCCTGCCGCTTCCACCTGCTCGCGCCAGTGTTCGCTGAGCGGACTGACGCGCATGGCCGGAGGCTCCAGAATGTGCGAGACACGGTAACGCTCGACGACCGGCACCAGCCCCGCCAGATGATCCTGATCGGCATGAGTGACGACGACCAGATCGATATGCCGCTGCCAGAAGGGCAGATTCTGTCCCAGACGCGACGTGAGGAGCACCGGATCGGGACCGCCGTCCACCAGGATATGACGCCCGCCGGGTGTGCGGATCAACAGGGCATCGCCCTGCCCGACATCCAGCATATAGAGATGCAGGCGACCGTCGGGCAGCCCTGCAGTGGCCGACCAGATCAGTACGGCCACCAGCGCCGGGATCCCCATCGACAGCAACGCCCCGCGCGAGATCGGTCGTCCTTCAGGACGGAGCAGGCGCAGCGCCTGTCCGCGATGCGCAAGCACCTGCCACAGAATGAGGCCATATATTGCCCAGACGACGATCGGCCCGACCAGCGGCAACTCGACGGCTGCCCAGGGCACCCGCGCCAAACGCTGAACCACCACAATGCTATAGCGCAAGGGAAGCCATACCAGCACCCCCATGATGCGCCCCAGAGGCAACCAGAGCCAGGCCAATCCGGCGGTCGCCGCGCCGAGAAAGAGGATGGCGGGCTGCACGGGCAATACCAGCCCGTTGGCCAGCAGAGCGATGAGAGAGATCTGCCGAAAGTGAAACCAGGCCACCGGCAGCGTCATGATCTGCGCCGCCGTAGTGGCGATGAGGATATCGCGCAGAGGGCCGATCCAGCGGGTGGCCCGGTCGGTGCCGGCCTGAAGCAGCAGCCACTCATGGGCGCGGCGCGCCAGAATCGGCTCCAGCAGCACCAGAGCGAACGTCGAAGCGAAAGAAAGCTGAAAGCTGACGCTCCAGAGCAGCAGCGGGTTGACCGCCGTCATGATCAACGAGGCCAGCGCCAGACCGTGCAGCACCTGTCCCCGTCGCCCGAGAAGCTGCCCCAGCAGAAATACCCCCCCCATCAGAGCAGCCCGAAGCACCGGCGGCGTGGGCCCGACGAACAGGGTGAACAGAGCGATGGCCCCCAGACTGATCCATAATCCTGCGTAGCGATGAAACAGCCGTCGGGTCGAGAGCACCACCGCCTGAGTGACCAGAGTGATATTGAATCCCGATATGACGATGATGTGTGTCAACCCGGTGATGCGAAAATCCTCGGCCAGATCGGCGGGCAGGGTATGATCCAGCCCCAGCAGAATGCCGCTGAGCAGACCGGCGTCCGGATTGGGCAGCGCCTTCTCGATGGCTCGGCGCAGATCGCGTTTGTATGCATACATCCACCGCAACAGAGCACTGCCCTCACGCCCCGGCAGCGTCTCCAGAGTTGCGTTGCGCAGCAGCGAGTGGACGCCCCGTGAGGCCAGATACTCTTTATAAGAAAAGGTATCTAGAACGGGCGGCGTCTCGAGCGTGCCGACCAGCCGAACGACATCACCATACTGCGGCTCAGGATAATGAGGGACGTTGGCCACCAGCCGACCACCTACCGCCGTCACCCGACTGTGGCAGGTTAGTTGCCGCGCCGTCACCTCGATCTGGGTGTATCGGTCGCGTACCACCGGCTCGGCCGAGATATAGCCCTCGACCAGAACGCGCCCTTGATCGTTATAGTGAGCCAGATGGGTGGCGTCGATAGTGGGCCGGGCGGCAACATAACGCCACCCCCCGGCCATGGCGGCCACCATCAGCCAGACGATCGCCGTCCCCTGCCCCCGCCGACGGGCATAGAACAACCCCGGCACGATGGCGAGGATCAACCACCCCCATAACGAAGCATCCAGACCGATCTGGTAGGCCAGGATAATACCGAGGGTCCAGGCAATGGCGATAGAGATCAGAGACATGGTTCATTCCCCGTAGAGCGGGATAGATCGCACACCACGAGGCAAAAGAGAGTATATTCGAGGTTCCGGGCCACGTCTATCCACCGGGACGCCGAGCCCGAACTTGGGCAGTGCTGCGTTTACAGGTATAATGGAGCTGAACCCCGTCAAATCGCATTGAAAGCGGAGGCCCATGCCACGAACGTATGTCGCCCTCGACCTCGAGTTTACCGGATTGGACGCGCAGCGAGACGAGATCATAGAGATCGGTCTGGTGCGCTTTGCCGGCGATGAGGTGCAGGAAACATTTACCAGTTTGGTGAACTCGCGTCGTCCCGTGCCCTACAAGATTCAGCAAATGAGCGGTATCACCCAGGAAGAGGTGCGCCGCGCACCGACGTTAGAATCGCTCCGTGGGCGTGTGCTGAGCTTTGTGCGCAGCCATCCCGTGATCGGGCACAACATCGAGATGGATCTGCGCTACCTGAACCGGCAGGGCATGCCGCTGCAAAATCTGGCCATCGATACCTTTGAACTGGCCAGCATCCTGGTTCCTGAGGCCAACCGTTACAGCCTGTCGGATCTGGCCAACCTGTTGGGCATTCAGCTATCGCAGAGTCACCGCGCCCTGCCCGACGCCATCACCACCAAGGATCTATTCCTGGCCCTGCTGCACCGCACCCGAGAATGGGATGTTTCGCTTCTGGAAGAGATCACCCGCCTTTCCGCCGGCAGCGACTGGCCTTTGCTGCGTGTCTTTCGTGATATTCTGGACGAGCGAAGGGGACAGGATGGGCCCGCCATCCTGCTGGGTGGCGGGCGGCCCGAGCCGCGACGCTTTTACGTGCCGCCGGCCGAGGAAGACTCGTTCCGACTTGAACCCACACAGACCATTCGGCCGGTGGATGAGGACGAGCTGGCAGACATGATCTCGCCCGGCGGACTCATCGCTCGCTCGTTCACCGGTTATGAATACCGTGAGGAACAGGTCGAGATGCTCCGCGCTGTGGCCCGGGCATTTTCCACGCCCGAGCACCTGATGGTCGAGGCGGGCACGGGTACGGGCAAGTCGCTGGCCTATCTGCTGCCGGCCATCCGCTTTGCCGTGCAGAACGGCCGCCGTGTCGTCATCTCGTCCAACACCATCAACCTGCAAGATCAGCTCTACAGCAAGGATGTGCCCGACCTGCAGCGCATCCTGCCGTGGGAGTTTCGCGCCGCGATCCTCAAAGGGCGCAGCAATTATCTATGCATGCGCCGACTGTCGGCCATGCGCCGCTCCCGGTCGTTGAGTGCCGAAGAGGCCCGCGTGCTGGCCAAAGTATATGCCTGGCTGCCCACGACCCGTACCGGAGATCGCGCCGAACTGCTGTTGATCAACTCGGACAATGACATCTGGCAACAGCTTCAGTCCTCGTCAGAGACCTGCATGGGCGACCTGTGCCCCTTTCAGCAATCGCGACAGTGCTTCTTTTATCGCGCCCGCTCCCGGGCCGAGCGCGCCCATCTGGTCATCGTCAACCACGCCCTGCTCCTGTCCGACATGGTGCTGGAGAACCGCATCCTGCCCGAGTATCGCTACGCCATCGTCGACGAGGCGCACCACCTGGAGGATCAGGCCACATCCCAGTTCGGATTCGAGGCCGGTCGGGCCGCCATCTATGCCTATCTGGCCGGCATCAGCAGTGAGGGGGGCGATGCCCCGGGCGGGGTGCTGGCCCAGGTTCCGGTGCTCTTTCAACGCAGCAATCTGAGCGCCACCGCCCGTCAGGCGCTGGAACATAGCATTCGCGACCTGCGTGCCGAGGTGGATCGCTCGCAGCGTCGCCTGTACGAGATGTTTAACACCATCGCCGCCTTTTTGCAGGAACAATCTAGCTCATCACAAAGGCCTCGCTCGATGTACGACGAGACCACGCGCATCACATCCGGGCTGCGCATCCAGCCGGGCTGGACGACGGTCGAGATCGCCTGGGAGAACTTTTCGGCCACCATGCAGCCGTTGCTCAACGGGCTGGAGCGCCTGGCCAATCAGATCGAAGGGCTGGATCTGGGCGAGGATGCCGAACGCGACGAGCTGGTCCAGGAAGTCAGAGCGGCGTTGCAGCGCGGCCAGGAGATGTGGATGGGGCTGGATCGCATTCTCATGGAGCCGGACGATGAGGGCATCTACTGGATCTCGGTGGCGCGTAACGACGAGATCACCCTGCACAGCGCGCCGCTGCATGTGGGGCCGTTGATGGCCGAGCGGTTCTTTATGGAGAAGGATTGTGTGATATTGACCTCGGCCACCTTGCGCACCGGCGGCAGCTTTCACTTTCTGAAGAACCGGCTACAGATCGAAGAGCCCGCCGAGGTCGCCCTGGAATCGCCTTTCGACTACAAGACCTCGGTGCTGCTCTATGTGCCCAAAGATATCCCCGAGCCCAACCAGCCTTACTACCAAAAGACGGTACAGCAGGCCCTCATCGATCTGTGCCGCGCCACCCAGGGGCGCACATTGATCCTGTTCACCTCCAACAGCCAACTTCAGACCACTTACCGGGGCATTCAGCCGGCGCTGGAGCAGGACGAGATCGTCGTGTTCGGACAGGGGCTCGATGGCTCTCGACGGCAGTTGCTGGACAGTTTCCGCAACACGCCACGCGCCGTGCTACTGGGTACGCGCAGCTTCTGGGAGGGTATCGACGTCGTCGGCAATGCCCTGTCGTGTCTGGTCATCACCCGGCTGCCCTTCGCGGTGCCCACCGACCCGGTCTATTCGGCGCGGGCCGAGACCTTTGAGGATCCCTTTAACGAGTACTACCTGCCCGAGGCCATCCTGCGCTTCCGCCAGGGGTTCGGACGCCTCATCCGCAGCCGCGATGATTATGGCGTGGTCGTGGTACTGGATAAGCGCATCCTGACCAAAGCCTACGGCAAGACCATTCTTCGCTCGCTGCCGGGCTGTACGGCGCGCCAGGGGCCTCTGGAGTCGTTGCCGGCGGTGGCTCAGCGCTGGTTGGATCCGGATAATCGCAAATAAAAGGACTTGCACTACAAGAACACCTTCCGATGGGATTGCGACATCTTTATTATGTCGCGCCACCATCGGAAGGTGTTTCTTTAGAGGGCGCTCGTCCCTCCGGTATCCTCTGCTAGCTTGTCGTCATCCGCAGCGCCGACCACATGCGCCGCAGAGACGGCGCCTCACCGCTCAACAGGGTATGCACGCGGAACAGCCGCGCCATCAGCCACACAATGCCCACAGCCGAAAGAGCCAGCAGGGCCAGGCTCAGGGCCATTTGCCAGGTCGGCACCGTCGCGCTGGTTATGCGCATGACCATCGCAATGGGCGAAGAGAGGGGAAAGAGGCTGAGCGCCACCGCCAGCGGCCCGTTCGGCGCCGTGACCAGAGCCTGCCACAGATAGATGGGGATCGTCATGGGCAGACTGATGACAAAAGTCCACACCCTGCTGCTCTCCATGTCAGGGCTCATGGCCCCCAAACCGGCCATAATGGCCGAGTAGAGGGTAAAGCCCCCCAGAGCGTACAGCGCCAGTAACAACACGTCCGACGGCACAAGATTGATTCCGCTCAATAGATCGGTCACCGAGCCACCGGCCACCTGCGTCGCACCCCAGACGATGATCCCCCAGAACAGGTACTGAACCAACGACAGAGCGCCCATCCCCAGCAACTTGCCGGTCAATAGCTGGCGTGGCCGAACCGAGACCAGCAACATCTCGATCACCCGGCTGCCCTTTTCCTTGGCCAGGCTCCGCAAGAGATATCCCCCGCTGGTGAACAGAGGAATCATGATCATCATGGTGACCATCATCGGCATCATCATGTTCGGGCCGCTGTCAACATTTTTTTCCGCGCTGATCGAGACAAAGCGCGGTCCGCCGGCCAGCGGCCAGCGCACGCCGGATAGTTCATCCGCTGAAGCATCGGGCAACAGATTGCCCACCAGAATCCAATTGAACAGGTTCTGATCGGGGAATTCGGGACTGAGCTGGCGGCTCACACGACGAATCTCACCCGTCTGTCGATAGTCCGCAGGCACCAGATAGTATGCTTGAATCTCATCCTGCTCCAGTGCCCATGTCGCATCGGCTTCATCATCGTAGGGCACAAAGAGGTCGGCCGGCACGTTTTCGGGAATGCGATGGATCAGGTCGGCGCGATCCACATAACCGATAACAGTTCCGGAACGCACAGCGTCCTCCGGCGCCTGGATCGTTACCGTCGCAGGAGTGGGTTCGAATGCCCCCGTCGCCAGCCATATGATCATCAGGATGAGCGGCGTGCCGATTGAGGCGAGCAGGAATCCGCGCGAGCGCACGAGTTGACGAAACTCGCGCAACGCGATGAGCCATGTATTTTTCATCGTTCGATCTCCTTTTCACCGCTACGCCTGGCGCAACGCCTGTAAAATCTCGCGCGGACGGATATTTTTCCCATACATGAGCATAGCCGCGCGGAACACACGCGCTACCCCATAGATGCTGACGCCCAGGCAGACCAGAATCAGGCCCAGAGAGGCGAAAAGCTGCCACGCGGGCACCTCGACCATGGCCATGCGCAACAGTCCCACCATGGCGCCGGTCATCGGAAAGACCGTCAGCACCACTGCAGCCGTTCCCGATGGCGCACCGATAAGCGGCGCCACCAGCCAGAACGGAGCCATGCCGACAAGTCCCAGCACGCCGGCCAGTTGCTGGGCCTGCTGGCTGTCACCGGCGAGAATACCCAGCCCTGCGGCCAGCACCGCGTAAAGCAGATAGGTGGGCACTCCAAGCGCGATAGCCCAGATGATGGCCCCCCACGGCACGTGCAGTGTCGCCAGATCCATCGATCCCGACAGAGCCAGCATTGCGGCGCCGCCTCCGGCTATACCCCACACCGTCATCTGCGTCAGGCTGAGCAGGCTCAACCCCAGCACCTTGCCGGCCACCAGTTCCCGCGCGTTGAGCGAGGTGATGACCATCTCCATCGCCCGCTGTTCCTTCTCACGCACGATGGCCGTGCCCATCTGGCTGACGCCGGTCAGCAGGAGCAGGCCGAACAGAATAGCCAGAACGGCCGGCAGCGCCATGCGAAAGATCAACCCCGGCCCCGATACCAGTTCCTCGCCCGTATCCTGCGCCACATAGGTGATCTGTGAAACGTCGTGTAACCGTTCCAGCACCCACTCCGGTTGATCGGCCAGGATGGCCCGCCGCATAAAGGCATTCAGGACAGTATGTGCGCTCTCATCGGGCTGTCTGGCACCATAATAAGTCGTCGGCTCTCCCTCGTAATAACCGACAGGAATGACCAGGTACCCCTCGATATCATCACGCAGAAATGCCGCGCGCGCCGCATCCTCATCATCAAATGGGATCAGCGAAAGGGAGAGATCATCCACCGTGACCTGCGTCACCGTCGCCAGCCGCCCCGTGTGATCGACATATCCCACCGGGGCCAGTTCAGTGCCCCGATGCATCAACCAGGGGAGAGCGCCGGCGATAACCATCAGCACCGGTAGCCCCAGCGTGAGAATGAGAAACATCCCCGAACGCACACGCCGCCGATAGGTGCTGAGGGCCACAAGCCAGATCTTTTTCATTATGCCACCTCCTCAGAGTCAGAGACGCTGTGGCCCACCACCTGCACAAAGATCTCGTCCAGCGAGGCCTGCACGCGCTCAAAGCGCTGAACGGTCGTGCCGGGCGCATTCACCAGATCGCGCAGCACTTCATCGGGCCGGGCGCCGTCCCTGAGCATCAGCCGATAGCCACCGTTGCGGGGCTCGACGCGCTCGACACACGACAATTCGGGTAATGCGCCGTCCAGTTCAACCTCGACGACATTTCCGGCGAACTGCTGCCGAACCTCTTTGAGCGGCCCGTAAAGCACCTGCCGACCCCGATCGATCAGCAGAATACGCTGGCACATCTCTTCCACCTGGTTCATCTGGTGCGTGCTCATCACAATGGCAGCGCCACGATCGCGCATGTGATACAGCAGATCCTTGATCATCAGGGTATTCACCGGGTCGAGGCCGCTGAACGGCTCATCCACGATGATCAGGTCGGGTTCGTGCATGGTGGCGGCGACGAACTGGGCCTTTTGGTTCATGCCCCGGCTCAGCGCCTCGATCTTGCGCTCGCGAGCCTCCCACAGATCGACCCGTCGAAGATAGGACTCGGCCCGTTCAGAGGCCACGGCCCGACTGAGTCCCTTGAGCTGTCCCAGAAAGAGCAGCGTCTCCAAAAGGGTCATATCCTCATACAAACCGCGCTCTTCAGGTAGATAGCCGATGCGCGCCTTGGTGGCTTCGGACATGGGGCCGCCCAAAACGGCGATATGCCCGCTATCCGGGCGGATAATATCCAGGATCATACGGATGCTGGTGGTTTTGCCGGCGCCGTTGGGCCCCAGCAACCCGAATATCTCGCCATGCGAGACGTGAAACGAGAGGTTATCCACCGCGCGCACAGATGCATAGGTTTTGCTCAGATTTTCTACAGTGACGGCCGAGCCGTTCAACGCCATCATCAACCTCCTCACGAATGGGACTGCGTCATCATCCGGACGACTTTTTCAGAGATCCTATGCGAATATCATACGGCTACTCTGAAAGATGGCCCGGCGCAGACGGACGGAATACGTCCCCTATGATACACCAAAAGCGCGCCGTCTCACATAATCCACTGCCCAGTTCGCCACCTGGTCGGTTGGCCGGGTAAAAGACAGGGAGAACGACGAGGGTGGCAGCGGCAGAAGAGGCAAGTCCGCCAGACGAGCCCGGCAAGCCGCTAAGCGAGCAGAACGAAATATCGGTTACCTGTGATGATAGCACAAGTAACGATTCTTGATCTTGTTCACAAGTGGCCAGAGGGGGATTCTCTTTCCGGGGAGCTCTAAGAATAAGAGTTATATACACATATCTATCTATATCAATAAGTATAGTAGTCGTAGTAGGGGGTGTGGAAAAGTGGATAGAGCGGCCCGTAACGCCTGTGGCCACAACCTGTAGATCCAAACGCCAACATGCCCCCTACATGTCGAAAAAGTTATCCACAGAAGTCCTTGGGATGGATTGTGGATAACTTTTATAGTTTGTTACACGATCTTAGTTCAGGGCCTATATATAGTAGGTATTTAGGTAATACCACAAGACATAGTGGTTCCGCCCGGTACGCCTTCGGCATCGGGTTAAATAGTTATCCCAAGGCCAGGTCAGTTATCCACAGGTCATCCACAGTTATCCACAGGTGGGGTGTGGATAGATTTTCCGTGTTCCGAGTATCTCTGTCCTCTCCGGATAGAATAAAACCTCCCCGATGCGAGGCGCGTCGAGGAGGTTGATGGCATAGGAACGGCGAAATGCGTGCCGATCAGGTGTAATAGCTATGCAAAGCGCTGTTCAACGGGGCGTTGTTGAGCACCGAGCCCAGAATGTTGGCGTTTACCTTGGTCAGACGCTCGATGCCCTGCTGTACATGCTCGCGCCGGGTTTCGCCGGCGCTGACCACCAGCAGCACGCCGTCTACCTTGGTCGAGAGGACTACCGCGTCGGTGACGGCCAGGAGGGGCGGCGCATCCAGCAGCAGGATATCGGCATCGTCCAACAATCGCTGCAACACCTTTTCCATACGCTGCGAGCCCAGCAGATCCGACGGACGGGGAGGCAGCGCGCCGCTGGCCAGCAGGCGCAACCCTTTGATCGACGTCTCTTGCAGGGGCGGGTTATCCAGGGCTGAATCTTCCAGCATCATGGTGGTGAGGCCCATATCGTTGCTCAGGCCGAATACATCGTGCAGGTGCGGGCGTCGCAGGTCGCAATCCACCATAATCACCCGCTGATCGACCTGGGCCATGGTGACGGCCAGATTGGCCAGCGTGGTGGACTTGCCCTCACCCGGCCCCGGAGAGGTGATGAGTAGCGAATTGAGTTTTTTGTCCAGCGAGGCGAACTGCAGGTTCATGCGTAGTGTACGATAGGCTTCGCTGGCGGGAGCGATCGGATCGATTATGGTGATGAGGCCAGAATCTTGAGCCATCTGAGATACCTCCGATGAGTTCAATCAAGCGCGGCGGCCGGCCCGCTGGGGTTTTGCCGGGCTGCCTACAATCACGGGAATGGCCCCCAGGACGGCCACGCCGGCATAACGCTCGGTATCTTCGGTGGTGCGAATCACATCCGCCTCCAACCATTCGAGCACAAACACGGCCAGCACGCCGACAAGGATGCCAAACATGCCGCCCGCGAGCATATTGATCTTGGTTTTGGGTTTGTGCAGCGAACCCGGCAACGCATAGTCACGGATCGATATGTCGACGCTATCACGCACATCCTGAGTAATCATGTGCGCCTGGATCTTTTCGACAAAGACCTCGGCCGTCGTCTGGGCAATATCCCGGGCGATGAGCGGATCATAGTCATCGGCGTCAATCTGGATCAGAAAATCGGCCTCGATCGGGCTGACCACCAGCTTTTCACGCAATTCGTCAGGCGTGATGTCGAGCTGTAGCCGATTGATCACCTCGGCCGCCGTACTGCGTGACTTGATATCGCCGGCATAGTTACGCATGAGGCCTTTGATGGTCTGTTGCAGGCCCCAATCCAACCGCGCCGGCCAAACGTTGAGAAGAATGGTGGAGCGATACACCGGGGTTTGTACCAGGCTGAACGCCAGGGCGCTGATGACGGTGATGACGGTCACCAGAGCGATCACCCAACCTCGTTTTGTGATGATGCGCAGATAGTCTCGTAGCTCCATGTGGCCTCCCAGTCAGGCTGAAACGCCCGTCATTATACCCGTGAGATGCACCCGCTACAAACCGGCGATTCTAGGGGGTGGGGCGTGTTCGACGAAACACGGCCAGGCGTCCGATGCCCCACCTGCGTCGGCGGGCGGGGATCTGCGCCAGCACGGGCACCGCCATCGCCTCCAGGTCGGCCGCGCCTCGCACGGTGTTGTCCAGGTAGTCCAACAGAAACGCCAGCGCCACCCCGGCACCCAGAGCCAGCATCAGGCGCAAGGGCAAATCCAGCCTCTGGCGCAACGAGGGCCCGATCATGGTGACATTGGGCGGGTCGATGAGCTGGATGACGGCGTTATCGGTGCCAAGCTGTGCCAGGTAACGATGGTTCTGGTCACGTAACACGTGGGCGGTGGCGTCGGCGATCCGCTCCAGCTCGGTGGAGTCGTGCCAGGTGATATTGACGATGAGAATGCGGTGCAATTTGCTCGTCATCGTGGCGCCCTGAATCGCCCCCGTCGGCACATTCAGCCCGGCAATGGCGGCCACATCGCGCGCAAAGGCGTGGCTTTTGACGATCTCGCTCAGGTCATCCACCAGATACTCGGCGGTCAACCAGGTATAGTGCCGGTCGTAGGTATAATACCGTCCGTCGCCATCCTCGGGGGGGATGCCCACCACAAAGCGCATATTGGCGGTATAGGACGGAGCGGGGCGGGGCGTAAGGAGCAGATAGCTAACCAGCACTACGGCCAGCAACGCCGCGATAATCCATATCCTTTTGACAATGATACGCCAGTATCTTACGAGTTCCATCTCGCTCCTAGCGTTCAATGGCGACTGTAAGAGATCTGTTCCACTATAGCGCCAGTTTTTGCCACAGACGCGGGCCCAGGATGATGAATCCCATCACTGCGGCGGCCATGGCGGCCACCAGAATCGCGCCGGCGGCGACATCTTTGGCCCGTCGGGCCAGAGGATGATCTTCCAGCGTGATCATGTCGATGGTCAACTCGACCACCGTGTTCAGCATCTCTCCGGCGAATACCAGAGCGATGGCCGCTATCATTAACGCCCATTCGATGGCGGTGAGGCGCAACCATGTGCTGAGCAGGATGACGACTACCGCCGCGATCAGGTGGATGCGTGCGTTGCGCTCGGTGCTGACGATAAACCACAACCCCTCCAGAGCGCAACGAAAGCTCGACAAAAGGCTCCCTTTAGATGTTCGCCGCATCGACTTTACCTGCTCCAACGACAGGCCATGTCCCGGAATCGAACCGGTCTCTCTATAGCTTTGTATTTGCATTTCACTCGATCATCCTTTGGGACGGATGTCCCGTCAGACTCTGAATTCTATACGCGCAATTCGTTCAGAAGAGGCCTCTCGACGGAGCAGAGACATGACGCGGCCCTGATCCGAATGATTCCCTATTTTGCCAGCTCACCGGCGGGACGGCCGTTCGGCCGGGAGACCGGCTCGGGATACTGAATGCGTGGATGAAAGATGCCCTGTAGTACACTCGCGAACGCCTTGCGGATCTCGTCCAGATCGCGCAGGGTCAAATCACACTCATCCAGCTGGCCGCTGATGAGGCGGTCGTTGATGACCTGGCGAATAACACGCTCCATCTCGGCCTGTGTCGATGGGCGGTTTGCCCGAACCCAGGCCTCGATGCTGTCGGCCAGCATCACGATCGCCGTTTCTTTGCTTTGCGGACGTGGCCCCGGATATCGATAATCTTCCTCGCGCACCGCCTCTCCCTCGGCAGCCTGTTGGTTAGCCCGCCGGTAAAAGTAGGTCACCAGAGTGGTGCCGTGGTGCTCGGGGATAAAGGCGCATATTCGATCGGGCAACCGGTGTCGCCGGGCCAGGGCCAGCCCATCGCTGGTATGGCCGATGATGATCTCGGCGCTGGTCTTGGGGTCCAGCTTGTCGTGGGGGTTCTCCCCATCTCCCTGGTTCTCGGCGAAAAAGTAGGGGCGCACCGTTTTGCCGATATCATGATAATACGAACCGACACGGGCCAGCAATGTGTCGGCCCCGATGGCCTCGGCGGCCCGCTCGGCCATGTTGCTGATGACGATGGAATGATGGTATGTGCCCGGCGCGCCGGTCAACAGCCGCTGAAAGAGCGGATGCGTGGGACGGGCCAGTTCGAGTAATTGGAGCGATGTGGCGATGCCGAACAAGCGCCCGATTGCAGCATAAGCCACAAAGGCCAGGCTGGCCGAGAGCACGCCGTTGATTCCGCCGACCATCATAAGTTGAACCAGCTCGCCCGAATCGAACGGATAAGCCGGCAGGCGAAACGCGACGATGATGATGACGTTGGCGATGGCGATATACACCGCCGACCGGAAAAACGAGGCGATCTGTTCCATGCGCCACAGCAAGAGCGCCCCGAGGACGCTGCCGGTAAAGGCATAGAGCGTCATCTCGGCCGCCCGCTCGGCATGAAATCCCACCATCACCGCGGCGATAGCCCCTACGATGATGGCCATGTGCACATCGATCAGCAGGGCCACCAGCATGGCGGCGGTGGCCGCCGGAAACAGATAGGGCATCAGCGGGTGCGCCGGCACCACCATGCGGGCGAATCCAACACTGATGAGGATCAGGACCAGCAATACCTCTCGTCGAGGACGGTCGAGCAGAGACGGCATGGCGCGCACCACATAATAGCTCAACATGGCGACGATGACGAAGGCAAATAACACAATGCCCGCAACATCCTGCCAATCGGTGTCGGTTTTGAGTAACCCGAGCACCTGGAGCTTTTCCATGGCCAGCTCACTGGCGATCTCTCCCTCTCGCAGGACCGACTCGCCCTGACGAATGGTCCAGTGCACCGGCTCTACGGCTTCGCGGGCTGCCTCTCGTTCGGCGGCAGTGGCCTCGGCATCATAAAAGCTGTTAGGAGCCACCAACCCCTGTACCAGTAGAGTGGCGACCGCCTGTTGATCATAAGACAGCGTATGGCGGATCAGTCGGGGCACCTGGCGACGCGCCTCAGAGACCTGATTTTCGCGGATCTCGTCACGCATGGTCAGGTCGAGCACACGCCACGTCTCGGCGGTGACGTTGTTCCAGTCCTCCTCGGACATCTCCAGGATTTTGGGTAGAACACTTTCACCGCTGCTCAGACTGGGAATCTCGCTCAGCCGCTCCAGCTTTTGCTCCTGATCGGTGAACGGATCCTCCCGGATGGTGGTGATATATTCGCTGAGGTTATGTGCTGCCAAAAGTTGCTGGTTGGCGATCTCGACGTCGGGCCCGGTAAATAGATCGGGCACGCGGGCGGCGGCCTGAGCGCGCGCTTCTTCCGTCTTGATCTCGCTCACATAGGTGACCTGTCGGGGCGATCGGATATCGCGGGGAGAGGGTTCGCCCACGATGACGTTCACATGATCGGGTGAAGCGTAAAAGATAAAGGTCGCGCTCCAGGCGATCCATAACGCCAGGGCCAGCAAAACAGCCCGCGTAACCTTGACCATAGAAGGCGAAAAAAGGTTCCAGGGTCGGGCGAGCAGTGTCGCGAGTCGTTTTAGATCGCCCGCACTATGTGCTGTCATGATATACTATGGCCTCTTGTGCCAGGGGCTTCCGAATAGATCGTACCCGGAGCCGATCTGCCGCCCGCCGGGTCGGGCGTATTCACAGCACCCCATCGATCTTGGTCACATCACGAGAGCATTGAGAGGATGTCATGGTCTTCTGCCCCGAATCTATCGGGATCGGGCCAGTACCTCACGAACGATTTCGTTGGTCAGGCGGCCATCTGCCCGCCCCTTGAGCCGGGCCATGACCTCGCGCATCACGGGGCCCATCTGAGCCGGCCCTGTGGCGCCCAACTCGGAGACAACCTGTTCGACCACCTCTTGGATCGCATCACGCGAAAGTTGCTCGGGCAGATACTCCTGAAGGACGGCAAGTTGTTCCTCTTCCTGGGCGATCAGATCCTGACGATTGCCCTGACGAAACATCTCGATGGCCTCTTGCCGACGTTTGACCTCACGCCGG
The DNA here is from genome assembly GCA_050942995.1 of Anaerolineae bacterium. Classification (GTDB taxonomy): domain Bacteria; phylum Chloroflexota; class Anaerolineae; order UBA1429; family UBA1429; genus JBMNOI01. The sequence goes on from JBMNOI010000015.1 coordinate 20,877, forward strand.
ATGATATCCTCGATCTCCTGGTCGGTTGCCTCACGCCGCAGATCGATCTCGGCGTTTTTGACGGCGGCGCGCACCATGCGCAGGGTATCGCGGCGAGAGATATCACCACGGCGCATGGCGTCCTTCATTTCATCCATCAGGCGTTCTTGCAGCCCCATATTAACCTACCCATAAAAAGCAGTTGGGGCCGTTCCAGAGCATCTCCCCATCCCGAGAGCGCAGCGTGCTCCCGACCGTGTCGAGATGCGGTTTTCCAGACGAATCGCCGGAAAACGTTCAGGAACAGCCCTCATCTCTTCTGGTTCATCCGTCGGCGCACCGGTACGATGCGCGGGCGGTAAGAACCTCGTCTATTCGACGAAACCTACTACGGAGCATGGGCTCCGCCCTGACCGGTATATCCGGCAGGGGTGACGTCGATCGACTTAGTACCGGCGCATGATGTCTTTGATCGTGGTCCGACGGCTCTTGCGCTTTTTAGCAGCCTTTTTGCGCTTACGGATCTGGCTCGGCTTCTCGTAAAAGCGCCGCTGTCGGATCTCGGAGAGGATTCGATCTTCCTGCACGGTCTTTTTAAAGCGCCGTAGCACGCTCTCGAAAGACTCTCCCTGATCGACGACGACTCGACTCACGCCCTATCACCCCTTCCTCTGGCAGATTTCGGTTCTTGCAACCGGCCTGAGTATGTACGAGCTCAAATATTATAGGGATGGTAAACGGCAGTGTCAAGTTAACAGGTAGATATCGCTATTTTAGAGAAAAGAAGGCATGGTCATCCTGGGGCTGCAGTGATCTACGCCGAAAAGGGGAGATGTGGAATGAGGCGGGGAGAAGCGTCAAGAGAGGGCATGTTGGCCCTCCCTTGATGATACTCCTGTGTATGAACGGAACCTCGTTTACCGCTCGACGCGGAAGGCCTTGATGCCCGGATAGTAGGCGATATCGCCCAGCTCTTCCTCGATACGCAGGAGCTGGTTGTACTTGGCCACGCGGTCGCTGCGGGCGGGGGCGCCCGTTTTGATCTGGCCGGTGTTCAGAGCCACCACGATATCGGCGATGGTAGCATCCTCGGTCTCGCCCGAGCGGTGCGACACCACGCTGGCCCAGCCGGCGCGGTGTGACATCTCGACCGCGGCGATCGATTCAGACAGCGTGCCGATCTGGTTCACCTTGCAGAGCAGCGCCGTGGCCGCCTTCATATCGATGGCCTTTTGCACGCGCTCGACGTTGGTTACCAGCAGGTCGTCGCCCACGATTTGTACCCGATCGCCGATGGTCTCGACCAGCTTGGCCCAACCGTCCCAATCGTCCTCATGCAGGCCGTCCTCGATCGAGATGATGGGGTACTTTTCGACCCAGTCGGCCCAGAAGGCCACCATCTCTTCGCTGGTGAGCACGCGACCCTCACGGGGCAGGTGATACTTGCCGTCCTCGTACAGCTCGCTGGACGCCGGATCCAGGGCGATAAAGATATCCTCACCCGGCCGGTAGCCGGCTTTTTCGACGGCCTCCAGAATGACCTCGATGGCCATGGCGTTCGAGCTGAGCGATGGGGCAAAGCCGCCTTCATCGCCCACATTGGTGTTCATATCCTTGTCGTGCAGAACCTTTTTCAGGGACTGATAGATCTCGGCGCACCAGCGCAGGCACTCGCGGAAGGAGGTGGCGCCGGCCGGCATGATCATGAACTCCTGAAAGTCGGTGCTGTTGGCCGCATGTTTGCCACCGTTCAGGATGTTCATCATGGGCACGGGCAGGGTATGGGCGTTGACCCCGCCGATGTAGCGATAGAGAGGCATGTCCAGGGCGATGGCAGCGGCCTTGGCCACGGCCAGTGAGACGCCCAGGATAGCGTTGGCGCCCAGCCGGGCCTTGTTCGGGGTGCCGTCCAGCTCGCGCATCATGGTGTCGATGCCCAGCTGGTCCAGCGCGTCGTATCCCACAATCTCGGGAACGATGACTTCGTTCACGCTTTCGACGGCCTTGAGGACTCCTTTGCCGCCGTAACGCTTCGAGTCACCGTCGCGCAACTCGACCGCTTCGTGTGCACCGGTCGAGGCGCCAGAGGGTACCGCGGCCATGCCGATGGCGCCGGAGGCCAGTTCCACTTCGACTTCGGCGGTCGGGTTGCCACGGGAATCCAGAATCTCCCTTGCACGGACGTCGGTAATCAAGGTCATGCTCGTGTTCCTTTCCACTCATCAATCGCGTGTGACAGATCGTCACAGATTCGATTTTCGGATCACTCGTTCATAAAAAGCCTCTCGGTGACCGAGAGGCTTTCATAGACCTCGTGTAATGGCGGTGACTTGTCCGGCAGCGCCGCAACGATCTCTGCGGGCCGCTTGCTTATGCCGTCAAGATCAGGCGCATATCCACGGCCACAGCGCCCTGCCCCTGCTCTCGCACCAGCAACGGGTTGATGTCCAGCTCGGCGATCTCGGGGAAATCGGTGACGAGCTGCGCCACACGCAGGATGGTATCCACCACGGCATCCAGGTCCGACGGGGCCTGGCCTCGCACGCCGGTGAGCAGCGCGTAGGAGCGGATGGCCTTGACCAGATCGCCTGCCTGAGAGCGAGACATGGGCGCGACGCGGAACGCCACGTCTTTGAGCACCTCGACATAGATGCCGCCCAGGCCGAACATCACCAGCGGGCCGAATTGTGGGTCGCGATTCATGCCGATGATGATCTCGCGGGCATCCTGCACCATCTCCTGGATCTGGCAGCCCCAGATTACGGCGTCGGGCCGGTGCTCTTTGGCCCGCTGAATGAGGGTGTCGAATCCCTCGCGAATGGCCTGATCGCTGTCCACGCCCACGATGATGCCGCCTACGTCCGATTTGTGCAGGATATCGGGCGAGGCGATCTTCATCACCACGGGATAGCCGATCTTGTTGGCATAGGCCACGGCCTCGTCGGGCGTGGCCGCCACCGTCGATTGCGGCGTGACGATTCCATAGGCCTTGAGGATATCTTGCGCCTCGGCGTCGCCGATGGTGTTGCGTCCCTCGCTACGGATATTGGCGAACAGTTTGGAGACGGCTTCCTTGTCCATGTCGAACGTCTCGATCTCGGTCTCGGGCTGTTGCGTCCAGCTCCAGTAGCGGTACATGGCGCCCAGAGAGGCTACGGCACGCTCGGGGAACGGATAGTTGGGCACGCGGTTCTCGGCAAGGATGCGGATACCGGCGGAAACCTCTTTTTTGCCCATCCAGCAGGCCATAATCGGCTTATCCGACGTGCGGCTCACCTCGACCAGCCCTTGGGCGGTGCCCACGATATCGGTCGACGTCTGCGGCGTGAGGATGACGATAGCGCCGTCTACGCCCGGATCCTTGAGCACGGCGGCCAGCGCGGTAGCGTAACGATCGGCCAGCGCGTCGCCCAGTACGTCCACGGGGTTATGGATGTTGGCGGCAGCGGGTAGAGCGGCCTGAAGAACCTGTTCGGTCTCGGGCTGGAGCTCGGCCAATCTCAGGCCGTTGCGCTCGAGCGCGTCGGTGGCCATGACGCCCGGACCACCGGCGTTGGTGACGATGGCCACCCGCGGGCCCTTGAGCATCGGCTGGTAGGCAAAGGCGGTAGAGTAATCGAACAGCTCCTGCACCGAATCGGCGCGCAACACGCCGGCCTGCAAAAAGGCCGCGTCATACGCTGCGTCGGAGCCGGCCAGGCTGCCGGTGTGAGACGATACGGCCTTGGATCCCGAAGCGGTACGCCCCGACTTGACGGCGATCACCGGCTTTTTGCGGGCCGTCTCACGGGCCGTTTTGATGAACTGCTGTCCGTCGCGCAGACCCTCGATATAGGCGATGATGACGTTCGTGTCGTCATCGTCGCTCCAGGCCTCCATCAACGCGACCTCGTCCACATCGGCTTTGTTGCCCAGGCTGACAAAGTGAGAGAAGCCAATGTTCTCGTCCAGGGCATAGTCGAGGATGGCGGTGCACAGCGCGCCCGACTGGGACATAAAGGCGATGCTGCCCTTATCGGGAGTGCCGGCGGCAAAAGAGGCGTTTAGCGGGGCCAGGGTATCGATGACGCCCAGGCAGTTGGGCCCGATGATACGGATGCCATAGCGGCCGGCGATCTCGAGAAGCTTTTGCTCCATCTCGACCCCTTCGCCACCCGCCTCGCGAAAGCCGGCGGTAATGACGATAGCGCCCTTGACGCCCTTCTGGCCGGACTGTTCCAGTACATCGGCCACAAAGCGGTTCGGCACCACGATCACCACCAGTTCCACATCGTCGGGCACGTCGAGCACCGACGGATAGCAGGTCAGGCCCATGATCTCGCTCGAGCCGGGGTTGATGGGATAGATGCTACCTTTGAAGTCACTCTGAATGAGGTTTGCCAAGACCTGGTTTCCCAGTTTCTGGGGGTTCTCGGAGGCGCCGATTACGGCAACGGACCGAGGACTGAAGAACATGTCCAACATGGCCATCTCCCTTGATCGCAAATTTTTCGGGCGCTATCATACTTCGAACGACAGTAAAAGGCAAATCGAGTTTGCGCTTTTCGTCACAACCTTTACGCATGACGGCGGCCTTCGGATGAATAAAAAGCCCTTACAGGATAGCCAGGTCACCCCGTATTGCCTAGTCGGTGGAGCCGGAGCAATCACCTTCGAGGCTCGTGCGAAGGACGGCCGCCTTGACGCCGCGCTTTGCCACGGCGTGCTCGTCGCCCGACGGCGATATGTTTTCGATTATGCATTTGATGCGCGCCTCTACTACAATATGGTAGAGTATCCAATGATGATAAAAAGTGTTCTACTTCTATGGACGGGGCTCGAATAGGCTCGATGACAGGTCGCTGCCCCTGTGCGCCGTCTGGCGCTCCCCCGGTTACTTATTCTGCTTGAAAGAGCCTGCATTCGCAGGTTTGTGATGAGGAGTATGTAATGAGCAACAGGCAGTATCCTCAGACCATCTTTGTGGTAGGTACTGATCGTGATATCGGCAAGACCGTTACCTCGATCGGCCTCATCGCCAAGTTGCTCTCCGGTGAACACCGCTATGCGACCGAAGAGATCGGCTATATCAAGCCGGTGGGCCAGCAGACGATGACGGTTCTAAACGGAGAGGGCATCCCCATCGAGGCCGATAAAGATGCCGTCCTCATCACGTCGCTCATGGGGATTCGCAACCATGGCTATGAGAAAACCAGCCCGGTGGTGTGGCGAGACGGCGTCACCGCCGAATATATCGACCAGGCCACTGAGGGGAATCCCCAAACGGGGCGCAACGCGTTTATGGAGCGTATTCGTGCAGCCTATGAGGATGTCTCGGCCGGCAAGCGGATCATGATCGTCGAGGGGACAGGACAGCCCGGCGTGGGCTCGGTGGCCGGCATCTCGAATGCCGACGTCATCAATCTGCTGCGCGGGATGGGGGTGCCGGTATATGTGGTGATGGTCACCCGAGCCGGCATCGGCGCCACCATCGATCAGGTGTTTCCGTATCTGCTGGCCATGGATCGCATGGGGACTCGGGTGGACGGCCTGATTATCAATGATGTGATCCCGACCAAGATGGAGAAGGTGCGCAGCTACCTGACGCGGTATTACGGGCGCATCTTTGAGTCGTTATATGGCGATCGGCTCGACGTGCAGACTCCGCCCACCATCCTGGGGTTTGTGCCCTCGGTGCCCGAGTTGCGTCTGCCCACCATGCGCTTTATCGCCGAGCATTTCGCCAACGAAGCGGATAGCGCGATGGAGGTGATCGCCCCCGAGGACTTTGATCTGGGCGCCACCCAGCTCGTAAACAAGCTCAAAGTAATCAGCCTGGATTTCGGTTACGAGTCGTTCCTGGAGCCGGGAGATGCCGTCATCGTGGGGGTCAATTCGAACGATGTGATCCTGGCGATGCTGTTGCTGCACGAGCGTATGGTGCGCAAGCATGGTCGAGGGCTGTCCGGCCTGATCCTTTCTTGCAAGTATGTGGGCGGCCTATCTGCCGAGATTCGCGACCTGATCGCCGCCGGAGATCTGCCCACCATCACGTTGAACTATGACTCGGCCGATATCGTTCATCGCGTCGAACGGATGACGGTCAAGATCCGTCCGTATGATGTGGACAAGCGCAACCTCATTGCGCGGGTATACAACGATTCGCTCACCCTCTGGCCCGAACTGAGTCTGATGGGGCGGGCTTGAGCCCGCCCTTTGGTTCTCGATTCTCCCCCTCGAATCCCCAAACTCGCACCGTTCCCATTTGACACGCCTGCCCCTGTGTGATACTATAATCCCGACTTTTTAGTAGGGATTGATCATCATGAAATTTACCGCTAGAGAACGAACTTCGCTCCGGGCCATGGTCGAGTTTGCGCGGCGACATGGCCAGGGGCTCACACCACTGAGCGAGGTCGCTCGCGCGCAAGAACTCCCCCTCCCTTATCTGGAACGTATCGTCGCATCCCTCCGTCAGGCAGGCCTGTTAGAGAGTGTTCGTGGCGCCCACGGCGGCTATTGCCTGACGCGCCCTCCTGCCCATATCAGTATCGGCGATGTGTTTCGTGCCGTCGAGGGGACGCTCATGACGCTGGATTGCGTGCGTGACGACGGGGGAGAGTGTGCCCGCGAGTCGATCTGCGTGACCCGCAACGTGTGGGAGATCGTGTCGAATCGTCTCAGTGAAACCCTTGACCATATCACCCTGGCCGACGTTGTCGATGCCTCTTGCGAAGAAGCAATAGTGACCGATAGTGACCGCGCCGAAACACGTGGTGCTGCATAACGAAAGGATCGCAGGCTCATGTTTGCACGGTTACGAGAGGATATTCAGACTGTATTCGCCAAAGATCCGGCCGCCCGTTCCTGGTGGGAGGTCGTTACCTGCTACCCCGGCCTGCACGCTCTCTGGATGCATCGCCTGGCGCATGCGCTGTGGTCGAAAAAGCTGCGCTGGCCGGCGCGCTTTGTCTCGCATATCAATCGTTTTCTGACCGGTATCGAGATCCATCCCGGCGCCACTATCGGCCGGCGGGTCTTTATAGACCACGGGATGGGGATCGTGATCGGTGAGACGGCCGAGGTGGGCGACGATGTGCTCATGTACAAGGGAGTGGTGCTGGGCGGCACCTCGCTGGATAAAGGCAAACGGCACCCGACCGTTCACAATAATGTGGTTCTGGGATCGAACGCCATCGTCCTGGGGCCCATCGACGTGGGAGAGAACGCCCGCATCGGTTCGGGCGCCGTGGTCATTAAACCGGTGAACGCCGATTCTACCGCCGTAGGCGTGCCCGCGCGTGAGGTGCGTGGTCCACACGTGCGCCGCGAGCCCTCCGACGCCCTGCAGCATGGGAAACTGCCCGATCCTGCGGCTGAGGCCTACCGGCGACTGGATGAGCGCATTCGTGATCTGGAGGGACAGGTACTGGCATTGCAACAGGCCCTGCGGCGGGCCGCGCCCGACGAGATGCGCCGCGCTATCCTGGTGGAGAGTGAGGAATAAAGGCTGATGATGACGGCAACACATGACGGAACCGAATCAACGCCTCAGAGGGATAAGACAAACGAGCCGCGGCAGGTGTATATGGATCATGCCGCCACCACACCTGTCGATCCACGTGTCGTTGAGGCGATGTTGCCCTACTGGACAGAGCACTGGGGTAATCCCTCTAGCGTGTACCGTCTGGCCAACGCCGCCCGTGAGGGCCTGCGTCAAGCCCGCGAGACCGTGGCCGAGATTCTGGGGGCGCGCCCTTCAGAGATCATCTTTACCAGTTGTGGCACCGAAAGCAACAACCTGGCCATTCGAGGCACGGCCTGGGCGGCGCGCAATCGGGGCAATCATATCATCACCATCCCCATCGAGCATCACGCCGTGGAACACACCTGTGCCCAGCTCGAAAACGAGTTTGGCTACCGGGTGACCCGTGTGCCGGTGGATCGCTACGGTATGGTAGATCCGGACGATGTGGCGAGGGCCATCACCCCCGAGACGGTGCTCATCACCATCATGTACGCCAATAACGAGGTGGGCACCATCGAGCCTATCGCCGAGATCGGCCGTATCGCTCATGAAAAAGGGGTTCCGTTGCACACCGACGCCGTGCAGGCCGGTGGCAGTTTGAATCTGAATGTAGACGACCTGCAGGTCGATATGCTCTCTCTATCGGGGCACAAATTCTACGCGCCCAAGGGTGTGGGGGTGCTCTACGTCCGCGACGGTCACCGCATCCTGCCCACGCAGACCGGGGGTGGCCAGGAGCGCCACCTGCGGGCCGGCACCGAGAATGTAGCCTATATCGTGGGGCTGGCTACGGCATTGCGCCTGGCCTATGAGCAGGTCGAGGACGAGACGCGACGGCTGACGGCGCTGCGTGACCGGCTCATCGGCGGCATTCTTTCTACCATCCCCGACGCCCATCTGACGGGGCATCCCGAACAGCGTCTGGCGAATAGCGCCAGCTTTTACTTTGCCGGCGTGGACGGCGAATCGGTTCTGTTGCATCTGGATCTGGCCGGCATCGCCGCCAGCACCGGCTCGGCCTGCGCCTCGGGCGAAGAAGGGCCCTCGCACGTTCTCTCGGCGATGGGGGTCGATCCCACTATGGCGCAGGGCAGCCTGAGACTCTCTCTCGGACGCAAAACCACATCAGAGGATGTGGACTATGTACTGGCGGTTCTTCCGGGCATCATACAGCGGCTGAGGGCCATGTCGCCGCTGTATGCTCAGACCGCCGCACACTAACATCACGATGATGTGTGTCTATCCAATTGCTATGGAGGCACGATGTATTCGGACGTTCTGATCGAGCACTTTACCAATCCTCGCAACGTCGGCACGATCGACGACGCCGATGCCTATGCTCGGGTAGAGAGCGACGCCTGCGGCGACGTGATGGAGCTCTATCTGCGGGTGCGTGACGGACTCATCGACGACATCAAATACCGCACCTTTGGGTGCGCCGCCGCCATCGCCTCCAGTTCGATGGCGTCCGAGATGATCAAGGGACGGCCCCTGGCCGAGGCGGCGCGGTTGTCGGACGAAATGATCGTCGGGGCTTTGGGTGGACTGCCCGAGGCCAAGATCCATTGTTCGGTGCTGGCCGCCAGTGCTCTGCACGCGGCGCTAGAGAACTATTTTCAGGCACACCCCGAAGCCCGTCCTGCGGGATGAGCCGGAGGACCGGCCTTTGATGAACGATTCGCTCCGCTACGACAGGTCTGCGGTGGCCGTCGCCATGAGCGGCGGCGTGGATAGCTCTGTTGCGGCCGCGTTGTTGACCCGTGCGGGCCATCGGGTGCTGGGCATTACGATGCGACTATGGCGCGAAGCATCGTCGCCCTCTCCATGTACAGATCGTGGCGCGACCATGGATGCCGATTCCGAAAAGAGTGTTCGCGATAGCGCGGCCGTATGCCGTCATCTCGGCATCCCCCATCATGTGATCGATCTCGGCGAAGCCTTTGTAGACGAGATCATCGACCCCTTTGTGCGCGAATACGCCGATGGGCGCACCCCCAATCCCTGTGTGCGCTGCAACCGCTCGATCAAGTTCGGTCGCCTGCTCGATCATGTGCGCGGCCTGGGCTGCGATTATCTGGCGACCGGCCATTACGCCCGTATCCGGCGGGTGGCCGGTCGCCATCATCTGCTGCGAGGCGCCGACCCTGCCAAGGATCAATCCTATTTTCTCTATACTTTGCAGCAGGAGCAGCTACGTTCTATAATATTCCCCATCGGAAACTGGACAAAGGAGCGTGTTCGGGAGGCGGCCGTCGAATGGGGTCTGCCCACAGCAGAGCGCTCTGAGAGCCAGGATGTATGTTTTTTGCGCGACGATGACTATCGTCGCTTTATCATGGAGCGGTTGCCCGAGGCGGTATGCCCGGGGCCGATCTATAATACACAGGGGGAATTGCTCGGCCGGCACAAGGGATTGCCCTTTTACACCGTCGGGCAGCGTGGGGGGCTGGGGATTGCCGCGCCTCGTCCTCTGTATGTCATCCGACTGGATGCGCCGCGTAACGCCCTTATCGTCGGTTATGCCGAGGAGTTGGGCGCTCGTGCGCTAGAGGCCGCGGATATGTCCTATGTCGGTGAAACGCTACCGGCCGGCGCCGAGGTAGATGCTCGTATTCGCTATCGCGCCGCTCCGGCGCCGGCTCGGGTGTGGCCGCTGGACGATGGCCGGGCCAGAATCGTGTTTCGCCGTTCTCTGCGCGATATAACCCCCGGGCAATCGGTGGTGCTGTATCGGGATGATGAGGTGCTGGGAGGCGGCATCATCGCCCGCGTTCTGGGTGATTTTGACGCGTAATTTGCGAATAAAAGGACGGGATCCCCATGCTCACCTCGCCGTTGTTTCTCATCACATCCACCCTGGCGACCATGTGGGCGGCATTGTTCCATCTGTTGCTGGGAAAACGATTGATTGATCTTGTTCTTTATTGGTTTGTGGGGTTAATTGGGTTTGCCGTGGGGCAGGCCATGGCCGATGTGCTGGCCCTGGAATGGTTACAGGTGGGGCAGGTTCACCTGATCGAAGGTACGTTGGGCTGCTGGATCGCCATGCTCGTTGCGCGGTGGCTCAAGGTGTGATAAAATCTTTTGGTCATCATCGATCTTTTTCGGATTCGCCATCGCCCAAACCCTAGGAGGGATGGTTATGTGGCTTGCAGCGGTACGGGATGTGGCCATTGTGCTGCTGGCCCTCGAGTCGCTCGTCATCGGTGTTCTGCTGGCGGTGTTGTTGATTCAGTTGCGTGGCCTTGTCCGTCTGCTGCGCGAAGAGATTGCCCCGATGATTAACTCGGCCAGCGATACGGTGAACACCGTGCACGGGACGGTAGATTTTGTGAGCGAGCACCTGGTCAGTCCCGTAATCAAAGTTTCCAGTTATGCCACCGGAGCGCGGCGCGTACTGGGGAACCTGTTATTTATCGGACGCAGAATGCGAAACTCCGCCTCGCGCCCGGATCGCGGCGGTGAGGTGATCGACTAGTCCTCGGGGACCCAAACGATCGGAGGTAACAGATGCAGAAAGAAACCGGTTCTGGCGATTTCGCGGTCGGCTTTTTCCTCGGAGCGTTCGTAGGCGCTGCTCTGGCACTGCTTTTCGCGCCTGCTCCGGGAGAAGAGATACGCGAGCAGATTCGTGAAAAGAGTATCGAGCTCAAGGACCGGGCGGGAGACCTGGGCCACGAGGCCAGCCGGCGCGCCGAGGAGCTTCGCGTGCGCGGCCAGTCTATACTGGAAGAGCAAAAGGCTCGTTTCCAGAGCGCCGTGGAAGAGGGCAAAGAGGCGGCCGCCCGCCGGAAGGAAGAGCTTTTGGCCCAGTTCGAGGCGTCTCGTTCGACGAGCCCCCGGCCCACTACCGAAGCCTGAGCCGTTCCATACCGACCCAACGATCAAGAGACGCGGGATGATCCCGGCCCGTCGACGCGTCTACGCGCGATACGGAGCCGGGACGGCCCACGTCTCTTTTTCGTGATGCTCTAGTCCCGTAACTCTTCCATCGCCCGTGGTATCAGCGGAAGCAGGTCTCCGGCCAGCATGCCCGATGCGCCCAACTGCCTGCGGCGGATCTCTCCCGCCAGGCCGTGCAGATAGACTCCGCTCACCGCAGCCTCGTAGGCGCGCAATCCCTGGGCCAAAAGCCCGAGAATGGTGCCGGCCAGCACATCGCCGGTGCCGGCGGTGGCCAGGGCTGCATTGGCAAAGGGGATGACGGTGGTGCGGCCCGAAGGCGCGGCCACTACGGTATAGGCCCCCTTGAGTACCACGATGCAACGCCACTCCTGCGCGGCGCTTTGCGCGGCGCCCAACCGGTTGGATTGCACCTCCCGGACGCTGCGACCTAACAGTCGCGCCATCTCGCCGGGATGCGGCGTCAGCACGCTCTCGGGGGGCAGATGCTCCCACCATTCAGGGCAGCGACTCAGCAGGCTCAGCCCATCGGCGTCGATCACCAACGGTGGCAACATATGCTTTGAGGTGGGGGGCGGCTCTTCCTCGGCGAACCCGATAGTGCGGCGGGCACGTCGACCGGTAAGCAGCGCACACATAAAGTCGCCCGTCACCGTTTCGGTGCCCATGCCCGGCCCCAGCAACAGGGCATCATAGTCCTCCAGATGCTCGACCAGCACGCGCACGGCAGAGGGCGTGATGGCGCCCATGTCATCGGGCAACACTAAATAGGTCGCCTCGGTGAGCCCGGCGGCCACCATCGGATAGATTCTCCCCCCCACAGCGACGGTCACCAGGCCCGCCCCGCTGCGATAAGCCCCCTCGGCGGCCATTCGTGGCGCCCCTACATAGTTCGTCGAGCCGCCCACTACCATGGCCTTGCCAAAGGTGCCCTTGTGAGCATCGGGCGGGCGAGCGGGCAACATGGCGGCTGCCGCTTCGGGCGTGGCCACTGCCGTGGGGATATCCTCCGCCAGAGCGGGATCGATGCCGATATCGGCCACCAGCAGCTTGCCCACGAATCCCGCGCCGGGGAAAAGAAAGTGGCCGCGCTTGGGATGCGCAAACGTCACCGTGAGATCGGCGGGAAGTGCGGCCTCATCCACCTCACCGGTATCACTGTTCAGGCCGGTGGGCATATCCAGCGCCACCACCGGCGTTTGGGATCTCACATAGCGGTTGATCCGGCTCCCCGCTACCGATCTCAACGGTGAGATTCGCTCGATCTCGCGTCCGGCGGCCCGGGCGTTCAAGCCTCGCCGCACGCGTCGCAACAGGTCGGGCAGGTCGCCGCGCAATTCGCCGGTGGTACCGGTGCCCAGCAGGGCATCCAGCAACAGGTCGCAATCGGTCACCAGTTCGTCCAGACGCTCGCCTTCAGGGTCGTCCTCGGCGCGATAGACGGGGATGCCCATCTCCCGAACTCGCTCGAGGTTGGGATCATCCTCGAGATTGCGCTTCCAGATATAGACGCTGACCGGCAGATTCCACTGATGTAGATAGCGGGCCGCCACCAGGCCGTCTCCGCCGTTGTTGCCCGGTCCGACCAGCACCAGTATGTGGTCGGCAGATCCCGCCAGCCGCTCTTGAATGGCCAGCGCCGTGGCGTGGCCGGCCTGTTCCATCATCTCCTCATAGCTGAGGCCCGCCTCGCTGGCCGCTTGCTCCAGCCGGCGCATCTCTTCCGCCGTGACCAGCTTCATCACGTTTCCTCCTTACGAGTCCTCAAAGCGCAGATCATTCTCTCTGCATCGTCTGGATCATGACGCTCCAACCGATGCGACCTTGACCATCATGGTTGATTGTAGGATCGCTCCCGGCGCCGGTCAAACGTTGCGCCCATTCCGGCGCAGGGGCCGGTTCCCGGTTCGGCGGTTGTTTGGTGTCGATGGGGGATGATAGAATCTCGTTCGCCTGTCATATACTACGACCGGCGAGGGGCCGCAAAACATGGCGACGGACGCGCGGCCGTTGCGGGAGCCATTCGGGAGGCCATCTTTCGCCGTGCGGCGGATGGGGTGGATGGGGTTGTGTTTCCCGAGACGGCGCTGACCGGCTCTACAGCCCCGCCATCGGCCGCTTTGTGAGGCGCCTCTGAGCGTTCGAGGATGGACGCTCGGAGACGCCTCTGTAAAGTCGGCACGTGTGTCGGTCGATCAGGGATAGACGGCGGCCTTGATCACCCCATCCTCATAGCGCCCGACCATCTCGAACGCCTCGGCGGCCCGCTCCAGCGGGAATCGATGGGTGATGAGCGGGGCGAGATCGACCATGCCACGGCGCACCAATTCGATGGCCCGCGGATAGGTGTGCTTCATACGTCGCGCCATTTTGATGGTGAGGCCTTTGCGCCGCGCCACGTGGTGCGGCATCAGCACCTCATCCTCTGGCGGAATGCCGATCAGAACCACGGTGCCTCCCCGCTTGGCTGCCCGCGCGGCAGCCTCTTGCCCCGAGAGGGTGCCGGCCAGCTCGAGGACGACGTCGGCTCCATGCCCGTCGGTCAGATCGGCGATGTGCGATTCGAGATCCTCTCCCGGCTCTAGCGGAACGGCGCCCAGATCGGCGGCTATCTGTCGGCGATAGGCCAGCGGCTCCACGGCCAGCACCTGCGCCGCCCCGCCCCGCAGGGCCAGCTGCACCACCAGCAGGCCGATGGGCCCGCAGCCTATCACCGCCACCGTCTCGGCCAGGCGCGCTTTGCCCAGGTCCCAACCGTGCAGGGCCACCCCCAGCGGCTCCAGCAGCGCGCCATCGTCGGCGGTAAAGCCCTCCGGCAGAGGATGCAGAAAGCGCCCTCCGTATGCCACATACTGGCGCAGCGATCCGTCCATCGGCGGTGTGCCGCAGAACTGGATGTGGAGGCAGAGGTTCGGGTTGCCCTCGACACAATAGCGGCAGTGTCCGCAGCTTACGGCGGGTTGCACGGCCACCAGATCGCCGGGGCGCACATGGGTGACCTCTGGCGTCACCTCGACCACCTCGGCGGCAAACTCGTGCCCCAGTACCAGGGGCACGTCGCTTACGGTGTTGCCGATGCGGGCGTCGCGATAATAGTGCACATCCGAGTGGCACACCGTCACCGAGCGCACTCGCAGGAGCGCTTCACCGGGGGCGGGCTGGGGGACGGGCTCTTCTACCACGCGCAGGTCGCGCGGACCGAACAGTCTCAATGATTGCATGGTTCATCCTTTCCGTGAGATGCGCCGGGGCGCGCCTGATTCTGACACGGCGGGGGGAGGCTGTCAAACAGAGCCGGGGGTGTCGCCGGCCCTCCGATTGCAGAAACAGAAAAAGGGCATCACCATAACGGCGATGCCCGGTTTCAGGCCAATGTCACGAACGAGAGCTTATTCCAGCCCGTTCAGATGCCTCATCAGGCGCGACTTGTCGCGGTCGGCCTTGTTACGATGAATGACACCTTTTTGTGCGGCGCGATCGATCTCGCTGACGGCCGCCATCACGGCGTCGGTGGCTGCCGCTTTATCGCCCTCGGCCAGAGAGGCCCTTGCCCTTCTTACAAATGTACGGAGGCGAGAGCGCACCGCACGGTTACGCATACGCTGTGCTGTAGCCTGCCGGGCGCGCTTGATCGCGGATTTTGTATTCGCCAACTCTGTTCCTCCTGAACTGCTGCCTGTGCGCTATCGTGGCCTGTAAGGGGCAATGATACAAGATGCCCCGACTACCGATATGCAGAGGCGACGGTCGGAATTGAACCGACGATCGGGGTTTTGCAGACCCCTGCCTTAGCCACTTGGCTACGTCGCCGCAAAGAATCACGGTTCCCCACCTTGCGGTAAGGAACCGCGATGCCTGGAGCGGAAGACGAGATTCGAACTCGCGACCCTCTCCTTGGCAAGGAGATGCTCTACCACTGAGCCACTTCCGCTCGAACAGTTACAATCGCCCAGGTGCCGAAGCCCAGACTTGAACTGGGGACACCTTGATTTTCAGTCAAGTGCTCTACCAACTGAGCTACCTCGGCACTAAACCGATGTGCAGCGGTGCACGAGGCCCGCTCATCGATTGCAGAGCGATTATAGCATGGGCAATGGGAGGTGTCAAGTTTCGGCGCATCGTTTTCGATCGATCACCTCTCGGAATCCGGCATCGGGTGAACGATGGGTGGACGAAACGATTCAATTTCCGCGTAACGTCGTGGAGTGATCCTCCCAATCCAGCAGCCCTTCGCGACGCAACCATACCGCCGTCTGCCGCATCCCCTCCTCAAAGGCGATTCGTGGACGATATCCCAGATCGCGCACGGCCTTGTCGATGGGATACTCATGATCGGTGCCCAACCATTCGACCAATACGCGGGTAAGGGGCGGCCGCTGGGTGCGTCCCATCATGCGGTAATAAGCTTCCCAGACGGTGGCCAGGGCAAAGGCGACGTTGTGAGAATAGCTGCGCGTGGGCCGTGGCAGCTCGGCCAGGTCGGCCAGTTTATAGATGAACTCGCGCCACGTCACCCGGCTGCCATCCGAGATGTTGTACGTCTGACCCGTGCTGACCGGATTTTCCGCCGCCAGGATGAGGGCGTCTACCAGATTGCCCACATAGGTCAGGCCCGCCACATGTTCTCCCCCGTCGATGAGGGGCATGTTACGCCTGCGCAGCGCCTCGATGATGGCGGCGGTGAGCGTTCGATCGCCGGGTCCGTACACCATGCTCGGGCGAATGACGCATACCGGCAGGCCCACACGCCGGCAATGGTTCCACACCAGGGTCTCCCCCTCGACCTTGGAATCAGAGTAGGGAAAGCCACGCGGCGAAAGGCGTTCGGCCTCGGTCACCGGCCGACCGGGGAACCCGTATACATCGCTGGTGCTCAGGTAGATGAATTTGCTCACCCGGGCGCGGGTGGCGGCGGCCAGCACGTGACGTACATTGTGTACGTTGGCCTGCTCGAAATCCTCCATCACGCCCCAGTCTCTTACCAGCCCGTCGCAATGATAGACATGGTCTACCTCTGACATGGCGGCCACCAGCGTGGCGCTGTCGCTCAGGCTGCCCAGACGCACCTCTACCCCCAGGTCACGCAGCGATCCCGCCGGGATGCGCGGGTGGAGCATCGCCCGCACTCTTTCTCCTTTGGCGATGAGCGCCTGTACCAGGTGGCTACCGACCAGTCCCGTGGCTCCGGTCACCAGATTCAGCATGATCTGCCTCCTCTTCTAATGGCGAGTCACATGGCCGGACGTTGCTCGATGCGGATGCTGCCGGGATCGGGCGTCGATGGTGGCGCGTGGTTTATTTATCGGTGAGCGGCGTACAACTCGGGATGAATGTATGGGGCCAGGGCAAAGGCCACGGCGATGCGAAAGGCCAGCTCTCTCGGCACAATGCCGCCGGTGAGATAGCCCGCGGCGCCCATGTGTTGTTTGCTGCCTTCCTGCCCGGTATAACGATCGATGATGGGGCCCAGTTCGGCGCCCTGGCGAATTTTACGGGCGATTATCTCGGGCAGAGGCAGGCGTCCGCCGTTGGCCACGCTGATGCGTCCGTCGCGTTGCGCCACGGCCACCCAGTTGGTCACATACATGCCGGCGGGGGTATCCACCACCGCGCCCTCCAGGCCGACGGCTATATCGGCATCCAGCGCGCGCAGCGCGGCCCGGGCCCGCTCTACGGCGCCCGCCTTGCCCGCCTCGTCGCTCATGGGCATGGCGCCCACGCCCGATTCGACCTCCAGAGGCACCATCGTCGCATCGGGCCATACCGCGGTGACGACCTGTCGCACGGCCTCTACTTTGATCGGATTGGTCGAACCGATGGCCACCGTTCGTGGCATGATGGAGCCTCCCTCTCATTCTTCTTCTATTGTATCGTTTTTTCGATGCGGGGGCAAGGGATGGACGCGGGTCAAACGCATTCGCATACGACGGCACGGCCGCCCGCACGGTCGAGCCGCTCTACAGCCGGGTGCGGTCGCCCCGAAGCCTGGCGAATCTTTTGATATCATCGCATAATATGTCGTTCTAAAGGCCTGAATTGGCCCTCCCGCGTAAAGGCAGTATAATAAGTTGACCATATCGCTCGTCTCCACAGGGCGAACGTTTAACCATAGCACAATCATCATCGCTTATTCATAGGAGAACGATCTTGACCTCATCGACGTGGAGCAAGGCGGATCTGCACATTCACTCGCTGTATAGCGATGGCGCTCACGATATCCCGACGATTCTGGCTCATGTGGCCGAGCATACCGATCTTCGAGTGATCGCCATTACCGATCACGATTGCATCGCCAGCGCGTACGAGGCCCACTTTTTGGCCCCCCGGTATGGCATCGAGGTAGTGGTCGGTCAGGAAATAACCACCAATCGCGGACATCTTTTGGGATTGTTCATCAACGAACAGGTACCCCGCGGACTCTCGATTCCCGAGGCGGTCGATGCGGTTCATGTCCAGGGCGGGCTGGCCGTACTGGCCCACCCCTTCGATCGTATCGCCGATAGCCCCATGCGACATCGGCCCTATCCCACCGCCGACGAGTGGCTGGGATACAATCTGGACGGTCTGGAGGCCATGAACGGCTGCCAGCTCGATCCCAAGGCCAACCCGCGGGCGCATATGCTGGCCACCCTTCTGGGATTGCCCACTCTGGGCGGCAGCGATGCCCATCACCGGCAGGTGATCGGCGTATCGCACACCCGGTTCCCCGGCGAGACGGCGGCCGATCTGTTCAAGGCCATTCGCCAGGGCACCTGTGAGCCCGCCGGCCGCGGCTGGAGCCGAAGTGAGTATCTGGGCTGGGTGCTCAAGTCATTCATTCCCCGGATCGTGGGTCTGCGTCGCTCGATTCCGGTCCCATCGATGAACACGGGTGAGGCCGCTCGGGTAACGGTCCTGTAAGCCGGCACAATATCGCCGGCCGTGCCGGCCAAACGTGGCATGATATATCGACAGGCTCCGGTTGAGACCGGAGCCTGTTTTTCGTAACCACCTTCCGAAGGTGGTTATTGGTGGCTATTCGGGGAGAATACTTGCCAAGGCCCTCCTGCGGGCGTAGAATGCCTCTACCGCGACCGGCGGCGCAACCTAAAGGACGAAGGGAGGGTCTCAATGGACGGCAAGATCGCACTGGTGCTGTTCGCCGGGCCTGAGATGCCCTGCAAGCTTCAGCACGCCTTCCTGTTCGCCCGCGACGTGGCCGGGCGGGGCGGGCAGGCATGTATCGTATTCGAGGGCAATTCGCCCCGCTGGCTACCCGAACTGGCCGATGCCGAACACGCTCTGTTCAGGTTGTTCAACACGGTGAAGGACGAGGGCCTCATCGCCGGGGTGTGTCGAGGCTGTGCCCAGGTCCATGGCGTCGTAGAGACCGCCGAGGCGATGGGCTTGCCGCTGCTGGCCGATGCGTACGGCCACGTCAGCCTTGCCCTGCTCGCGGCGGATGGGTTCGAGATCGTCACGTTGTAGGGACGGGGAGGCTCGCCATGCGGCGAGATATTCTGAGTGTATTACGGGTCGGTGAACTGATCATCGCCGACGGCTCGATGGGCGCCATGCTCGATCGTGCCGGGCTGCCCGCCGGCACCGTGCCCGAGGCCTGGAACCTGGAGCGTCCCGATGCGGTGGCCGCCGTGCATCGCGCCTATCGCGATGCCGGGGCGCAGCTATTGCTCACCAATACGGTGGGCGGCAATCGGGCGCGACTGAGCGATGCCGGCCTGGGCGACCGCACGGCCGAGATCAACCGCGCCGCCGCGACCCTCGCCCGCCGGGTGGCCGATGAGGACGATGGCTCTGGCCGAGAGCTGTGGGTGGCCGGTTCGGTGGGCC
Organism: Anaerolineae bacterium; assembly: GCA_050942995.1. Classification (GTDB taxonomy): domain Bacteria; phylum Chloroflexota; class Anaerolineae; order UBA1429; family UBA1429; genus JBMNOI01. Next base: position 40,096 of record JBMNOI010000015.1, read on the forward strand.
CTACCGGGCGACTGATGGAGCCCTATGGTCCGCTGACGCCCAAAGAGGCCGAGGATATATTCGCCGAGCAGATCGCCGCCCTGGTCGAAGGGGGCATCGATCTGGTGCTGGCCGAGACCCATTACGACGCCGATGAGATGAGCTGTGTTTTGCGCGCCGCCCGACAGGTGTGCGA
>JBMNOI010000149.1:0-8265 GCA_050942995.1 Anaerolineae bacterium
GCGAGGATGCGCTCCAGCCCCCTGACGAGCCACCCCAAATGCCCAATCTGGCCGAGCAGTTTCGCGAGATCGAGACGACGCCCATTCGCCTGCCGGTGGAGGGGGACATCTGGCGTTATCTTCTGTTCGCGGCGCTGGCCGCGGGGCTGGTTCTGGTGCTTTATTACGCCTGGCGCCGTCGGCCCCGGCGTCGGAGGGGACAGGTGGTGGAGCACCGGGAATATATCGGCTCCGGCGACCTCTTCTGGCAGCAACTGCGTTCCCTGTGGCGTCGTCCCCGGCCGGTGGTTCAGGCGCCCTATATCGACCTGGATGATCCGGAGGACCCCCGGCAGGCCATCCGACGGCTCTATCAGCGGTTGTTGCAGATTGCCCGGGGGCTGGGTCGGCCTCGTCGGCCGGGGCAGACGCCGGGAGCGTATCGAGCGGCGCTGACAGACCTGGTGCCGGATGATCGGGATGCATTGGACACACTGACCGACGCCTATATCCAGGCGAGATACGCCCCGGATGATCCTTCGCCAGCGGTCGTCGGCGATGCGACGGCGGCGTTCGATCGCCTCAGCCGATCGTTGGGCCGGAGCGGCAGAGAGCAGGGCGCTGAATGATAGGGACGGGGAATCCTCCCTGTGGATAGATGATACGGGCTGTGGATAACCTGTGGATAACCTGTGGGCAGCACGGTCGACGGCGTGGGCACTTGCCGGAGCGACGATCTATTTTATGCTGATTTTATGTGTAAGAATTCGAGTATTCTACAGCGGGCTCCTGTGGCTATTGACGGGATAGAACATTTGTTCTATAATCGGACTATCCCCAACAACCATCAGCACAAGGAGCCCGCCATGCGCGACCGGGAGATACAGATCCTCGTTCAGGCGCTAGACCGTATTCGCCAGCGGGAGAACTCGACTGTCGCCGGAATGGCCCGACGTCTGGGTTTTTCAGCGGGCCATCTCTCCATGATCTTTACCGGCAAACGACGGCCCGGCATCCGGTTCGTACGCGCCGTATGTGAGCGATATCCCGAGATTCGTCGCCGCCTGGCCCGCAGCCTGGACGAAGCGGGCGATAGGCGCATTTCATCATAGGGTGTCATTCATCACCCTCTAGCTTTTGCAGGATGGTGCGGATCACCAGCGCATCGATGTGATCCAGGTATTCATAGAGGTCCGATCCGCGTTCGCCGCCCAGAATGCGCCAGATGGCGATGGCCAGCGCCTCCCATTCCTCATTCTTCTCCAGCGACTCGACCAGTTCGACCGTCTCGGCATCCATCGCCTCGCCCCGGCAGCTTTTGATGACGGCCTCGATCAACTGGCCCCAGCTCTCACGCACGCGTTCGGCCTCTGGCGAGGCGGCAAAGGCCTCATGGGTGCGTGAGCGCCAATGGATGATCTTTTCCTCGTCTCCCTCGGCCTCGGCGATGCGTTGTAGAAGGAGGCACGCTTCCCAATGACGGCCGGCGGGCCCCAGACTCTCGGCCACAGCGCGGGCGGCCTCGGCGTGTACGCGGGCGTTTTGGAGTTCCCCTGTGTGTAGCAACAGCTCGGCCAGGGCGGCCTCGGCGGAGGCCAGGGCCGGTTGCAGGTCGTGCTCCTGATAGATACGGATCGCCTGAGCGTAATGGTTTTGGGCCACCTGTGAGCGGCCGGTGTGGGCGGCGATCTGAGCCAGGCGCATATGGGACTGGGCCTCCATCAGCACATGCTCTGCCTTGTGCGCCATCTCCAGAGCCCGATGGTAGCATTTCTCGGCCTCGTCCAGATCCTGAAGCTGCCAGGCCAGGCTGCCCAACTGGTTCCAGATGGTGGCCATGCCTGCCAGATCCTGGGCGGTTTCCATCTGCTCCAGGGCCTGCTCGAACCGCCGACGGGCCGAATCCACATCCTGTCGGGCGGCGGCGATGAGGCCCAGTTGCATCTGGATGGCGCCGATGGCGCGACTGTCGTCGGGCGCCACGGCCAGCTCCAGCCCCTTTTCCAACACATGTTCGGCCCGTTCCATCTGCATGGCCGCCAGATACACCTGCCCCATATCCTCATACAGCCAGACCAGCTCTCGGCGCGCCGGGCCGATATTATCGAGCTTTTCCAGCAAGCGCAGGGCGCGCACATAGGTGGCCAGGGCGGCATCGGCACGGCCGCCGGCAAACAAGAAACGGCCAAAGCGATGCAGCGCGGTTCCCTGGTCCTGAGCCGCCTCGGCCCCACCGTAGGACAGACCTCCTTCGCGGGTGATGCGCTCGACCAGTTGTTGCAGGATACGTCCCGAATCGGCCATGCGCCCACCGGCGGCGAGCTGTTCGCTCTGTTCCAGCAAAAACTGTACGCCGGCCCGACTCAGCGGCCCCTCGGCGGGCACCAGCTCGGCGGTAGTCCGGCGAATGGTCTCGTCGATGGCGGCGCTCTCCTCGGCATAGCCAAGTTGTTCCAGCAGTCCCTGTAGCTGGCGGGCAAAGGTGGTGGCCATGCTCAGTTGCTGTGTCTGCAACGCCAGGCGCAAGGCCCGGCGCAGGTTAGGTAACTCACGGCGGCTGATCATCTGAACGATCTCGGGGGAGCGAGAGCCCATGCCGCTCAGCCAGGTCATCATGCCCATATAGGTGCCGTAGAACTGGGGCTCGATGCGACTGCGAAATGCCGAGGGCATGCGTTGATAGAGATGGCGGCCCGAGGCGCGGTGCAGGCGGATGTACTGGGCGCTGAGTCCGGGGATGCGCTCCTCGCGCACGAGATGGGCCGCAGCGAATCGCCCCTTGATCTCGGCCCACCTGTCCTCTTCGATGTCCAGCAAGCGCAGCGCCTGAGGCTCCATCATGCCGCCTGCAAAGAGGCCCAACGGCAGGATGGCGTGGCGAAGGTCGGAATCCAGACTGCGCAGCAGAACTTCCATCGCGACATCCAGCGCCTGATTGCTCAGGCGGGCCTCGCCCCGACGTAGATCGGGCATCATGGCCTCCAGTGTGGCGATGACGTCCATCTCTCCGGCGACCACGATCGGCGCAAGGATGCCCAGGGCCAGCGGATGCCCACCCAACAGGACGGGCAGATCGGCGATATCTCCCTCGGGTTGCAGGTTGCGGTCGGCTTCGTGTAGCAGAGTGGACCATAGCGCCGCGGCGTCATCCGGGGGCATCGGTCGGATCTCCAGACTGTGCGCCAGAGGGGTCGGCAGGCGAATATCCCGGGGCAGGGTGGGGCTGTCGACGATGAGACAGAGTCGGCTGCGCCCGGTCGCACAGATGCGCCCACCGAGTTGCCATAACGCCTCCAGCGCCGCCGAGTTTGGGTAAAAGTCACCGTTGGGGAGCAACGCATCCACGTGATCCCAGATCACCAGCGTAGGGGTGTCGGCCAGCGCCTGCAACACCGCCTCATCGACGTTGGGGGTCTGCACAAATTCATCGCCTATCAATCGAATGCCGAGATCGTACAGGGCGCTTTCGCGATGGCCGCCGCCGGCCATGCTGGTGTACACGACCCGACGAAATCGTCCCGTTCGCACCAGCCAGCGGGCGATGTGGCTGACCAGCGATGTTTTGCCCAATCCCTCATAGCCATAGACGGCCAGCGCGCCCGATCCGGCATGCTCATCGCGCAGAAATCCCTCCAGCATGTCCAGCTCCCGGCTGCGGCCGATCATGCCGTGGGCGGGTTCGGCCGGCAATCCGCCGGGCTCTTGTTCGGAGGGCAGGCGTTGCCATTCGGCCGTGATACCGGCTCCCGGGAATCGCACCACCTTGCCGACGCCCGATTCACGAGTCGGGGTGACGGTCAGCAAGGGCTGCGCGGGGTCGGGCGAGTGGAGCGACAGGGCATGGGCGGGCGTCGGCAGCGAGGAGGCATTCGAGCGCCATGGGCGTTGAACATTCAGCCCCTTTTGGGCCTCGGCCAGAGCGATCTGGAGCGTCTGCCCGGCCAGCAGGGCGGCCAGCAGTGCTTCGGCAGAACGGCGTACCGCCTCGGCTGAGAGTGCGTCGTGCCAGAGCAGGGTGTGTATACCGGCGGCGGCCAGGGCATCGGCCACCTGTTGCGCGAGAGCGTCGTCCGAATCGTCGGCGGGGGTCAGGCTAAGCAGGGCCAGGCTAATGCCGGCCCGGGCCAGCATCGGGCCGAGCTCCTCGATGGGAAAGGCGTTCATCTCATCGCCATCGGCGAACGCTATAGCCGGGGCGCCCTGATGTCGCACAACCAGGGCATCCAGGCAGAGGGCGAGCTCATCGCCCCAGAGTCCGTCGGCCAGCGCCTGGACTGTGGGCGCCCAGATCCAGCGGCTCTGCAGCGACTCGCCCTGCGCGTCTGCGGCATCCAGCAATGCCTCTATGCGTTCGCGAGCCGGGATAACGGACGGCAGCGGGGGCCGGGGGGCGGCGAAGAGAATGCCAAGTGGCGGGTACAGTTCGGGCATCAAACCCCTCCGTGAGTTCTTCCGGTGCGAGCGCGATGATCGGTGATTTTGTTAATATATTATAACAATAAGGGAACGATGGGGCAATCGTTTCCGGCTCGACGCCGGGCACGGAACATCCCCGGTGATGACCGGAAAGAAATGCTGAAATCACTCTCAAAACAGGCGCAAACGTGTGTTCTGGACATTGACAGATCGACAGTTCCGGAATAACCTTCTACGCGTGGAGATCAGTATCCCGTATGTCGAGACTCTAAAGTGTATTGCCCGAGAGGGGGTGATTCACGAACCAGTCGGACATTGCGCGAGATCTTGTCCAGTTCCGAACCGCATCGAGTTGTCGGCGTCGTAATAGGTCCACGATTCATCGCGGTGGAGGCACATCATGGAAAAGGTCCGGGTCGGTGTGGTGGGTTGCGGTGTGGTGTCGAACGGAACCTATCTGCCCCAAATCGTCAAGATGCCGAACGTCGAGCTTGTCGCCGTCTGTGATATGTACGAGGACAGAGCCAGGGCGGCCTATACCCGATTTGGCGCCCGGGAGGTTTACACCGACTATGACGAGATGCTGGAGAGGTCGGAGATCGATCTTGTCGTAAACCTGACGCACATTCAGGCGCATTACGATATTAACATGCGGGCACTGCGTGCCGGCAAGCATGTGTATAGCGAAAAGACGCTGGCCGTCACCGTCGATGAGGCCAGCGTTCTTATTGAGGAGGCCCGGAAACGAGGTCTCAAGCTGGGCGCTGCAGCCGCGACGATGCTCAGTCCGGTGAACCGGCGCATCGCCGAGTTGCTGCGCGATGGAGCCATCGGCAAGGTCAACTTTGTGGTCGCGCACCATTCTCATGCCGGGGCGGCCAATTTTACCTTCTGGACGACCGATCCGACCTGGTTTTACAAGCCGGGGGCCGGGCCGGTGCTCGATCTGGGGGTGTACGATCTGCACACCCTGACCGGCCTGTTGGGGTCGGCCAGGGCGGTGAGCGCCATGTCGGGCGTGTCGGTGCCGTTCCGCACGGTTCGCAGTGGCCCGGTCAAGGGCAAGGTCATCGATGTCGAGGTGGATGACAACACCCTCATCATGCTCGATTTTGGACAGGCGACCTTTGCCTTTGTGGATGCGACCTACTGCGTCCAGGCTCAACTGGGGCCGCGGATGCAGATATTCGGCTCAGAGGGCACCATCGCCGTGCACGAACGCGGCGCACCCCATCCGCTGTCGGTCTATCGCGATGATACCCGAATCAATCTCTCGGGGTGGATCGATCTCGACCTGCCCGGGGAGCCGCCCTGGTCGCTGCCCATGGGGGTACAGCATATGGCCGACTGTATCCTGCACCCGGAGAAGGAGTTGATCACTACCGGCGAGCACGCCCGCCATGTGCTGGAGATCATTAACAAGAGCTATCAATCGGCCCGTGAGGGCCGTACGCTGCCGATAACGACGACGTTCTGAACGAGCCGCCGTACTTGTACGGGACAGATGGGTCGCAACGTAGCGCCCGGGTTCCGGCATCCATGCTGCGAAAGGATTCGAACATCATGGTAGACAAGGTCCGGATCGGTATCGCGGGAATGGTGAACGATCACGTCTGGTTCATGGGCGATGCATTCGCCGAGCTGGCCCGGGTTGAGATGGTGAGCGCGGCAGATCCCAACGAGGCGTTGCGCAACAGGGCCCGGTCGCAATGGTCGCTGAGCAACGTGTACGACGACTATCGCCGGATGCTGGAGGCGGAGCGGCTGGACGCCATCGTCGTCTGCAGCGATAATGTAACCAAAGTCGATGTGGTAGAGGCCGCGGCGGCCTACGGTGTGCATGTATGTCTCGACAAGCCCATGTCGGCCACGCTGGCTCAGGCCGACCGGATCATCGAGATCGCCGAGGGAGCGGGCATTACGGTGATGGTTGCCTATCATCCCTATTTCACCGATCGCTACCGCAAGGCGCGAGAGTGGATTCGAACGGGGATGATCGGCCAGCCGTTCCTGGCGCGGGGCATGATCGGCCACGCGGGGCCACGAGAGGTAGGATTGTCGCCCTATTTCATCGAGTGGCTCATCGATCGCGAGCGGGCCGGGGGCGGGGCGTTCAATGATGAGGCGGGCTATCTCATCGCGACGTTTACCGACTATTTCGGGCCCATCACCGAGATCTGTGCCTTTATGGAACACATGTCCTGGCGAGACTATTTGCCCGACGATATGGAGGACAACTCGGTGGCCATTGTGCGCTTTGCCAACGGCGCGCTGGGTGTCATCGACTCCAAGTGGGGGCAGATCGGCCGAATGCCCTTTAACCAGTCGTTCCACGGCAGCGAGGGGACCATTCTCAGCGGATTCGATTCGATGCGGGTCTACTCGAAAAAGGCGGTGGCATCGCCCGATCTGGAAGGATGGATCGAGCTACCCCCGGTGCGTCGAGGGTCCCGCGCCGGTGACCAGGCCGTGCATTTCCTGCGCGCCATCACCGAAGGCATGCCGCCGGAGGGCTCGGTGAGCCTGGCCGGCGCGCGCCACGTGCAAGAGGTGCTCGAAGCGGCCTACATCTCGGCCAAAGAGGGGCGGGTGGTCAAATTGCCCCTGTGATCCTGTGCCGTCCGGGCGCGCGCGTCCGGAGAGCGGCGAAAACGTGTTACCATCGCCGGTGATCGCGCACGACCACCGGCAGGACGCCTGAGTGACAACCCATGGCGGCTTTGAATCGGCCCAAACGGGGCAGCCGGCACGTCCGGCATCGTTATCCGATCAACTATATCGTATCTGGAAGGAACACATTGACATGCCACTACAATCAATGACCCCCATGTTGAAAAAGGCCCAGGCCGAAGGCTATGCCGTGGGAATGTTCGACTGCAACACGCTGGAGGGCATTCTGGCGGTGATCGATGCTGCGATCGAGGAGCGCTCGCCGGTGCTCATCGCCCCGATCATGTTCGATCGGCGGGCCGCCGTGGGATTGATTCGCGAACTGGCCGCGCAGGCGCCGGTGCCCGTCGGCATCGAGCTGGATCATGGGCGCGACTTTGCCAGCGTCATGGAGTGCATTCGCGCCGGATTCACCGACGTGATGATCGACGCCTCGACCAAGCCGTACGAGGAGAACGTGGCTCTGACCAGTAAAGTGGTCGAGGCGGCCCATGCCGCGGGCGTGGGCGTCGAGGCCGAGCTCGGTCACGTAGGGCGTGCGGCGGAACAGGCCGACGCCGCGTCGCGTCGCGCCGGATTCACCGACCCGGACCAGGCGGCCAAGTTCGTGGCCGAGACGGGGGTGGATTTCCTGGCCGTCGCCATTGGCTCGGCCCACGGGCAGTATATCGCCGCCCCGGAGCTCGATTTCGATCTGCTGGACCGGCTTTGCCAGGCAGTGGATGTGCCGTTGGTGCTGCACGGCGGCTCGGGAATCGATGACGACGATTTCCGCCGGGCCGCAGCCGGAGGCATCTGCAAGGTGAACATCCATACCGCCATGGCACTGGCGGCTGTGGAAACCATGCGCAAGAGCGTTCAGGATCCCAAGGTGACGTACGGACAGATCAGCCGGGAAGTTTACGCGGCTATCAAGGATGTGGTGATCCATCATATGCGGGTGTTCGGCTCGTCGGGTAAGGCATAGAGTCGAGCCTCGGCCAATGCAATACGCGAACCATCGGCCCCCCAACGGGTCGGTGGTTCGCCTCATCGAAAGAGTCAACCATGGCACAAAGCAGCTGCTTCGATGTCGAGGGGACTGCGGAGTACATTCTGGCCATCGATGTGGGCACCACAACGGTGCGGGCCATCGCCTTTGATCTGGCGGGACGCCCCGCGCTGGAGGCCTACTGCGAATCGCGGGTGCATCATCCGCGA
>JBMNOI010000016.1:0-39781 GCA_050942995.1 Anaerolineae bacterium
GATTTTTCAACCATACCCGACGAAATGCAGGAATTCATTCCTGCAACGAACGCTTTACACCCATCACCGCAACGGGGCTACCCTGTGCGCGCGGATGCTCTGAGACAGCCTCTAAATAAGGGTCGCTAACTAGTTGCTGGCGCCTTCCATGCCCTCAAGGAGCTGGGGAAGATACCAGATCTCATCATCGGTGGCCTCCTGGCCGTCGGCCAGGTACTCGGTGCCATCCTGAAGGTTCAGCGGGCCAACGAACAGCTTGGCGTTGCCGGTGCCCAGATCGTCGATGTACTCTTCGAGGATCGTGATCTCATCCTCGGTGAGGGCATCGCCGAACCGGTAGCCGACCGGCGACCGGTCATGATCGTTGATGTCGGCCCAGTACGGGTCGGCCCATACCCAGGTCTGCTCAAAGGTCCCGTTGCGAATCGATTCGAGGATCTCTACATAGGTGGGCCCCCAGTTAAAGTAGGGCGTGCCCAGGCACACTTCAGGCTTGATCTCGCAGGCGCCCTCATAGTCATACGGGATGGCCCACACGTTATCGCCCTGGTCGGCGCGCTGGCCGGCCACAACGATGGCCTCGGTCGTGTCGATGCCCGACAGAATCACATCCACACCCGAATTGAACAGATCGTTGGCCACATTGGTGGGATCCAGCGTCACGCCCGGGATATTGAACCAGAAGCCGATCCAGGTGACGACGAAACGCAGGTCGTCGGGATTGCCGCCGCGGTAGCGCTCGTAGCAATCACGCGCGCCGAGGTAAGCGGAGGCGGCCAGGCGGCGGGTCTCTTCGTTGATCACGGGGCCAAGGTAGCCGATGGCGCCGGTCTCGGTTTTGAGTGCGGCGGCGCAACCACCCACAGCCTTCATATACTCCATTTTGGACATAAAGTTGGCCACGTTCTCAGGGGCTTCGCCGGTCTTGGCGCCGTCGCCCGAGATGTGTACAAAGGCCACGTCGGGGTATTTGGCGGCTACGACGTGCGTATCCGCGCGAAAGTCGTCCGAGGTGGTCAAGATGATGCGCGCGCCGTCGCCCACCATATCATCGACGACCTGTTCCAGCGTTGTCCCCTGACGGTCGGCGGGGTTGAGCTTGTCCAGGTAGACCATACGGGCGCCGGGGATGCGCTCCTGAGCGTAAAGAGCGCCGTTATAATGGGCTTCACTCCAGCCATGGTCGTTATAAGGGCCGACCAGGATAACACCAAAGACGAGTTCCTCGTCTTCCGCACCGCCGGAGGATGTCGCCGTGTTCTGGCAGGCGGTGACGAACAGGGAGACCAGGATCATCAAAGAGACCATGGTCCACAACGTGCGTTTCCTCAGCATGATGGTGTGCAGCTCCTCTTCTATGTGACGGATACGTAATCGGGCCCTGCACGGGCAAGACAACGGTGGCGACGGTCACCCCCTTCCTGTGCTGTGATGCGGCGCACAAAATGCCCGGCGTCAGACAAGAAAAGGACGACGACCGGCCTCCTCGCCGTCGTCGCCATTGAACGTGAGCATTCTAGCACACAACCGGTTGCTTGTCGAAATGTAGCTCCGAGCACTCTTTATCTTCTCATTCCCAGGGATGCAGGATGATCTTGGCGCACTGGTGCGACGCCGAGATCTCGAACGCCTCCTGAATTCGGCTCATGGGCAGGACGTGGCTGATGAGCTTTTGGGCCGCGGGCGAGCAACGGATGACCTGAAGCACCTTGGGATAGAGCGCAAGGTTATAGTGCCACGAGCCGTACAGGGTGAGCCCCTTGCGGATCATATCGGGGCTGATGGTGAGCGGCATCGACTCGTGACACTCGCCCACAAAGGCCACCCGCCCCTTGCGTCGGGTGGCATCGACACACATGCGCTGCGCGGCCACCACGCCCGAACAATCCAGCGCGGCATCTACCCCCCGACCGTCGGTGAGATCACGGATCTCCTGCAGGGCGGCCGGGTCGCTCGGGTCGATAACGGCATCGGCGCCCAGCATGCGGGCATACTCGGTGCGATACGGGATAGACTCGACGACGATGACGCGGGCGCCACGGTAGGTGGCGTTTACCACCGCGCCCAGACCCACGGCGCCTGCACCGGTGATGAGCACGGTGTCGAACGCCGAGACGTTCATGAGATCGAATGCTCCCAGCGAAGGGCCCAGGCCGCAGCAGGCCAGCGATCCCATGTCGTACGAGACATCGTCGGGGATGGGGCAGAGCAGCCAGTCGGGCTTGACCAGATACTGCGCATAGGTGGCCGTGCCCTCACGGGTGCCGAGAAAGGCCGAGATATCGCCCATCTCCTCGCAATGGATATAGTCGCCGGCGACGCACAGGGAGCACTTGCCGCAGGCGTACAGAGGCATCACCGCCACACGATCACCCACCTTGACGCGTCCCGGCTGGGCCACCTCGACCACCTCGCCGGCGGCCTCGTGTCCCAAAAAGTCCGCTTGCTGACCGCCGAGCCACATCTTGTATTCGGTGCACATGGGCGCGGCATGTACCTTGACCACGACCCAGTTCTCTTTCGGGCGAGGATCCGGCACATCCACCAGTCCGGCGCTGCGCTCTCCAAGGATAACGGCTTTTTTCATCGGTGTTGACCTCACATGATATGATGATGCTTGCTTCGCAGATCCTGCTCTGTTCGATTGATGCCATCGGCGGGGGCCTGGCTCTCTGGTATTCGCTCGTACACCCAGGGAGCGACACGGGGCGCCTCTTCCATCTCGATGGCGATGACGGTATTGCGCGGATCGGGCGCCAGAGAGGGGAGTCTGTCCAGAATGATCCGATCCTCTTCCTGATACACATCCAGCTCCCAGCCGTCGGCCAGAAAACGAGCGCCGAGCACACGTCCCTGTAACCCGGCAAGGCACAGGCGATTGCCGGGCCAGTAAAAGACATGCAGATAGACTGTGGGGCCCGAGACGGTCATGCAGCCCAAATTCAAAGGCGAAAAGGGGGCCGCCGTCGTCGGACGAATAGACGCGCGGTTGCGCTTGAGCCAGTACCCCACTTCATAGAGCGTATCCTCAAAGGTGAGGGGCATGGATCCTTCCTCACGCAATCCGACATTTAGCAACAGGCTGCCGCCACGCTCGGCGGTGGTGGCCAGCATGCGAATAACGGCGCTCGCCGACTTGACGTCGCGATCCCCTATATGGTGCCCCCAGTGCCGCTCCACCGAGGGGACGGCCCATGCCCAGGGCCGTCGATCCTGGGCCGACGGACAGTGCGGTGAGTGAACGACCATATCGCCGGGAATCGACGAGCCCGCCTCGGTGATCACCAGCGCACCATACTGGTGGATCATATCCACCAGTTCATGAGCGCGCCATGCCCCGGCGCCGTGTCGTGTATCGCCGCGCAACCAGATCATGTCGATGTGACCATAAGCGGTGCACAGCTCGTAGATCTGGGCGTGGGCCGTTTCCACCAGCGCCTGAAACCCCTCGGGATCGCGTTCCGGCCCGGCGAAATAGGCGGGCCGGCGCCAGTCGGCCAGGTGATAGCCCAGCCCGACGTGTATCCTGGCACGGCGCAGGGCATCCACATAACCCTGCACCAGATCTCGCCCCGGACCGGTTTGTGGCGCCGTGAAATCGGACGCGGCGCTGTCAAACAGCGTATATCCATCGGCGTGCCGGGCCATGAGAATGGCGTACTCTATACCGGCTTCGAGGGCGAGATCCGCCCACGTCGATGGGGCCCATTGCGGCGCGCTCAGGTAGCTTGCGCTGCGATGGTACTCCTCTACATCGAGTCGTTCGTGCAACATGACCGACTCGCCCCGAGAGTATAGAGAGTATACCCCCCAATGAATGAGTAAACCAAAACGAGCATCAGAGAGCCAGAGAGGCGGCGAAGGCGTCGTCACGATCCCCCTCCTGTGATGCAAGGCCCTGATCGGGCCGGATTCTGACCCGTCGCAATATCCGCCGCGACAGGCCATGAACGACCGGCTCAGAGTGTGATGCGATTCGCGTTGATAAAGTCCCAGTCCAGATCCAGACCCAGGCCGGGCGCCTGAGGTATGTTCACGCAGCCATCGGCATCGAGCGTATCGGGGAGAGAGGCCAGCCAGGGCCGGGAGGCCTCGTAATCGTAATGCGGATGGAGCAACCCTCGCTCGTAGTATTCGCCGGGGATGCCCATGGCGCCGAGGGCGTGCAGGTTACCGTGCCCGCCGCCGTGTACCTCCAGCGAGACGCCGTGGGCTTCGCACAGATGGACGCATTTCATCATCGGGGTGAGGCCGCCGAGGGCGACGTCGTACCGGCTGATGTCGCTGGCGCGGGCGACGATCCATTCGGCGCGGTTGTAAAAGTGGCCGCCGGCCGTCTCGGGCCCGACGACCGGAATATCCAGCTGTTCGCTGAGCCAGATGTAGGATGACATGCTGGATTCGTTCATCGGTTCCTCGAACCAGTGGTAATCCAGCTCTTCCAGCGCCCGGCCGATATAGAGCGCCTCGGTTCGACTATAGTCGTGGTGGCAGTCGAGCATCAGGTGCACATCGGGGCCGAGGCGGCGGCGCACGGCCTCGCAGGCGGCGACGTCACGGCGGGCATCGGGACCGTAGGGGGCCATCCAGGTGTGCAACTTGAAGGCGCGATAGCCCTGGGCGATGCAGGCCTCGGCAAAGTCGGCATAGTGCTCGGGCGTGTCCAATCCACCGGGGATATCGTCGCCGCACATGGTACTGGCATAGGCGGGGACCCGATCGCGATAGCCGCCCAGTAGCTTGTAGACCGGCAGCCCCGTCATCTTGCCGGCCAGATCCCACAGGGCCAGATCGATGGCGCTGATGTAGCGGTCGTCGAGGATGGGGCCGAGCAGGCGCTGGAACTGGCGCAGCCGCTGCCAGATGCGTTCCCGATCTAGGGGATCTTCGCCCACCAGCACCTGGCGCGCGGTGGGGAGCATAGCGGGAGATCCGCCCATGGCATAACCGTCGATGCCCTCATCGGTGGCGATGTGGGTGAGGGTGGCGGTGGCGTCGTGTTCGGAGCCGGGGTGACTGTGCCCCTCATGGTCGTGCACCAGTCGAGAGTGATAGCGAAATGTGATGACCTGGACATCACGGATCTTCATGGTCCCCTCCTTTGCGGGCCGTATGCAGGACGCAAGGGCTATCGGCTGACGGGATATTTCCCTCGTTCTTGAACGATCTCGGTCACCCGCGCCACCCGCTCGATGTCCGAATCGGGCATGACGTTATCGGCCACGCCCAGGATAAAGGCGTCGCCGGGGGCGATGGTGTCGAATATATAGTGGACATAATCTTCCAGTTCGTGCAGAGGCACGTGGGGTGACAAAAAGGTAGAGGGCAATCCTCCCCAGATGATGACCTGATCGCCCCAGGCGGCGCGGGCCTGTTCCAGCGTGAGGGGCACCATCGGGGCCGTCACAAAACACTCGACCACATCCCATCCGGCCTGCTCGATGTAGTGCAGGATGCTCGAGGTGTCATTATCGGCGTGCATGGCGACATATTTGCCGTGCTCGTGCAGCCGCGCGGTGAACTCTTGATAGTAGGGGAGCACATAGCGCTCGAACAGGCGCGGCGGAGTGAACTGGGAGGAAAGGTGCTGGCCGTGCAAAAAGAACCCGGCAGGCGAGTCGACGATGACCGGCCACTGGCGCTCGCGTTGCACCTCGGTCATCAATGAGAGCAGATGGTCGACCTCACGGGGATAGTCGGCCATCTGCAAAAAGGCGTGCTCGTATCCGGCGAGCGTCTGGGCGAACTCGTGCAGGGGAACATCGCCCACCTGCACCATAGGGAGCCCGTCGGCGCCGATCTCGGCGTCATAGGCTTCATAGACCTCATACGCGGGATCCCAGTACGTATGTTCGACCACCCATTCCCACACGCGATAGTCGGCCGGCGTCTTGAGCGGGTATTCCTCGATCCGACCGGGTAGCCCCTGCTCCGCCAGATCGCGGGTGATGCGCTCGACGGTGCGAACGGTGCCAACGGGCGTATGGTGCTCGATGATGAGGCGTTCGCCCTCGTGGCGCTCGACGATATCGACCTCTTCGTAACGTTGGGTATAGATGACGCCGTCGCGGGCAGGCGTGCCCAGCCCCAGGTCGCGTTCGATCTCGCGCAGGCTTCGGCCCTGCCATCGGGCCGGAAGGGTGTTGGTCAGCACCCGTGCGTTGTACCACAGCAACAGGCGTGGGATCCACGGGATGCGATCGGGCGGCTGGCGATGAAGAATGGCCTGCAGACGCTGCCGGTCGTTCACGATCTGTTTTCCTTATGGTGTGTCTATTTGAATTGCGCCACCAGGTCACGACAGGCGCGGGCAAAGATGCCCACATCGACGCCGAGCGAGATATACTGAACGCCGGCATCGATCCAGCGTTTGGCCGTTTCGACGTCGGCGGCAAAGGTGCCCACAGCCTTGCCCGCAGCACGGATCTTGGTCACCGCCTCTTCCATGCCGCGCACAACCCGTGGATCGTTCACCTGGCCGGGGATGCCGTAGGACTGGGAGAGGTCGTAGGGGCCGAGAAAGATCACATCCAGATGGGGGACGGCGACGATCTCTTCCAGGTTCTGCAATCCGGGGATTCCCTCGACATGGACGATGACGATCTGCTCATCGTTCAGATTCTCCACAACGCCGGCGGTGCCGTGCACCGTATAGTCACCGGCGCGGGTAAAGAGCGACATGCCCCGCATGCCCAGCGGCGCGTACTTGGCGGCGCGCACGGCGGCCTGGGCGCCCTCTTTATCCTCGATCTGCGGGATCTGCACACCGGCCGAGCCGATATCCAGCGCGCGCTGAATCTGTGGGGCGTCGTTCTTGCGCACTCGCACGATGGGGTCCAGCCCGGCCAGTTGCCCCGCGCGGCAGAGATCCTCGGCCGTCTCGGTGGACAGCGGGCCGTGCTCCATATCGATGATGGCGAAATCGAAACCGGCCAGACCGACGATCTCGATAAAGGCCGGATAACGGCAATTCATAAACGGGCCGATGACGGTCTCGCCCCGCTGTAGCTTACGTTTAAGCTGATTCTCGCGCATGATCCATCTCCTCCGGTGTTCAGGTGCGATCATGTGGCCCCGAGCGGGCGCACGGCAGGAGTCTATGTCGAACAGCAGCGGCCGTCAAGCGTTGGCTGCATCGGCCCGGATCGGACACTATCTCCTGTGGAGAGTGATATTTACACTTGCTTTTTATGGTGGCGTAGCTATCATAGAGGCTGCGCCATGCGCTCATATCATGTTGAGGCTGCGTGGCAACTCGCGCGCTATCTGTTCATGCCGTCCTGGGATGAGGATGGGGCGCAGATATTACGGAGGGAATGGAATGAAACTGGGATATCTCACACTGCCGACACCCGACACTATCGCCAACGCACGCAGGTTGGGCTTTGACAGTATCGAGGCCAGCGCCGGGTGGTTTCCTCAGCCGACTCTGGACGAGACGGAACGCAACCTGGCCGCTATACGCGATGCGCTCCAGACGAACAATATTGCCGTTACCTCGGTGGCCCTCTATGGGAACACGACCGCGTTGCCGCTGGACGATGTGCTGGATTATTTCCGTCGCACCATGAAGCTGGCGCGCAATCTGGGCTGTGGGGTGGTCTCGGCCATGACGGGGCGTGATAACAGCCTGACGATCGACGAAAACCTGCCCATCTTTGAGCGTTACTTTACGCCCATTGCGCGCATGGCTGAGGATGAGGGCCTGCGCATCGCGTTCGAGCCGTGGGCGGGCAGGGTCGTGGGGCATGGCCCTTATCACCGGATGAACATGGCGACTACCCCCGAGCTGTGGGACCGGCTGTTCGAGACGGTGCCCAGCCCCGCGCTGGGGATCGAGTACGATCCGTCACACCTGATATGGCAGGGTATCGACTATCTGCAGGCCATTCGTGACTATGCTTCGCGCATCTATCACGTTCACGCCAAGGATATCGTCATCGACCAGGCAAAGCTCAAACGAGTCGGGGTGCACGGCGCGGGCTGGTGGCGGTTCGTCATGCCCGGGTTGGGCGTGGTCGACTGGCCGGCGCTGTTCGATGCCCTCAAAGAAGTCGGATATACCGGCGACATGGCGGTGGAGCACGAGGACGATGAATATATGGGGGACCGCTGGAACGAGGGGTTGACCCTGGCGCTCAAGACGCTGCGCCCCCTGATGGGCGACGAATAGGCGGGTGCAAGGGAGAGGACAGCCGATGCCCTCTCCTTATAAGCAATAAAGGTTTATCAAGGGCGGGGATATCATCCCCGCCCTTGTGTTTATTTTTGTATTATCCTGATATTTTGTATAGAGTAGTATTCCGGTGCAAGTGAATTCCAAGGGCTTGCGAAGAGTGCGAAACAGCGTATGATGGGGGCACCCGCTACCGATCGGACAGGTGGGGATACGGCCCATGCCAGGTGACATGGAGGAGCAATCGTGATAAAGACCGGTTTTGTTTCATTGGGTCTGGCGGATCGCTCACTGGCCGGTGTGCTTCAGGCCGCGGTCACTATGGGCTGCGAGGCGATCGAGCTGAACGGGCGCGCCACGGTCCATCAGGGTCTGTGGCAGGGCGATGTGGATATGGCGGCCATCGGCGGGCGCATTGCCGAGTCCGGCATCACGGTGACCAGTCTGGGAGGCTATTCGAACCTGGCGCAACCTGCTGACGAAGCGCTGGAGGCCGAGGTCGAGCAGCTTTTGGGCTATTGCCGCATCGCCCGCGATATGGGCATCCCCATCGTGCGGGCCTTTGCCGGAGACGTTATCGAAGGCTATGACCTGGACGCGCTCTACCCCCGCATCGTGCAGGGATTTCGGGCGGTGGCCGATGCGATTCAGGGATGGGGGGTCACGCTGGGCATAGAGAACCATGGTCGACTGATGAATGACGGTGATCTGCTTCAACGCCTCATCTACGATGTGGATAGCCCGCTGGTGCGCATTACGCTGGATACCGGTAATTTCTGCTGGGCGGGGCATTCTATCGCGACGGCCCATGGCTTTTTTCAAAAGCTGGCGCCGTTGGTGGTCAATGTGCACGTCAAAGACGGCCGCTTCCAGGACGGCGTCTGGCACCTGTTGCCCGCGGGACGGGGAGATATCGACCTGGTGGGGCTGTTCGAAGTGCTGCGTTCTTTGGGGTACGATGGGCCGGTGTTGAGCGAGTACGAGGGGCCCGATGACTTTATGCTGAGTACCGCCGAGAGCGTCTCGTATCTGCGCGGATTGCGCGACTGTAAAAGTGTATAACCCGCTGCTCGTTTTCGAGAGTCCGGAGGATGACCCTGACGTGTTGCGGGTGTGACTGAGCGACAGAGCGGTCGGCCCGGCCCCGAGCAAAGGCTAAATGTCGTCGGCGGGCCGGGTGCGAGTTCCAATGCGTTTGCCCTGATAAACTGGACACGCCCTCATGCACGGATTACAATAGAGCGTGATCGGCCGATGTATACAGGCCGAACAAGTAAAGGGGGTTGGTGATCATGGCATTTCCTCCGCTGGGTGTACAGCTCATCGTGTTTACCAAAGAAGCCGACATCGAAAAAGACACCGAAGCGGTTCTGGACTCGGTCAAAGCCTCCGGCTTTCGCGCCATCGAGTGTGGCGTGACGATGCATGCTGTCGATCCCGGCCGATTCAAGGCCATGCTGGATGAGCGTGGACTGGTCGTCGCAGGTCTGCACGGTGGACTCGATCAGGATCTGGATCAGACCTTTGCGCTAATGGATGCCTATAACACCCGGGATCTGTGCATTTCGGGGATCGGAAACTGGGAAGCGAATGACGCACAGCGTTGCCTGCAGGATATCGAGCGGCTCAACGAGATGGGCAAGCGGTGCCTGGAGCAGGGCATATTCCTGCACTATCACAACCACGCCTACGAGTTCGTCGCGCTGGATGAGGGCTCGTCGACGATGGATCTGCTGCTGACCCATATGGACAAGAGCGTGGTCGATCTGTGTGTGGATGTCGCCTGGGTCCGCATTGGAGGACAGGATCCGGCCATCTTTTTGCGCAAGCATGCCGAGAACGTGGGCTATGTGCACCTGAAAGATTATGTGGGGGACCGGCACTGGGTCGAGTTGGGATATGGTGTGGTCCCCATGGAGAGCGTAATCAAGGCGGTGGAAAAGCTCCCCCGAGCGCGATGGGTCGTCTATGAGCAGGATACGACCGAACGTGCCGCCGTCGAGAGCCTGACCATCAGCTATCGATACCTGCAGGATGCATTGGGTCTTGAATGAGTCATGATCCAAAGGCATCTCTGAGAGGTAGGTAGGCGGCTGTGGTGGCCGTTCTGTCGAACGGGAGCGGTTGATCTGAACCGCCGAGCGCAGTCCGACAACCCTGCCTGTTGGGTATGGCCTTTCAAAGGTCTCGACTGCGTTCGCAAAAAGGCGATGGAATCGGTGTTTGGCAAACGGATAGCCGTCAGTGAAGACATGTTCAGAGAGATCCCGGATCGGAATGAGTGCTTGTTGCCCCGATGCGGGATCGCCCTTTTCCTGCAGCGTCAAAGCCACATGATGAAGGAGGGGAGTGATGAAAGCCGTCGTAATGGCGGGAGGAGCCGGTACGCGTCTCCGGCCGTTGACGATCAATCGACCCAAACCGATGGTCCCCATGGTCAACAAGCCGGTTATCGCTCACATTCTCGAGTTGATCAAACGGCATGGCATCACCGATGTGGTGATCACGCTGCAGTATATGGCCGAGTCGATTCAGGATTACTTTGGCGACGGCCAAAGCCACGGGATGAACATCCAGTATTCCATCGAACAGACCCCGTTGGGCACGGCGGGCAGCGTCAAGCAGGCTCAACCGCTTCTGGATGATACCTTTATCGTCATTAGCGGCGACGCCGTGACCGACATCGACCTGTCGGCCGTCATCGAATACCACCGCTCGCGGCAGGCGCTGGCGACCCTCACCCTGTATCGCGTGTCGAATCCGCTGGAGTATGGCGTCGTCATTATCGATGAGAACGGCCGGGTACAGCGGTTTCAGGAAAAGCCCAGCTGGGGTGAGGTGATATCGGACACGGTAAACACCGGCATCTATGTGCTCGAACCGCAGGTGCTGGACTATTTCGAGCCCGAAATCAGCTACGATTTTAGCAAGAATCTGTTCCCCATGATGCTGGAAAAGGGCGACCCCATGTTCGGCTATGTCGCCGACGGTTACTGGTGTGATGTGGGCAATCTGGCCGAGTATATTCGCGCCACCGGTGACATTTTGCACGGCCGGGTGCGCGTCGAGCCGCTGGGGGAGCAGATTCGCGCCCAGGTGTGGGCCGAAGAGGGCGCCGAGATCGCCCCCGATGCCCAGTTCTACGGGCCAGTTTTTCTGGGCAAGGGTGCCAAGATTAAAGAGGGGGTGATCATCCACGGCCCCACCGTAGTGCAAGATTATTCGATGATCGATCGCTACGCCCACCTGGAGCGCAGCATCGTCTGGCGCAACTGCTATGTGGGCGAGAACGCCGAGCTGCGGGGGGCGGTCGTCGGGCAGCAGAGCAGCCTCAAGAGCAAAGCGGTGGTGTTCGAGGGGGGCGTCATCGGAGACTCGTCGGTGATCGGCGAGGGCGCTGTGATTCACCCCAGCGTCAAGATCTGG
This sequence comes from Anaerolineae bacterium, assembly GCA_050942995.1. Taxonomy (GTDB): domain Bacteria; phylum Chloroflexota; class Anaerolineae; order UBA1429; family UBA1429; genus JBMNOI01. The sequence continues at coordinate 11,603 of JBMNOI010000016.1, forward strand.
CCGGGCAAAGAGATCGAGTCGGGCGCTACCGTCAACACGAGCCTCATCTGGGGATCTCAGGGGCGGCACGTCCTCTTTGGCCGTTTCGGGGTGACGGGATTGGTGAACATCGACCTGACCCCCGATCTGGCCGCGCGTTTGGGGGCGGCGTTCGGCGGCACGTTGCCCAAGGGCGCTTCGGTTACCATCAACCGTGATCCGCATCGCAGCCCGCGCATGCTCAAGCGAGGGATTATCTCAGGTTTGCCCTCGTCGGGGGTGCATGCTCTGGATCTGCATTCCATGCCCATTCCGGTGGCCCGCTATATCACGCGCAACAGCGAGTCTGACGGTGGTATCCATGTACGCCTCTCTCCCTTTGACAGTCGGGTGGTGGATATCAAGTTCTTTGACAAGAACGGGCAGGATCTGAGCAAGGATGCCGAGCGCACCATCGAGCAGATGTTCTTCCGCGAGGATTTCCGGCGGGTATATCTGGACGAGATCGGCACGATCAGCTATGCCGCCAACGTCATCGAGCGTTATTCCGAAGCCTTTTTGAACGCTCTGGATGTAGAGGCGATCCGCAAAGCGAACCCCTATATCGTCGTCGACTTTGCCAATGCGCCCACCGCTCAGGTGCTGGCGCCGCTGCTCACCCAGCTTCATTGCCGGGTGGTGGCACTGAACGAGGCCGTGGACGAGAATCGCATGTCCATATCGGCACAGGAGTACGAATCCTCTCTTCAGCAACTGGGTAAGATATGTCAGGTGCTGGAGACGGTGATGGGGGTCCGGGTGGATGTCGGGGGCGAGAACGTGGCGGTGGTCGACCGTGACGGCAGAGTGGTGGCGCCGACTCTGTTGACGGCGGCGCTGGCCATCATGTCGCTCAAGGCCAAAGGCGGCGGCACGGCGGCTGTGCCGGTGACGATGCCCAACATTTTTGAGACGATCGCCGCGCAGTACGGCGGCAAGATCATGCGTACCAAGGCCAATATGCAGGCCCTGATGCAGGCGGCCAATGATCCCGATGTGATCATGGCGGCTGATGGAAACGGTGCGTATATCTGGCCCGAGTTTCAGCCGGTGGTGGACGGCATGATGACGATGGCCAAGATGCTCGAATTCATGGCCACCCAAAAGACCACCCTGGCCCAGGCGCTGAGCGCCGTGCCGCCTTATCACGTGGCCCGCGGTGACGTGGATTGTCCGTGGGAGATCAAGGGCACGGTGATGCGCCTGCTCAATCAGCAATACAAAGATCGCCTGGGCGAGCAGATCGACGGTGTCAAGATCAACCTGGGCGACGATGAATGGGTGCTGGTGTTACCCGATGCCGATCGGCCGCTCTTTCATATAGCCGTACAGGCGCCGTCGGACGAGCGGGCCCAGGAGCTCTTGAACCGCTACGAGCGCATCGTCCAGGGGCTGCAGAAATAAGCCCACACTGTGCCGCCGATCCCCACAGGCGGCCACGTCTGGTCAGATAGTTGGCCCGGTGAGGTGCCTGTCAGGTGCTATACCGGGCCGCTTGTTTGGGCAGGGCGTTTGGTTCGATGTCATCGTTGTAGGCTTTGCGTACCTGATTCAGCAGGCGATCGGGCAGCAGGTCGCGGTTGCGTAGTGTGAGGATGATGGTGGCAGGATGCAGGTGGGAGAGCGATGCCCGAAGGTGCGGTTGAAATTCGCTCCGTATCGGCAGAATGACCCGGCCGGCTCTGGCAGAACTCAGATGCTCCAGGGCGGCGTCGAAACCGTGTCCGTGACCCACCTCAGATGGGCTGATCTCGTCGATGATGACGACGTCCAGCGGAGAATCCAGCGCATGGTACACGGATTGCAGAGCCCATTCCATCGCCAGCGGGTTCAGGCGGAATCGTCCGATGAACGGGATGTCGTCGTCGGCTTTGGATATATCCAGGGGATGCTCTTCGCCGGTCAGCAGGTCCAGCGCGTCGATACCGATCTTGTGCCCGGCGAGGGAGTAACGACCACGACAGAGGATTCCGCCCACTGAAAAGCCCTCTTCGCGAGCCATTTCGGTGAAATAGCGGCAAGCCATGGTCTTGCCGGCTCCCGTGGGTGCGGTCAAGAGAATGACGTCTGGTGGCATGTTGTCTCCTTTTAAGTGTGTCGTCGCTACAAAGGGGCGCCTTGGCATTTGTAGTATATCGCATTTTACCTATTTTGTACATCAATAACGCTAAAATTGACGTATATCGGCGTGGTGGTCGCGTGCCGAACGATATACATTGCGCTCAATCATACCGGAGGTGAGGGGTGTGATCGATACGGTGATCGAAACAAAGGGCCTTACCGTCTACTACGGGAGACATCGTGGGATTCTGGACCTGGACCTGCAGGTTCAGCGGGGTGAGATCTATGGCTTTCTCGGCCCGAACGGCGCCGGCAAGACCACCACCATGCGGGTGTTGATGGACATCATTCGGCCGACGCGTGGCCGGGCGACGGTGTTTGGGCTGGATTGCCGGCGAGATGGACCAGAGATCCGGCGGCGCCTGGGCTATGTGCCCGGCGAACTGAGCCTGTATGGCTATATGACCGGACAGGGATTTTTAGAGATGATCGCCGAGCTGCGTGGGAACGACACAGATGTGGCCTATCGGCGCCGACTGTGCGAGCAGCTCGACTTGAACGTCAACCGGCGGATCGCCGAGTACTCTCAGGGCAATAAACGCAAGCTGGGCCTGGTGGCGGCATTCATGTCGCGGCCCGAACTGTTGATCCTCGATGAGCCGACGACCGGGCTGGATCCCCTGATGCAGCGGGTGGTGCACAGTTTGGTGCGTGAAGCGCGGGACGAGGGGCGCACGGTGTTCTTTTCATCGCATAATCTGCCCGAAGTGCAGGCGGTATGCGACCGGGTGGGGTTGATCCGCGACGGGCGAATGATGGCGGTAGAGCGCGTGGCCGAGCTCACGGCGCGCCGCATATTGCGCCTGCGGTTGACTCTGGAACAGTCGCCCGATAAGGATGATTTCGCTCTGGATGGGGTTAGCGCCGTCACGCTCAACGGTCGGCAGGTCGAGCTAGAGATTCGACATAATCTACAGGCGGTGATGAAGATCGCCGTGCGGCGGGGGATCGTTGATCTGGAGACACAACCGGTGACGCTGGAAGAAGTGTTCATGACCTATTACGGCCATGAGGGAGGCGAGAATGCTCAGGTTTCTGGCTAAGGAGTTGAGAGCACGGCGGGGCATGATGATCGGCTGGGGCCTGGGCATGATGATGTGGTCGATTGGAGTGATTCTACTCTTCCCTTCAGTGGGCCCTCAATTCGGGAGGCTGGATCTCCCCGAGTTTTACGAGTTTTTTGGTCTCCTCAGCAGCTTTTCCACATTGGAGGGCTGGATCGCCGTCGAGACGCTCGATCTGGGGCTGGGCATTGTGCTGGCCGTGGTGGCCGTCATCGTCGGCGGCGATATGCTGGCAGGCGAGGAGGAGCGGGGCACGCTCGAGCTACTCCTGGCGCTGCCGGTGCGACGCTGGCAACTGGTGCTGGCCAAAATCATCGCGCTGGGATTTGCGTTTTTTATCATCCTGTTCGCCACCTTTGTCGGCAATATGTTGGGGGTCGAGTTGATCCGCAACCAGGTCGAGGTCGATGTGACGACGCGAGATATCCTGGTGGCCGCCATGATGGGGTGGCCGTTGCTGATGGTCTTTGCCACGATGGCCATGTGGCTGGGAGCCTATTTGCCCGCTCGGGCACAGGCGGTGGGTGTGGCATCGGGCGTGTTGATTATCAGCTATCTGGTGAACGGTATCGGGGCGTTGTCGGATCGTGTGGAGGCGCTGGTATCCTATATGCCGCACAACTATTATTCGGCATATGATCTGTTGACCGAAGGCATGCAGATAGGCCACCTCTTTCTGCTGCTGGGGCTGACGGCGCTCTTTATCGTGTTGACCCTGCTCAGCTTTGAACGGCGCGATGTCACGGTGATGGCCTGGCCCTGGCGGCGGGCGCGTCCCGAGTCGGGTCGTGGGTGATGCGCCGGTATGGCAAGAGGGCGGCGGTGTGAGTGGCTCACACCGCCGTTTTCGATGTCGGGAACAGCACAACGAGTGATGAGGCGCATCCGGGCGCTTTGCCCTTATGGGCAGTTCATCGCTTTTCGCCAGCCTGCCGCTACCGCCTCGGCCTCACTGGAAAACCACCACTCACCGTACCGCTCATTGATGACCGTCTGATCATAATACTCGCAGCCGGGGAAATGATAGATCTTTTCCCTTGTGTCGTAGCTGATATTCCCTTTGATACAGCGGTTACAGGTATATCCCTGATTCTGTGGAGGCGGCGCGGGGGGTTGTGCGGGGGCAACAGGAGCCGACGCCTGACGACAAGTAATTTGAACCCAGATGACGGGTCCGAAACATTGAGAATCTTTGCAAAGCTGCCAGCGTTCTTTGTAATTGCCCGGTGTGCCGGGCGACGTCATCGGCACCGAGATGTCGACGCTTTCTCCCGGCGCTGCAGCCGGAACAGACACAACAACATAGGGGCTCATCCTATGTCCCGAAACAAACGAGCGTCGTACCGACGGGCCAGGCACAGGATCCGGTATTCTTCAATCGCCAAGTTTTGGTGAACTTTTGTCCGGGCTTGTATGCTGTTCCGTCCGGTACCGTCACATCGGTCACAAACGCCGCCTGTGGTGAGCAGCTACGACCTGTCGATGGGGACCAGCGCGTGAATGTTGGTCTCGGCGTTGCTCGACGGCGTGGCGTAGAAGTTGCTGTCGGACGAGGCGTTGGTGACGGAGCGATCTGTGCCGTGGTATTTGCACAACCGACGAGAAGGAAGAGGAGAAGAGAGAACAGAGCGAGCAGACGACGATGCATCGTTGTCCATGACCTCCGGATTTTGATCGTGTGTCGAGTGCAAGGAAAATCCCGGTGCAGCGACATTGTGGCCAAAACGAGAGAGTCAATGATAACAACCGATGATTCTGTTAATGATTTATCAAAGCACATCATCGCACTGGATGTTATCGGACCGGACCGGGCAGGAGATGATGGACTACAAAAATCACCCGAGACGTACTATCTCAGGAAGGGTGATGAAAATGGGGCCGGGTGTGCGCCGGATACGCGTTACCGGTCCCAGATTCCGCACAAGGCTGCGCGGCGGAGCGATTGACACGGGGCCGTTTAGCGTTGTCATCCTTATGCCGGGAATGACAAAAGGCCGCTCGTTTGAGGGTTGAATCGGCAGCTATGGGGTATGGGGGTATGGGGGGCGGCTCCCGTCGCTCGTGCCATCGGCGGGATAGGCTGTTCGGCTCTACCCCGCCGTGATGCACTGCGAATCGAGGTTCCTAGAAGGGGATCTCTTCCTCGCCCAGCGAGTCTTCCGCGGGGCCGGTTCCGGCGTCCTCTTCGTAGCCGCCGGGGACGGCATCTCCGCGACCGCCCAGGAAGCGAACGACATTGGCGGTGACATCCAGTCCGGCTCGCCATTCGCCGTCGCGCCCCTGGAACGGGCGAGGCTCGGTCAATTCACCTTCGACCAATACCAGGCGCCCTTTGGACAGGTACTGGCTGCATGTCTCGGCCAGACGCCGCCATGCGGTGACGCGGAACCAGACGGTGCGCTCCTGCTGCTGTCCGCTAGAGTCGGTCCAACGGCGATCGGTGGCCACACTGAACGAGGTGACGGGCGTTCCATCGGGCGTATAGCGCATCTCCGGATCTCGGCCCAATCTACCTACGATGACGAGCTTTTGATACATGGTACCTCCTGTGACTGGCTCATGAGACCAATGGATTATAACATACGCCAATGGATATCGCAATGATTCCTTCAACAGGTCAAGCGGGACGAAATCGGCCCCCGGCTCGCGAGATGCGTTTTTATTCAAGTTTTATCCAACAGCCGTCACATCATGTCGATTTAGGGGTATTATGATCTGTAGCATATTGCGCGGCAGTGTCTATACTGGCTATGATCAGAGTGTGATTAGATGATTTGCGAATCTGCCGTGCGGACGCCATATCCAGATTGGAGCCAACGATGAGAAAACTCGTGCCGGGCCTGCTGGCGCTTTGTATCCTGGTGGGAGTCGCGGCGTGCGACCGGGCAGAGATCTCGTTCAATAATCTGCCGGACCTTCCCACCGTGGTGCCGACCCCGCGTCCCCAGGAGGTCGAGCAGCCCACGATTTCCCCTACACCGGACCAGGACACAGCGGACGGCGCAGAGCAGGGCATAATAGATGACGACCATGTGCCCACGGGGAGAATCGTGCATCTGGATTGGAATTGGGACTGGGATCTGGGGCAGGACGATTGGTTCGAGGTGCAGATCTGGCCCGATGATGACGATGCCGAGCCGACGGTGTTTGGCTGGTTCAAGAGCACCCGACTGAGCCTGACCCGACTCCGATTGCTGCCGGGGCGCTATAGATGGCGGGTGGTGGTCGTGCGTGGGCGCGATGAGAATCGCGTCGAATTGAGCGGATACAGTCAGACCGGTATCTTTGTCCTGGAGCAACCGGGCGTCGTCGCCTCGACGATTACGCCCGACATAGATGATGCGGATCGGGCGACGGCCACACCCACCGCCGTCAGAACGGCCACGGCGACTCTGACGCGGGTGGTGGTTCCGACTCGCCTTCCTCCCACCCGTGTGGTGGTGCCGCCGACGGCGATACCCTCCATGACGCCTACCGTGCCGGATGATCCGACCGAGACGGTCACGCCTGAGGATGCGACCGAGACGGCCACGCCTGAGGATCCGGCCGAGACGCCCACATCGGATGATACCCCGACGACTCCTACCGAAACGGCCGTTACGCCGGATAGCCCGATGGCGACATCGACGCCTTTTCCGGACGAGTTGCCTACAACCACTGTGACGCAGGAAGCCTATCCGAATCCCTGAGCGCTACAAGAATCCTATCATCGTCTGCCAGAGCGGGTCTCGACGAAACGGGGCCCGCTCTTTGATGCGTCGGTGGGGCGTGGTAGAATGGGTGACATATTCGAGAATGGATCTAGCGGACGAGGTGCGATGGTATGATTCGGCTCGATGAATTCCTCGCTGCTACGGGCGGCCGGGTGTTGGGGCCGGCCCGCGCGCAGGTGTTTGCGAATTTCGCCTACGATTCGCGCATCGTCGTGCCGGGCGAGCTGTTTCTGGCCATAGTCACCGAAACGGGTGACGGGCACGACTATATCGCCGAGGCCTGTCGGGCCGGCGCCACCGGCATCGTCTGCCAGTGGCCGCAGGTCGAGGTTCCGGAGGGAGTCACCTGTATTCAGGTGGAGAACACTCAGCAGGCGCTTTCGGACTATGCCCGCTATATCCTCGCGCAGCGCGGTATCGAGGTGGTAGGCATTACCGGCAGCGTGGGCAAAACGAGCACCAAAGAGGCGGTGGCTGCTGTGCTGGCCCAAGCCCGACCTGCCTTTCGTAGCCAGGGAAGCTTTAACGGGCGCTTTGGCCTGCCGGTGGCGCTGGGGCGTCTGGAGGAGGGGCAGGATCTGGCCGTGCTGGAGATGGCCTGCGACGGCCTGGACGAGATCCGGCATCTGGCCGATATCACCCGGCCACGGGTTGGCGTGGTGACCCGCGTCGGCCACAGCCACCTGCACTATTTCGGCACGCCCGATGTGATCGCTCGTGAGAAGGGACGCCTGGTGGAGGCGTTGCCGGCCGATGGGCTGGCGGTGCTCAACTATGATGATCGGCGGGTGCGCGCCATGGCCGGTCGAACTGTGGCCAGGGTGGTGACCTATGGGCTCGATCCGGCGGCGGATGTGTGGGGTGACGCGGTGCAGGTATCTCTCGACGGCACGACGCTGGACGTGCACGTCGGTGATGAGACGGTGCGGTTGCGAATCGCGCTGATCGGCGCGCAGCACGCCTATACCATCCTTGCGGCGGTGGCGGTGGGGCGCGCCTATGGTCTGGATTGGGACTCGATTGCCCGCGGGCTGGAGGCGGTGCGCCCCATGCCCGGCCGAACGAGGCTGTTGCGCGGCGCAGGAGGTAGTTACCTGCTGGACGATAGCTATAACGCCGGCCCCGAATCGGCACTGGCGGCTTTGGAGACGCTGCGAACGCTGCCGGCAGGGCGGCGGATCGTGGCGCTGGGCGATATGGTGCAGCTCGGCGACTATGCCGAGGCGGGACATCGGCAGGTGGGACGGCGCATTGCCGAGGTAGCCGACGGCCTGGTGACGCTGGGGGATCTGGCGCGTATCGCTGCCGACGAAGCGCTGGCCGCCGGGATGGCCGCCGATCGGGTACGTGTGACCTACACGGCCGAGGACGCCACCCGCGCCCTCGAGTCGATGCTCCAGACCGGCGATATGATACTGCTCAAGGGCAGCGCCGAGGCCCGCCTGGAATATGTGACCCGCGAGTTGATGGCCGAGCCGGAACGTGCGGAAGAGTTGTTGCCACGTCAGCATCGGGGATGGGCTCAGGTGCGTTTGATGCGGCCCGGTCGCCCTACCTGGGTGGATATCGACCTCGCCGCCATTGCCGGCAACGTGCGGCAGATGGTTCGCCGGGTGGGGCCGGATGTCGAGGTGATGGCGGTGCTCAAAGCCGATGGTTACGGTCACGGCGCCGTCAAAACTGCGCGCACCGCGTTGAATAACGGCGCCACATGGCTGGGGGTGGCCTGCCTGGGCGAGGCCGTCGACCTGCGTCAGGCGGGCATCGATGCGCCGATCCTGATCCTGGGGTTCACGCCGGCGTGGCAGGCCCGCGAGGCCGTGCTGCACGATGTGACGATGGCTCTGTTCTCTCCAGAGGTGGCCGAGGCCCTGAGCCGGGCGGCGATCGACCTGGGCAGGGTGGCCCGCGTGCATGTCAAGGTGGATACCGGCATGGGGCGGCTGGGATTGATGCCCGATGAAGTGCTTCCCTTTATGCGACAGGTGGCGAGTCTGGAATCGCTGGAGGTGGACGGTATATTCACTCACCTCTCGGTGGCTGATGAGGCCGATCTGAGCTATACCCACTGGCAACTGGAGCGTTTTGACGTTGTGCTGGTCGAGTTGAGGCGAGAGGGATTGCTGCCCCGTCGGATTCATGCGGCCAATAGCGCGGCCACATTGCGCCTGCGACGAAGCCACTATACCATGGTGCGCCCGGGCATTGCGCTATACGGGTTGAATCCCTCGGCCGATACGCCTTGTCCCGAGGGTTTTTGCCCGGCGCTGAGCTTTAAATGCCAGGTGGCTCAGGTCAAAGAGCTGCCGGCGGGCTGTTATGTCGGTTATGGGCGGGCTTTTGTCACCGAGCGGCCCTCGCGCATCGCCGTCATTCCGGTGGGGTATGCCGATGGCTTTCGACGCGGCCCCGCTCATTGGGGCGAGGTGCTGGTGGGCGGGCGGCGGGCGCCCATCGTCGGGCGGGTATGTATGGATCAGACCATGATCGATGTCACCGATATTCCCGGCGTGCGGCAGGGCGATGAGGTCGTCCTGATCGGCGAGCAGGGCGATGAGCGCATCACCGTGGATGAGGTGGCCCGTCGGCTGGGCACCATCAATTATGAAGTGGTGTCCGAGATCCTGGCCCGGGTGCCGCGGGTGGTCTGATCTCGTTGTCGGGATCGTCACTTTGTGGTATCTTGCAGATATTGAGCAGATATCTCAAATACTGTCGAGGTAAGGAGCTATGCCAGCGATTTCAGTCAATCCCGGAATCTACTGGATTGGCGTCAACGACCGCACCACCGATCTCTTTGAGGGCGTATGGCCCATCGAGCAAACGGGTGTATCGTACAATAGCTATCTCGTCATCGACGAAAAAAAGGCGCTGATCGATCTGGCCAAGAGCACACAGAGCGAATCGTTCCTGGATCAGATTGGCGATCTGATGAACCCCGCCGAGCTGGATTACATCATCGTTAACCATATGGAGCCGGACCACACCGGCGTGATCAAGACGCTTCGCTATCTCGCGCCGAATGCCCAGATCGTGGGCACGGCCAGGACGCGGGGGATGCTCGAATCGTATTACGGCATCACAGAGAATGTGCGCACGGTGGAGGATGGCGAGGATCTGTCGCTGGGCGAAAAGACGCTCCGCTTCTACTCGATTCCCTTTGTGCACTGGCCCGAGACCATGGCCACCTACGAGGTTACCCGGCGGGTCTTGTTCTCGTGCGATGCCTTTGGTGGATATGGCGCATTGCGCGGGGCCATTTTCGATGACCAGTACGCCGATATGGATTTCTATATTCAGGAGGCGCTGCGCTACTATGTGAATATCATAGCGCGGTTCAGCGGCCCGGTGCTCAAGGCCATCGCCAAGCTCGACGGCGTGCCCATCGATGTGGTGGCACCGTCTCATGGGCTGGTATGGCGTAACGACCCCGGCAAGATCGTGCAACTGTACAAAACATGGGCCGAGTATGCCACCCATCCTGCCGAAGCAGGTATCACCCTCATTTATGGTTCGATGTACGGCCATACGGAGCAGATGATGAACGCTGTGGCCGAGGGCATCTCGAACGCCGGGGTGCCGCTCAGGATATTCGACGCGGCACGCACCCATTCAAGCTATATCTTGCCGCATGTCTGGACGAACAACGGCGTCATGGTGGGGGCACCCACCTACGAGGTCTCGCTATTCCCGCCGGTGGCCCAGGCGCTGTCGATGATCGTCAATAAGCGGATCGTGAATCGCAAAGCGGCCTATTTCGGCAGCTATGGCTGGAGCGGCGGCGCTCGCCGTGAGTGCGAGAGTATCACCGAGAGTTTGAAATGGGAGTGGGTGGAGCCGTTCGAGTTTCAGGGGGCGCCGACACGGGACGACCTGCACAAGGGTGAGGAGTACGGTCGGCGCTTTGCCGAGATGATCGCCAAAGGCTGATCCGGTCACGCTACCTCATATCCGTAACATTCGAATCGGCTCGGAGGCCTCCTCCGGGCCGATTCTTGCATACGAGCGTGTTCGACAGTATGTTTCATTGAAGAAGAGACCTTACAAGGGTATCATGGAGCTGCGTTGTAGAGGGGGAGCGGATGCAGTATTACGAGAGGGTCGGTAATCTGCACGTGCATACCATCCATTCCGACGGAACGGCAGATCATGCCGCTGTGGCGCGTGTAGCGGCCGGGGCCGGGATCGACTTTGTCATCGTTACCGATCACAACACCTATATCCCGAGAGAGACGTGCTGGCGCGGATCGGTTTTGCTGATAGTGGGAGAGGAGGTGAACAGCCCACAGAGAGAGCATGCCAACCATCTGCTCGTCTTTAACGCCGGCAAGAGTCTGGCCCAACATAGCTATTCTCCGCAATCCCTCATTGATCAGGCGCAGGTTCGGGGTGGGCTGTGCTTTATCGCCCACCCTTATGAACGCAGTGGGGCCTATGCGCGCGAACCCGAGATCAACTGGGAGGATTGGCGCGTCAAGGGGTACACCGGCATCGAGATCTGGAACTATATGTCCGAGTTCAAGTCGCACTTGCCCAACGTGTACCTCGCTCTGTTGCATGCCTTCTGGCCACGGTTGGCCATTCGTGGACCCTACCCCGAGACACTATCTCGATGGGACCAGATGCTGAGCGAGGGGAGAACGGTGGGGATCGGCGGCTCGGATGCGCATGGCACCGTGTACCGTCTGGGGCCGTTGCGCCGTGCCGTATTGAGCTACGACTATCTGTTCAGAGCGCTCAATACGCATGTTCTGCTTCCCGATCCGTGGAGCGGAGATGCGGCGCAAGATGCGACACAGGTATACGACGCGTTAAAGCGCGGGCGAGCCTTTGTCGGCTATGACGGGCTCCGGCGCACACACGGATTCAGATTCACGGCCACGAATGGCAACGGCCTGTATACTATGGGCGACCGCCTGCCGCCGGGCGATGGGGTAGAGTTCAATATCCGTCTTCCGGCGCGGGCGTATATACGCCTGCTCCATAATGGGAAATGTGTGGCCGAGGCGGGCGGCACCCAAATGTCGTACCGCGCAACACGGCCGGGAACCTATCGTGTGGAAGCGTATCGTCGCTATGCCTTCAGGCGACGGGGCTGGATCTTTTCGAATCCCATCTACATTCGAGGATGACGCCATGCTGGGAGTTCTGGTCGGGTTGCTGTGCGCGGCGAGCTGGGCCAGCGGATCGATTCTGATGCGCGACCTGGCCCGCAAGCTGGACCCCTTTACACTGAATGCGCCACGGTCTCTGGTGGGCGGCCTGGCGGCGCTGGCCATCACGCTGTTTACGGGACGCGCAGAGGGCTATCAGGCGATTACACCGGACAAGCTCTTTTTTATGTTGATCAGTATGGGGATCGGCGGCTGCATCGGCGATTCGTTCTACACCATCAGCCTGGGCCGTATCGGAGTGGCACGCGCCTTTCCGGTGGCCAATACCTATCCGGCGCTCACTCTGTTGCTGGGGCTGGCCTTTTTGCAGGAACAATTCGACCCGCGCATGGCGGCCGGATTGGTCTTTGTCATCGCCGGGGTGATCGTTATCAGCCGAACCCGACACGCCGATACTACGGGGACGGCGGCCCCCGGGGTGCAAACGGGCATCCCGTTCGCCCTGATCGCCTCGGTCTGCTGGGCCGCTTCGATGATTTTGGTCGCCCCCGGCATCGACGGGCTCGATTCCATCATGGTCGCGTCGATCCGTGTGCCGGCGCTGTCTCTGGTGTTGTGGGGCGTGGTGGCGACGCGTAAGACGTTCCCCCGGCTGCGGACGCTCTCCCGGCGTGAGTGGTTGATCATCGTGGCCGGCGGATTGATCGGCTGGGGATTGGGTAGCGTGCTGTTCGTTATGGCGGTGAGCATGCTGGGCCCCACGCGGGCGGCGATTCTGACTTCGACATCTCCGTTCTTTGCCCTGCCGTTGAGTGCCATCTTTTTGCGCGAAAAGGTCGGCCCGAGAGTGCTGATGGGAACGGTCCTGACGGTGGCGGGGGTGATTCTGGTATCCTGATGCGGCGAGAGCGTATCTCGTTACGACGACAAAAGAACCGGGAGGCAAGACATGGCAGAGAGGCCGAATGTGCTGGTGTTCTTTACCGATCAACAACGCTGGGATACCGTGGGCTGTTACGGCAACCCCATGGGCCTCACCCCCAACCTGGACCGTCTGGCCGATGAGGGCGTGCGATTTGATCTGGCGTTTACCGCCCAGCCGGTATGTGGCCCGGCCCGCGCCTGCCTGCAGACGGGGCTTTATCCCACCGTCACCGGCTGTTTTCGGAACGGCATCCCCTTGCCGGAGGATGCTGTCACGCTGGCGCACCACTTTTCCGGTGCCGGCTATGAGGTGGGCTATATCGGCAAGTGGCATCTGGCGGGCACGAGGGATCGGCCGGTGCCGCCGTCGCGGCGTGGCGGCTATGATGATTACTGGCTGGCCGCCGATCTGCTCGAATTCACCTCTTCGCCCTACGGCGGGGGGTACTTTGACGCGGATGGGCGCATGGTCGAGTTCGAGGGCTATCGGGTGGATTCTCAAACCGACCATGTGCTGGAATACCTGAAAACCCGTCGTGACGAACGCCCCTTTTTCCTCTTTGTGTCATATCTGGAGCCCCACCATCAGAACGATCTGAACCGCTATGTGGCGCCAAAGGGATACGCCGAGAGATATCGAGACGGCGTGGTGCCCGGCGACTTGATCGGCCACGAAGGGGATTGGCCGGAGAATTTACCCGAATATTACGGTATCTGCGCCAGCCTGGACGAGAATCTGGGGCGGGTGGTGGCCGAGCTGGAGCGGCAGGGGGAGCTGGATCGTACTCTCATCGTTTTCACCAGCGATCACGGCACCCATTTTCGTACACGCAATGCCGAGTACAAGCGTTCGTGCCACGAGGCATCCATTCGCATTCCGATGATCCTTCGTGGCCCGGGATTCGAGGGCGGGCAGGTGGTGGATGAGCTGGTGAGCCTCGTCGATCTGCCCCCGACGCTACTCGGTGCCGCCGGAATCTCTGCTCCCGCCGAGTTTCAGGGGCATGACATGGGGGCACTGGTGCGGGGAGATGCGATTTCGTGGCCCGACGATGTGTATGTGCAGATCAGTGAGTCGCAGGTCGGGCGGGCCGTACGCACGCGACGATGGAAATATGGGGTAGACGCTCCCGATCTCGACGGCAACGCCGATGCGGCCAGTTCCGAGTATGTGGAGCAATATCTCTACGACCTGGGAAACGACCCGCACGAGCAGAATAACCTGGTGGGGGATTCTACATACAGGGCGGTGGTCGATGAACTGGCCGAGCGCCTGATGCAGCGCATGGTGGCGGTAGGGGAACCACCGGCACGGATTGTGCGGCGCTGAGGCGCGCGCTCGAGCAGGGGCCCAAACACGCTCTGGAGCATAGTTTTGCTGCTCCAGAAGCTATACTTGACGGTCGGAGCCGTGTGGCCTACGATTATGATATCGGCACTAGAGCGATACGAACATATTCGGATCAATGCATCGATCCTGTGTCGCGGCCCGTCGCGGGGCGGTTTCAAGGTACGATATCCTTGTGTCGCTCGATTCCCAGACGTCGTTTCTCCGGCGGTGAGGGCGGTCAAACGCACGAGAACCGAGGAGAGCGACGTTCTTTTTTTTGCGTTCAGGCGACATGGGACTACCATTAATAAATCGGATCAGACCTGTCTCGATGGGTGGGAAGCGGTATGGAGTCGTTGATGCAGAACGATCGAAGAGCAGAGCGGGTTAACGAGGGAGCACTTCAAGAGGTGCTGGCCATTGAGCGGCAGGCGGAGGGCATTGTGCGTGACGCCGAGGCCGAGGCCGAGCGTATTCTGGAGACCGCCCGCCAGCATGTGCAAGAGATGACCCAAAAGGCTCGGGATGATGCCGAGGCGCAGGCCCAACGTCTGCTGGACGAGGGCCTGGCCGAGATTGAACGCAGGAGCCAGGAGATCGATGAGCAGGCGCAGCGTCGTGCCGAACAATGGGCGGCGCGGGCGCAGGCCCACCTGGATGATACAGTTGCCTATCTCCTGGATGTGATTACCCGTTGTGAAATGGATCAATGATGGCCGGTGGATTGAGTGTGCTGCGCTATGCGGGGGCCAATGCGCGAGTCAGAGGGCTCTACTCGCACCTGCTGGATGAGCCCACATGGCGACATTTGCGGCTCAGCCAGGATCCGCAGGTGATGCTGGAGGCGCTCAAGGCGACGGCCTATGGCGGCTTGATCGATGTGCAGCGGGTAGGATTCCCGGGCGCGGAGGATCTGGAGCGACGGCTGTGGGGCCGCGCGGCCCTGAATTGCCGACGGGTGATGACTTTTGTGGATGGCCCTCCCCGGCAACTCTTTTTGGTATGGTGGCAGCATTTCGAGCTGGAAAACCTCAAGGCGCTGTTTCGTGGCCTGGATCAGAATATGGAGCCCGAGCAGATTCGCCGTCTGTTGATCCCCCTGGGTGGCTACTCGACGCTTCCCTGGCAGGCATTGCTCAATGAGCGTTCGGTGCGGGGGCTAATCGACCGGCTTGCGAATACCCACTATATCAACCCGTTGCGTGCGGCCTATCCGCTCTATCAGCGAGAGCGCTCGCTTTTTGCGCTCGAGGTCGCTATGGATATTCGCTACTATCGCGATTTGGCCCGGGCGATCGAGGCGCTGGGGGGGAGCGACCGCGAGCAGGCGCGGCGGGTGATCGGAACCCGGCTGGATATGCTCAATATCCTGTGGGCCTTTCGATATCGACTGTACCATGAGCTTTCGGTCGAGGAGATCGTCAACTATACGCTGTGGCATACCATACGTACCGATGCCGATCTGGTGCGCGAGATCGCTCTGGGCGCCGAGCCGGCCTATATCCTGCAGCGCGTCTGGGGTGGGCGGGCATTCGACGCGGAGGATCTGGCCGACCTGAGGGCGGACGATGCGCGCATGTTGCCGCGTCTGGAGATGTTGTTGGAGCGATACTGGTGGCAACTGGCCCGGCGCGAGTCGTCAGGCTACCCATTCACTCTGGGGGCTTTGCTGGGGTATGTTGTGCTTCAGGAGATCGAGGTGTTGGACCTCATCACTCTGCTGGAGGCCAAGATCATGGGGTGGCCCCCTGAGCGCACCGCAGAGTATCTGATACGAAGCGAGGAATAGTAAATGTTTATTCCTGCTGAAATGTCCGAAGTCGAAATATTCGTATACGAGAACGACGTCCATAACGTCGCCCAGACGGTGGCTCAGATGGGCGTGATGCATCTGCTGGATGTGAACACCCTGGGAAAGTGGGCCGAGGGTGTGGGCACCGAGTGGCCCGGGCGCGTGAGCGCCTACGCCAACCAGGAGCGGCGGGTGCGCGAGATGCTGGCCCAGCTCGGTATCGAAGAGCTCTACTATCCCTGTGAAGGGCGCGTAAGCCCGTCGGAGGATATCTCCGAGATCGAAAAAGAGCTGCAAGAGATCGAGACCGAGACGCACAATCTGCGCGAGCGCGAGGCCGATCTGCGGCGCGAATGCGAGCACTGGGATCTCGTCTCGCGCTCCATGGAGACTCTGGCGCCTCTTTCGGTGACGATGGACGAGCTGCGCCAGCCCGAGTATCTGCACATGGTGGTGGGGACCATTCCGGTGGAGAACCTGGCGAGGCTGGAGGCCAGTCTGTTCCGCATTCCCTATTCGATTATCCCCGTGCACCGCTACAATGGTCGCGTGCTGGTATTTGCTTTTTGCGCGCAGGAGCATTCGCCGATTCTGGATCGCGCGCTGGAGAGCGCCTTTCTGGAGACGCTGCAGATTCCCGAAGAGTTTACCGGAACCCCGCGAGAGGCTCTGACTCAGGTATACCAGCGATTGACGGAGGCTCAAGAAGCGCTAGAGCAGGTGGAAGACGAGCGTGCGCAGATAGCGCAAGATCTGGCGCCGCGCCTGCTCATGTTGCTGACGCGCATTCGTCGCAACCAGGCTATTGCTGAGGCGATGGCCCATTTCGGTCATCGTGGGCGGGTGTTCCTTATCGCCGGCTGGGTGCCCAAAGATCGGGTGCAGGAGCTGCGCATTGCGGTCGAGTCGGCCACCGAGGGGCGGGTTACGTTCGATGAGAATTCGCCCTATGCGCCGGGCAATCAGCGGGTGCCTACTTTGCTCAGGCATTCGCCGCTGCTGCGGCCTGTGGAACAACTGGTTTCTACCTACGGTGTGCCCGGTTACCAGGAGCTGGACCCCACACTGCTGGTGGGCATCACATTTACGTTGATGTTCGGCATCATGTTCGGCGATCTGGGGCACGGACTGGTGTTGATGCTCCTGGGCGCGTTACTGGCCGCCCGCGTTATACCCACGGCAGCCGCCCGGGCACCCGTGGGACTGATTCTGCTGGGCTGTGGATTCTGGTCCGGCGTGTTTGGTGTGCTATACGGCAGCTTTTTCGGCATGGAGGAGGTGATTCCCACCCTGTGGCTACGCCCGATGAACGATATCCTCACGTTATTGGGGGCATCGGTGGTGCTGGGCGTCGTCATCCTCAATATCGGCTTTATCTTTCGTCTGCTTACGGCGGCGCGTCAGCGCGATCTGCGGTCGGCTATTTTTGACAAGAACGGTGTTGCCGGACTGGGGCTCTACTGGGGGTTGGGAGGCATCATCCTCTCCGTCGCGCTGGGGCGTGGGATTCCCACCGGCCTCTATATCTGGGTGGCGCTGGCTATTCTGGCGTTATTCTTTGCCGAGCCCCTGACCAACCTGATCAAGCGACAACGGCCCCTGTTTCACGGCAGTGGCATGGAGATAGCGGTGCAATCCTTCTTTGAGCTGTTCGAGGCGTTGATCAGCTATGTGAGCAATACGTTGTCGTACGTGCGGCTGGGGGCGTTCGCCGTGGCCCATGTGGGCCTGAGCATGGTGGTGTTCCTGATCGCCGACATGGTGTCCACCGGTCCCGCCGGAGGTTTGATCAGCGGGCTGGTCGTGGTGATCGGTAATCTGGCCATCATCCTGTTCGAGGGGTTGATCGTCGCCATCCAGACGCTGCGTCTGGAGTACTATGAGCTGTTTGGGAAATTCTTCAAGGGAGAGGGCGTTCCGTTCAAGCCGTTGACGTTGCCTGAGATGGAATGCCAACCTTATCAGAGAATCGAGGAAAGGAGCAGGGCCTGATGAGCACCATCCTGCACGTTGTACCCGTCATTGTCGCCATGGTGGTCGCTGCTCTGGTGTGGGCCGTGCGCAGCGCGGCGCACCCTGCGGCGGCGTTGCGTCGGCTGGTCGGAGGATTGTTGAGCCTTAACGGCCTCGTCTTGTTGGTTTCGGTGGCGGTGATCCTCATCTCATTGAGCAGCCCCATGACGGTGCTGGCGCAGGAAGAGGCGGCGGCCGGCGGGACAACCTCGGGCGTGGCGCTGGGAGCTGCGCTGGCTACCGGACTGGCCTGTATCGGCGCCGGTATCGCCGTGGGCATTGCCGGTGCAGCCGCCATCGGCGGCATCACCGAAAAGCCCGAGATTTTGGGACGCACGCTGATTTTTGTGGGTCTGGCCGAGGGTATCGCCATCTATGGGCTGATTATCTCGTTCATGATCCTCAGTCAATAAACGGCCCGGCCCACTCGTGGCGCACGGCAGCCTGCATGACTGCGAGCCATTGAGGGGGGCGGCTTTTGCTGAAGGATGATACGACCATGCGGATGTACGTCATCGGTAATGAGGATGCGGTCCTCGGCTTTTCGCTGGTCGGAGTCGACGGCCGTGCGGTACGCAATGCATCGGACCTGAGCGCGACCCTGGATGCCTGTCTGAACGACGAGACCGTCGGCCTCTTGTTGATCACGGCCGATGTTTCGCCCTGGGCGCGTGAGCGTATCGATGAGCTCAAGGTTACCAGCACGTCTCCTCTTGTCGTCGAAATTCCGGGAGAGAACACGGGCACACGCTATGATTCGTTGACCGATTTCGTCCAACGAGCGATGGGCATTCAATTGGGGGGCGAGTGATGTCGACCACGATCGGTAGCGGGCTGGAAAGCTATCTCCATCGCCAGGCGCAAGAGCAGGCGATGAACATTATCGAGCAGGCCCGCAATGAGGCAGACGAGATCGTCAGCCGGGTTGAGAATGAGATCGACGCTATGCGTCGACAGGCGCTGGATAACGCCCGGCGAACGGTGGATGATCAGCGTCGGCAGGCCATTGCCGAGGCGCGATTGCACGCCAATGAGATTCTTGTGTCTCGTGAAGAGGAGATCATTCATCGCGTATGGTGTGAGGTCGAGGCGGCGCTTCGAGGCGCGTGGAAGGAGCAGGACCGACGCCTTTCTCTGCGTTGCCTGATACGGGATGCGGCGGCCCAGTTGGACGGAGGCCCTCTGGTGGTGCATTGTGCCGAAGAGGATAAAGCGCTCTTGCGCGAGATGCTACCCCAACTGCGGCGCGAACTGGGCGGTCATTACGGCGTCACCGACTTGCAGATGGTCGAAGAGCCGCTGTCCATCTGGGGCGGAGTGGTGGTTCAACGCACCGACACCCGCGAGTTGGTGGATAACTCGTTCAACGAACGGCTGGCTCTGGCGAAGCGGGTTCTGCGCGATGAGGTGTATCAGCGCCTCGCGGCAGACGAAAGCGAAACCCGGCCAGAGACGGAGGCAAGGTGATATGGAGCCATCGGGCTATGTCTCCTGGGTAAGCGGCCCTGTGGTGCGCGCCCGAATCACCGGTGAGCTGCGAATGCTCGAGCAGGTACAGGTCGGTCGGCACCTGCTGGTAGGTGAGGTCATCGGATTGCGCGACGATGTGGCCACGATCCAGGTATACGAGGAGACCTCGGGGCTCGTTCCCGGTGATATAGTTGTGGGGCTGGGCCGACCTATCAGCGTCGAGCTGGGGCCGGGCCTCATCGGCGGGGTGTTCGACGGTATTCAGCGCCCGCTGGAGGCGCTGGCCGAGCAGTCGGGCGACTTTATCGGGCGCGGCGTTGCGGCGCCGGCGCTGGATCGCCAACGTCGCTGGGGATTCATACCCCAGGTGCAGGTGGGCAATGTGGTATCGGGGGGCACGGTGCTGGGCAAAGTGCCCGAGACCGAGCTGGTGGAGCATCGCGTGCTGGTGCCCATCGGCATCACGGGCGAGATCAGCTGGGTGGCTTCCGAGGGCGAGTATCGGGTAGAGGAACCGGTGGCGCGCGTTCGCTCCGCCGATGGCGAGCGGGAGCTGACCATGCTGCAACGGTGGGCCGTGCGTGACCATCGACCTGTGGCCGGGCGTCTCTCTCCAACCCAGCCGCTCATCACCGGCCAGAGGGTGATCGATACACTCTTTCCCATTTCCAGGGGAGGCGCGGCCGCGGTGCCCGGTGGCTTTGGCGCCGGCAAGACGGTGTTGCAGCACGCGCTGGCCAAGTGGTCCGATGCGGATATCGTCATCTATATCGGGTGCGGAGAACGGGGCAATGAGATGACCGATGTCCTTATCGAGTTCCCCAGGCTGCAGGATCCGGCGACGGGCCGGCCGCTTATGGAGCGCACCATCCTCATCGCCAATACCTCGAACATGCCGATGGCGGCGCGTGAGGCCAGCATCTATACCGGCATCTCACTGGCCGAATACTATCGCGACATGGGCTACCATGTCGCACTGATGGCTGATTCGACCTCGCGCTGGGCCGAGGCGCTGCGCGAGATATCGGGGCGTCTGGAAGAGATGCCGGCGGAGGAGGGGTTCCCCGCCTATCTGGCGTCGCGTCTGGCCTCTTTTTACGAACGGGCCGGACGGGTGACCACGCTGAGCGGGCGCGAGGGGTCGGTGACGGTGGTGGGAGCCGTATCGCCACCGGGCGGGGATTTTTCCGAGCCGGTGACCCAGCATACGCAGCGATTCGTGCGCACCTTCTGGGCGCTGGACAAGTCGCTGGCGGCGGCACGACACTTTCCGGCGGTGAGCTGGCTGGATAGCTACAGTGGTTATGTGGACGATATCGCCTCCTGGTGGGCTGATAACGTCTCGCCCGAGTGGCAGACGATGCGCGCCCGGGTATTGGAGATTCTGCAGCGCGAGGTCGAGCTGCAAGAGATTGTCAGGCTGGTGGGAGCCGACGCACTGCCCGATATGCAACGCTTTACGTTACTGGTGGCACGTATGATCAAAGAGGCCTTTTTGCAGCAGAACGCGCTGGACCCGGTAGATGCCTATTCGACGCCTGTGAAGCAGGTGGCGTTACTCCACGCCCTGTTGCATCTGCACGAACGAGGTGTGGCCATTTTGCGTAAGGGCGCTCCGGTGGGGCGAATAAGGGATGAGGTGACCGTATGGCCCGATCTGGTGCGGGCCAAATCCACCATTCCCAACGAAGAGGTCGATCGTGTGCAGGATCTGGTGCGTCGGCTGGACGAAGAGCTGGACGCCATAGAGAGTGATTATGATACGCCATGAACGCTGAAAACATACCGACGAGCAACGGCTACCGCCCGACACTGGTGACCAAACAGTATATGGGCCTGAAGCAGGTGTACGGCCCTCTGGTGGTCGTAGACGGTGTGAGCGGCGTGGGCTATGACGAGGCCGTGGAGGTGATCCTGCCCGACGGCGATTTGCGCCGCGGGCGAGTGCTGGAGGTGGGGCTGCGTGGCGCCGTGGTCGAGGTGTGGGGCGGCACCACAGGGCTGGAGATGGCCAACACCCGGGTGCGCTTTAGCGGACGGCCGCTGCACATTCCGGTGTCGTCCAAGATGCTCGGCCGGGTGTATAACGGGCTGGGCGAACCTATCGACGGGATGGCTCCCCCTCTCTCGGAGACGCTGGCAGATGTAAATGGCATGCCGATGAATCCGGTGCGGCGCGACTATCCGCGCAATCTCATTGTCACCGGCATATCGGTCATCGACGGGATGGAGACGCTTATCCGGGGGCAAAAGCTGCCCATCTTTTCGGGTAGCGGGCTGCCGCATAACGAACTGGCCGCACAGATCGCCCGCCAGGCGCACCTTTCGGATGAGGAGGAGTTTGTCGTCATTTTTGTGGCGATGGGCGTCAAGCATGATGACGCGCGCTTTTTCCGACGCAGCTTTGAAGGGAGTGGCGCGTTGAGCAACACGGCCATGTTTCTGAACCTGGCCGATGACCCACCGATGGAGCGGATCGTGGCGCCACGGGCGGCGCTGGCCCTGGCCGAATTTCTGGCTTTTGAACGGGATATGCACGTGCTGGTGATCATGACCGACATGACTAACTATGGTGAGGCGCTGCGCGAGCTATCCAGTCAGCGGGGCGAGATCCCCAGCCGCAAAGGATATCCCGGCTACCTGTATAGCGACCTGGCCTCGCTGTACGAGCGCACGGGCATTCTCCGCGGGCGTAAGGGCTCGATCACCCAGGTGCCTATCCTGACCATGCCCAGCGACGATATCAATCATCCCCTGCCCGACCTGACGGGGTATATCACCGAGGGGCAGATCGTGCTGAGCCGGGATCTCTTTCGAGCCGGCATCTATCCCAGTGTGGATGTACAGCCCTCTCTTTCACGGCTGATGAAAGACGGCATCGGCGAGGGCTATACCCGCTCGGATCATCCAGAGCTGGCCAACCAGTTGTATGCCGCATATGCCCACGTACAGGAGGTGCGCTCTCTGGTGGCCGTTATCGGCGAGGAGGAGTTGTCGGCGGTGGATCGCCAGTACCTGGCTTTTGGCGATGCATTCGAGCGCAAGTTCATTCATCAAGGGCGCGATGAAGCCCGCCCCATCGATGTGACGCTGGATCTGGCGTGGGAGGCGCTCAGCCTGTTACCCGCCGACGAGTTGACACGCATCAGCAGCCAGGAGATTACCCGGCACTATGTCCAGGGGCGGGCCGAAGGAGATCAGGAGTAGGACGATTATGGCCAGACTCAAGCTATCGCCAACACGAAGCAATCTGTTGATGGTGCGTCAGCGTCTCAAGCTCGCCAAAGAGGGGTTTCGCCTGCTGGATCGCAAGCGGGATGTCCTCATCATGGAGATCATGCAGTTGATCTCCAGTGCCGAGGGGATTCAGACACGGGTAGAGAGGCGATTCGAACAGGCCTATGACAGCGTCCAGTTTGCGCGCGCGTCCATGGGCACCGAGCGGGTGCGACGCATCGCCCTGTCGCGCACCGATCAGGTGGATGTTCAGATCACGCCGCGAAGCGTAATGGGCGTGGTGGTGCCCGATGTGCGCTACTCTGCGCCGGAACGACGGTTGCGGTACGGCCTGGGCGATACCAATGTGACGCTGGATCAGGTGCAGCAGGAGTGGACCTCGGTGCTGAGCATGATGGGCGAACTGTCCGAGGCGGTGACTACCGTATGGCGTCTGGCGGTCGAGCTCAAACGCACCCAGCGGCGCGTCAATGCGCTGGAGAACGTCTACATTCCCGCCTACGAAGAGACCGTCGCTTATATCGAAGCGGCGATGGAAGAGAGCGAGCGCGAAGAGTTGTTTCGAATGAAGCGCGCCAAGGCCGGCCGGGAAAAGCCCGGCATCTGGGAAGACCTGGATTAGGATCAGGATCGATCTTTCCACCTGAGCACACGTATTCGAAACTCGCACACAACGGCATGATTGTTTTTAGCCTTCCCCGGCCTCTGCCCCTCTCCCATAACATGGGAGAAGGGAGCGCTGTCCTCAACGCCGGGTGAGGGTGGTCTGGCCGCCTGGTGGCACGATCGAGCCGCTCTAGAGCCAGGCGCAATCTCCCCGCTTACCTCTTGACGCCTTACGATCCGCTCTATAGAATCGGTAGAACGGCTCCCGGGCGATAAAGGCGTGCCCCGACCGCAAACCGATGTGAGATATCGGGCAGCGCGGGCGTCCGGCGCCTGTACGATCCCAAGGGTGCGAAGGAGGGACTGATTTGGACGAGAGCGAACGGGACGACATCAGGCGGGCGCCGTGGACGGTGCGCGACATGGTATTTGGCGGTCTGGCGGGGCTCGGCCTCTTTGGACTGGGGTTGGTTCTGGCCTCGGTGCTGGTTCTGCTCGGCCAGACGGTAGCGCCAACCTTACCATCACCGGCGGTGCTGATGCCCATGGTTTTTGCCCTGGAGGCGATGCTGATTTTGCCCGCCTGGTGGTGGGGGCCACGCAAGTATGGCGGTGGCTGGCAAAGCCTGGGCTTTCGGGTGCCTCCGGCCTTGAAGACTCTGGCCGTCTTTGGGGTGGGGCTGGTCGTCATTCTGCTGATCAACGTGGCATGGGGCGCCATTCAGCAGGATCTGGGGCTCGAGGGGCAGCCTAATGTTCTACCCCTGTTTGGCGAGGGAATTCGCGGGCTCCTGGTGGCGTTGTTTCTCGGCGGTGTGGTGGCCCCTATCGCCGAAGAGGTATTCTTTCGCGGGTTCCTCTATGCCGGCATGCGCGATCGGTGGGGTATGATATGGGGGCTGGTGGTGTCCTCGGTGATCTTTTCCGTCGTTCATGTCGTGCCCGGGGTGCTGTTGCCCATCGCCCTGATCGGCGTGGTGCTGGCCCTGGCCTATGAGATGACCGATTCGCTCTGGCTGCCCATCGCCCTCCACAGCGCATTGAACTCGCTGGCCTTTATAGGTACCTATATCGCGCAGAGCAATCCCGAGCTGCTCGGCGGCTAAAACGTTGCGGGTAAAGTCCGGCGCGTACGAGAGAGACTCCCTTCGCTAAAGTGGGGGGAGCCTCTCTCTGTCTCTGACATTCTACATCGCGCAGGCGTTCACCGTCTGGCGACGGTGAACGCCGCGCCATCCGAACGGCCAAACACGTCGGGCATGTACATCTCGTACGCTGTGGTCGGCATGACCATAAACTCGCCCGGTGTGGTGCAGCGCAGTGAGTAGCTATACTCATAGGTGCCACGCGACAAATAGTCGGCAAAGAGCACCGCCTTTTCGTCGTACAGCTCGGTATGAGTCGCCCAGTAACGGTACCAATCCCAGCCGATCTCGGCGTAAGGGGTGCTCTGTTCCCCGGTGCGCTGCAATCCCTCCTCTTCTGTCGGCGCCCGAGTCGTGGCCAGGCTGGTATCGACGGGCTCGCATCCGGCGGGGAAGGGATCCTCCACCACCAGGAAGTGGGTATCGTTGGGCGCGATGAGGGTGATGCGAACGGTAATGACATCGTTCACCTGCGCGCGGGTGATGGGGCGCGACGGGTCCCCTTCGATAAAGTATTGTCGCTGAACGATCAACCCGCGATTCAGCGCCCGCACCTGATCTACCGGCAGGTAATAGCGCAGATAGGCGCTATAGTACATGCGCCCGCCGTCTCCCTCGCGCTCCATGATGACGACGTTATCGTCATCGGCGTGCAATCGTGACAGGGGCATCTCGACCGTTGTCGGCCGGTTCAGCGTCTCGGACGTAACCCGGTCGCCGGCCAGTCGATCGTCGTTGATCTGCAGATCGTACATATAGTCGGTCCCCAGTTCACCGGTGGCGACTATATAGTCGGTAAGGGCCAGGATGGACCACGCATTCTCCTGGGTGGTCTCCCATCGCCCGCTAGAGCGAGCGGTCATGAGCCAGCGTACGGCGTTGGCCAGCAACGGGCTATCCGGTCGCAGACGCACCAGGGTGCGGATGATGATGGCGGTGGTTCGCGTATCGGTGTTCATCGACCAACCATCGTTCGTGTCTTCCTCCCAGTGGGCGCCTGCGGCGCTGAGGATGGCACGGCTTGTGAGATCGGAGACGATGGCGTCGGTGCGCGTGGTCTCGTCGGGGCGCAGGATGTGCAACGCCATGGCCAGAAGGGCCCGGGCGTAAAGCGACATCTCGCCGACATCGTCATAGAGTGCGGCGGTGCGGCCCGCATCACCGTGCCGTGCCTCGGCCAGGCTGTAGAGCACCATGGCGCGGAGGTCGCGGTTCTCTCGCGTATCTTGCGTGCTGATGCTCAACCACCGGTACAGATATTCCACGGCTCGCTCGGTTACCATCTCATCCACGTGAAAACCGGCGCGCTCTGCCTCGACGAGACCGAGCAACACATAGCCGGTGATGATGGGATCGCCGGCATCCTGCGACCACCAGCCCCAGCCGCCGTCGAGATTCTGCAGGGCATACAGCCGCTGTAACCCCATGCCCACCTGGTGGGGTAGCTCGGTCTCCAGTTCGGGGTCGCTGATGCCCAGTTCGCGCAGGGCGCGAGAGGTCAGGACGTTGGGCAGAAAGCGGCTGACCGTCTGCTCGACGCAGTCATACGGATAGGTGCGCAGATACTCCAATCCCTCGCGCATGCCCGCCGCCAGAGAGGGCTCGATCTGCACCGTCAGTTCGCCCAGGCTTGGATCGACATTGCGCGGCAAGAGCACACGCTCGATGACGCGATTTTCGACGATGCCCGAGGTGCCCACGATCTCGGGCGTGCTTGGATGATAGACCGGCAGTTGTAGCGAGACGGCGTCGGTGTAGCGCCCGGCGCTCACTGTATAGTTCAGAATAGCATGATCTGTCGCCGGCACCACCGCCGGCCACGACAGCGTCACCCGACCGTGAGCGGGCACCGTCACCGTCTGGTGACTCTGATCGATAGAGATGCCACGGGCGGTGAGGCTCACCGTGGCCGAGAGTTCGTCATCGGTGTTATTGTGTACCACAGCGCCCAGCTCGGGGCGATCGCCGATGACGGCAAAGCGCGGCACCATCGGCCGGACCAGCACATCCAGAGTAGAGACCACGTCGGCCCGGGCATGCCCCACCTCGGTACGCGCCGTGGCCGCTTGGGCCGTCATACGCCAGGTGGTGAGGTTGTCGGGCAGCTCGACGACGACCTGAGCTTTGCCCTCTGCGTCGGTTCGTACCGTCGGACTCCAGAACGCCGTCTCGGGAAACTCGCTTCGCACTGCGCCGTCGGCAGCGCCGCCCCCACCGCCTTTACCCTCGCGGGCGTACTCCAGGTTGAGCCGATCGACCGAGAGGGCCAGTGTGGCGGCAGTCGATATTCCCACACCTCGTCGGCGATAGAACGCCTCCAGGATCTCGGCGGCAGGAGAGCCGACCATAGATTCCAGCGCCAGATCGACCAGTTGTAGCGCGACCTCGGCCTCGACTCCCTGGCCGGAATGATCGCGCACCAAGAGATCGTAGGTTACCCGGTCGCGGGGCCGGTAGGGACCATCGCCGCGAGGGGTGAGGGTGATATCGAGCTCCTGTTGCTCTGTGGATATAAAGAGCTCGACATAACCTACTTTGAATCCGGCCAGAGGGGGATCGCCCTCCATCCCCTGCACGAGGGTGACCGAGATATAGACATTGGGGGCATATTCGGAACGTATGGGCAGGTGAAGGCGCTCGCTATTGCCCTGTAGCGTGAGCACCCGGTACTCTATGATTCCGCCCCGCTCGATGGTCAGCAGCGCACGCACCGGCCCCTCGTAGGGCGAGGCGACCAGAATCTCGGCGATATCGCCCGGCCGGTATTCCTTCTTGTCGGTGACCAGTTCGATGCGGTCGGTGTTGCGTTGCCCCCAGTTGATGAACTCGTCGCCGCTTACCCACAGATAGAGGGCGCTGCGCACTTCATTTTCGCCCTCGTCCAGGCCGGTGGCTACCACCCGATAGGTGCCGCCCTCGGGGGGCACGAAGGATGTGGTGGCCATGCCCGCCGCATCGGTCGTGACGGTGCGGGTGGCGACGGCGGTATCGCGCGCGGTGTTGCTCCAGTAGTAGTTGCCGTCGTCGGCCTGTTCACGCACGCTGAGCCATTCGCGCCGATAGAAGGTGACCTGGAGACGTTGCCGCGGGTGAATCTCGCCCCGGGTGTCTACCGTAAGGATCTGCACCTCTTGCTCCTGACCGGCCACGCCCACATAGCGGGTGGCCATGAGTCCGGTGTAAAAGGCACCCTTGTGCACGATGGCGGCGGCGCGGGCGGTCACCTCCTGATTGTTCACGTCGGTGATGGATATCTCGACGGTATAGTGCTGACTCTGGGTTTGATCGGCGATATCGGCCGGCAGCGAGAGGGTAAACTCTCCCCGAGCATCGGTCTTGCCGGTGCCCTCGGCAACCATTCCGCCCAGCGGGCTCGTGTGAGGGTAATCGCCGTCTACATCATCGTCGACAAAGCTGTAGAATCCTTCCCCCTGCCAGCGATCAAAGACGTATGGTTGGCGCAGCACCCGCCAGCGTACCTCACCGTCGGCGACGGGGCCGCCAAAGAAGTAACTTGCCTCGGCAGATACCTCGATATCGTCGCCATGGATATAGTCGGTGTCGTCCAGCGCGACCTGCACCTGAAACTCGGGGCGGCGATACTCGGCCACCTGCCATTCGGTACTGAAAAT
>JBMNOI010000017.1:0-39647 GCA_050942995.1 Anaerolineae bacterium
CTTCATCCCTACCATTTGATAAAAAAAAGTCCGTGCAAAAGTTCTTTGGTTATAGTAATATTAAACTGAGCCATGGTTCATCCTCCTCGATTTGGTATTTGTTTAGGCAACTATATTTTAACCGAGGCATGAGCTTTGGCTCAACTTACCATTATATAGACTTAATCACCATGAGAGCGGGAGCTCGCAAAAACAGGTCGTCGAAGGATGGTGGAGTACCCGGATAGATCAATATGATGTTATAGGCAATCGCCACTACACCAGCGGCAGACGGTCCCAAAACAGCTCCCACGGCTGTGATGGTAAAGGAACCCAGATACCAGTGAAAAGTGCCTATGCGCCCCGGAAAACCTGGGGCTAAGGCTAATATCAAGCCCAGGGCGAAGATACCCCGTCGGATGAACTGGGATTTACCTGTAGGGTCAGGTATGACCAAAGCAGCCAGCGAACAGAATAAAACAAGAAACGGGGGCAACAATATAATCGCTCCATAATAACGTTCAGATGCTATAGAGCTTATCGCCAACCATATCCAACTAACAACGAGGCAGGCCAAGCACAGGCCTTGCATTAAAGATACTCTCAGCTCATCGATATCGCTCTCGATGGTATTGCCCTGCTCAAGTGATTGTGGATCGGGATATGAGGTCATGGCATTGCTCCGACAAACATGCAAGAGCATACGCGGGTATAAGTTACAACTATTTTATCATAGCAAGTGATTAAGTTGAAGTAATAACTTCATTTCGTATGCAAGGGCAATCGTCTCGATCGTTTGGCAAATGCGCAGTCTGTAATGAGATTACATCAGACTCATGCGATCCTAACCAACGGCCATGGCTTGCTCTATTGAGTGGCATCGCTCACTCCATCATCGCATATCTGCTATCTGGCTCAACGAGGTTCTCGAAAAAAGAAACACACCTTATGTTGAGAACGCCTGAGGGCAATGGGCGGCACTTGACGGCGCCAAGCTATTAGCGAGCCACCTCTATGCGATGGTGAGGTCACATCGCCGGCCGAGGATGCCTGCGCGACCGATCCCTCTCGGTGCCCTTGACGCGCCAGACGATGCCGCCTAAGATGTACGAGTTATCAGCCACCTTCTCTGCCCTGCATCATTCTACGTGGCGTGATGGCATCTCGTGGCTCCCGGCGATCGTTGACCGATCATGGGTGCCGTCCCATACGATCTTGGGCGCACAGCGCCCCATCCTACAGCGCGATTCGGCCATCGATGAGGTTGAGAGAAGGAGGAGGCATGGACAGGAGAAAGCTCGGCAAAACGGGAGAATCGCTCTCGATAATCGGATTCGGCGGCATTATGGTAATGAACGAAAGTGACGCCGATTCGAGTCGCCTGGTAGCCCGTGCGGTGAACGAGGGCGACATCAACTACTTTGATGTGGCGCCCAGCTATGGTAATGCCGAGGAGCAGTTGGGGCCGGCCCTGGAGCCCTATCGCAAGGATATCTTCCTCGCCTGCAAGACGGGCAAGCGCAGTGCCCAAGAGGCTACAGAAGAGCTGCATCAATCCCTCAAGCGCCTACGCACCGACCATTTCGATCTGTACCAGCTACATGCCGTCACCACGCTGGGCGAAGTGGAGCAAATCACAGGACCCGGCGGCGCACTGGAGGCTTTTGTCAAGGCGCGTGAGCAGGGGCTGGTGCGTTTTCTCGGGTTCTCGGCGCACAGTGAAGAGGCCGCACTGGAGCTGATGAACCGCTTTGATTTCGACACGATCCTTTTCCCTTTTAACTGGGTGTGCTGGCATCAATCCAATTTCGGGCCCCGGGTCATGGCCCGCGCTCAGGAGAAAGGGATGGGAATTCTGGCGCTCAAGGCGCTGGCCCGCTGCAAGTGGAAGGAAAATGAAGAGCGCGAATGGGCCAAGACGTGGTATCGCCCGGTAGGCAGCTATGAGGAGGCGTCGCTTGCTCTGCGGTTCACTCTATCGCAGCCCGTCACCGCGGCGGTGACGCCCGGACATGAACAGTTCCTTGATTGGGCCGTGCAGGTGGCCGGTGAATTTCAGCCTCTATCGGCCGAAGAGGAAGAAGAGATAGCACGCCGCAGCGCCGGCCTGGATCCGATCTTTCCACACTGATTCTCGCATGTAAGCGATTATATTCCTCGCCCAGGATGTGTGTGGCGGGATCCCCAGCCAAGTGGGGATCCCGCCCCCCTTCAAGTCTATGTCGCCCCCTGAAAAGCGAGCGGGTCAACGCCCGTGCCAATGCCAGGCTGAGCCCCAACGCCCAGAGCTCTGCGTCGGCGAATGGATGCCCTTTATCCATGATCTGCCGGAGCATGGCGTACCCCATAATGAAAAAGCCTGCGAATAGTTTCGATCGCAAATTCATCGGGATGAGGGCGGCGGAACGCGATGCGTTCCGCTTCTGTTGTTCTAACAAGTTTGCCTAAATCGCCCTGCAGGACCAGAATAAGGTCGTCTGCTCGGGTTGTTCCACCGCAATACGATCGGCCGGTTATCGTATCACCTTTGATATAGCCTTCATTACAGACAAACATCAGCCAGATCCGGCGCAACCTTATGGGTGGAACAACGTAGTGATATTGAGAGGCGCGGATGATACCATCCGACAATCATGGAGGCAGGAACGAGGTGTCGGCGGACCTGGAACGCACTTGGATTCTCGATGCCCGACGCGGCGACGAAGTCGCATTTGCCCGGTTGGTCGAGGCGTACCAGGTACCGGTATACAATCTGGCCTACCGTATGCTCGGCAATCCCACAGAGGCAGAGGACGCGGCCCAAGAGACTTTCTTGAGGGCCTACACGCGATTGAGTACGTATGATCCCGATCGCAAGTTCTCCTCGTGGATTCTCTCCATCGCTTCCCATTACTGTGTCGATCGTCTGCGTCGCCGGCGAGGCAACACCCTCTCGATGGAAGAGATCCAGTCGGGACGATGGATACCTGACGAAGAGACCCCGCGTCCCGAAGAGCGTACGATGGAGCAGGAGAGGGCGCAGCGCGTCCAACTCTTGCTGGATGAACTGCCCCCTCATTATCGACAGGCCATCGTGCTGCGTTACTGGCACGATTGTTCGTATGAAGAGATTGCCGAGATCACACAATCCTCGCTCAGCGCGGTCAAGTCGCGCCTGCACCGCGCCCGCCAGATGATGGCCAGCCAGATGGCAGACGGAAGCGCGGGGGTAGACGTCGAGACCGATGATCGGCGAAAGGAGACGGAGAATGAGCTGTCTCAAAGCTTCTGAACAGATGTCGTTGGCGCTGGACGCGATGTTGCCCGAGGAGGAAGAGGACGCGCTCCACGCCCATATTGCGGAATGCGCAGATTGCGCAGCCGAGTGGCGCGCGCTACAGTCGATGAATAGCTTGTTCGCCGACGTGCAGCCGGCAACGCCCCCTCCGGGATTCTCCGCGCAGGTGATGAGTCGGGTGCGCCAGCATAGCCGCCGGGCCACGCTGGTGCGCAGGGGAGGCGTGTTCACCATCGGGCTGCTCGTGGTGGCCGCGCTGGCCATCGTTCCGCTGATGACGATGATCTCGGTCGCGATGCAGAACCCCACCATCGTACAGGCGCTGTTCGGCGCTGTGCGGCATGTGGCGGATGTATTCAATACGCTGGCCCGGGCCATCGGCCTGCTTGCCGGGGCCATGCTGGCCGGCGTGAGTTGGCCGGTGTTTGTAGGGTATGTTATTACGGCCGCTACGCTGGCCGTTGCCTGGTTCCGCATAATCCTGAGACCGATGCCGACAGGTTGGGAGCGTACAACGTAATGTCTGCCGGAATACTCACCACCTGCGGCATGGGGAGGCATGCATGAAACGTAGCAGAGGGGTCATTATCCTCATCCTGGCATTGACCCTGTGGGCCTGGGCCACACCGGTGGCCGCCCAGAGTGGCCGCACCACCGTCATTGCCCAGGACTTTGATCTGGCAGGGGGCGAGACGCTCTCACATGACCTGGTCGTCATCGGTGGACAGGTCCATCTGGAGCGTGATAGCGTCGTCCTTGGGGATGTCACCATTATGGGGGGCGAGGTGACGTTGCAAGGACGGGTCGAGGGCGATGTGGTGGTCTTTGGCGGGGGCGTTGAACTGACCGAAAGCGCCGTCATCCAGGGCGACGTTGTGGTGTTCGGTGGCATACGCCGCCATCCCCAATCCGAGGTAACCGGCAATGTCGTCTCGGGCCTTGCGGCCGGCCAGAGATTGGGGCAGCTATCGCAATCGCTCCGCTCGCAGCCCGATATTCCCGGCCGCTTTACTCCGGCGCGGCCAACCATCGCCAACGCGATGAACCGCACGGCGAATAGCCTGGCCACCCTCCTGGCGATACTGCTCGTGGCCGTATTGGGAATCGTACTGCTACCCGACCATATCGAGCGCATCGCCGGAACGATGCAGGTCATGCCGGCCGTCTCGTTCGGCGTCGGGCTGTTGACGATTGTGGCATCGGCCGTGCTGATTCCGATCCTGTTCATCATCTGTATCGGCATCCCGATAGCCCTCGGATTGGGCCTGGCGCTCATTCTATGCGCCTTAATGGGATGGGTCGCCACCGGCCGACTGGTGGGAGCCGGCCTGTCGCGCACACTGCGGCTGGCCCATCCGACCCCTCTGCTCGAGACGGTGTTGGGTGTAACGGCCATCTCGATCGTCGCCATGCTGCCCTGTATCGGCTGGCTGATCGCTCTGCTTCTGGGCAGTTGGGGGATCGGCGCGGTCGTGCTCACCCGATTTGGCACCACAGCATACGCGACGAGAACCCCCTTTACCGTACCGCCTATCCAGGATGATCCCTCTGCATCGCCCTTTGCGGACGACGAGACTCGCCGTCTGGATGAGCCGTTCGAGGGCTAGGTCTCACGTCTATTGCCGATTGAACCGAAAAGGGCCACCCCTCAACAATGGGGTGGTCCTTTTGATTCCTGCCCGGTCGGTGATCCCTTATCGCGTCACGTGAGGCAGCGCCTCTTTGAGCAGTGCGCGAGCATCTCGCAACGATGTCCCGGTGATAGAGAAGCGTTGTTTGCCGACAACCGATTCGACGATCAGTTCCGGAGGGGAGGAGCTCTCTTCGTGACGATATTTTTCCCTGATCCGAATTCGTCGAATCTGCGCCGTAGGGATGGCGAAACTACCCGGAAACTCGGTCAGAATCGCATCGGGAGACATGGTTTCGTACTGTTGGCAGATCAGTCTCAGCCAACCCAGCTGCGCCCCCCACTGACCGAAAAAGCCCTTGCCCTGTTCCTTGGCCGTTCGACGAGATTCTTCCACCGCCTGATTCATGAGTTGCCGACTGACATGGGCAAAGATCAATCGAGATGGCGTAACGATCAGGTTGAAGGATTCCTGCTTCATTCCCAAAAAGCCGCTACTTTGTTGCGTGCCCGCGATGATGCCCAAAATCGGCTCGTCGACAGCAGCCGGCTGTGGTGGGACTGGCGGCGGTGGAGGCGCCACGGGTTGCGGCGGCGGTGACGGCGCTGCAGGCTGTGATGGTGGCGGAGGCGGCGGCGTCGGTTCTTCCCGCGCGGCGACATCACCGGGTTTCTCCGGTAATGCCCGAACCTCCTGTCCGCAGCGCCCGCAAAAGCGGTCGCTCTCTCGCAGCGGGCCGCCACACTGGCTACAAAAACGAGGCCTAACGCTCATGGGGCACACTCCTATCAAGAAAAAAGTGGATCAATGGTTGCGATGACGTATTCGGCATCTGCTCAAGGTACGAAACAGTGCCCCTGCATTGTGAAAGAGTATACTCCCGGCGCCGCAGAAGAAGCAAGCTGTTCTGGATCCGCGGCCTTGACGCGACACCCGATTGCGTAGCATACTGAGCTATGCCATGCTTGGCCCCCAGATGCGCTGCCCGTTGCGCATTCCAGAGGGTGAAACCGAATGGCCAAAGAAGGACAGAAAGAGGGGGTATGCGTCGAACCAAGATCGTCGCCACGTTGGGTCCGGCAACAGAGACGCCGGAGCAGATTGCTCAATTGATCGAGGCCGGGATGGATGTGGCGCGAATCAACCTGTCACACGGCACGCATTCCGAGCATGCCGCCCGCATCGCGGCGGTACGCCAGGAGGCCGAACGCGCCGGCCGGGCCGTCGGATTGTTGATGGATCTGCAGGGACCCAAGATCCGCACCGGCCCATTACCCGATGGCAAGCCGGTCGAACTGAACGAAGGAGCCGAATTTACCATCACGACGCGACAGATCCCCGGCAGCGATCGTGAGGTACGCACCGATTACGCCGCGTTCCCCCGCGACGTGCACCCGGGCGATCGTATATTGATCTCGGACGGGCTGATCGAACTGCGGGTATTGCACACCACGGAGGAGGATGTCATCACCGAAGTGGTGCACGGTGGCGAGCTGCGACCCAATCAGGGCATCAACCTGCCGGGAGTCAACATTAGTGCGCCGGTGCTGAGCGACAAGGATCGGAAGGACCTGGCCTTTGGGCTGGAACAGGGCGTGGACTATGTGGGCGTCTCCTTCGTGCGCCGGGCGATGGACGTCATCGCCGTGCGACAGACCATCCGACAACATGGCAAAGACACCCCAATCATCGTCAAGCTGGAAAAGCCCGAGGCGGTGGAGGCCCTGGATGACATCCTGCGATTGACCGACGGGGTCATGGTCGCTCGGGGTGATTTGGGCGTGGAGCTGCCGCCGGAGCAGGTGCCCATCGTACAGAAACGGATCATCGAACAGGCCAACCAGAGAGCGCTGCCGGTGATCACTGCCACCCAGATGCTGGAATCGATGATCCACAACGCCCGCCCCACCCGCGCCGAGGTGAGTGACGTCGCCAATGCCGTGTTGGACGGCAGCGATGCTGTGATGTTGAGCGGCGAGACGGCCATCGGCCAGTATCCCATCGAGGCCGTTCGTATGATCGCCCGCATCGCTGAGGAGATGGACCGCGAGCGCCAGCGCAGGCTACGCCACGCCGCCATACCCTGGTTGCAGATGGAGGGCGAATCGGTGGCCGAGGCCATCGCCGCCGCCGTAGCCGCCATCGTCAAATCGCTGCCGGTACGTGCCGTCTGTGTGCTCACCAAGACGGGGAGCACGGCACGGGTGGTCTCGCACTTTCATCCGAATGTACCCATCCTGGGGTTCACCCCGTTTCAGGATACCTATTACCAGCTCAGCCTGCTGTGGGGCGTCACGCCCATCAAAACCCGTTTCGCCGATACAGAGGAGGAATACTATCGCCAGGTCGAACACCTGCTGCTGGCGCGTGGTGACGCCGCCGTAGGCGATACCGTGGTGATAACGGGTGGCCATCCCATCGCACAAGGAGGACCGACCAACTTTTTAAAGATCATGACCATATCCGAACCGGCGACAGGCCGCTGAGAGCACACACAGGCCAGCCTGCCACTATAGCGACACCTGATGCGCTAAACTCATCCACCCCTGATACAATTCGACAACCCAATGGAGGGATCTCACCGGTGACTGTACTCCGTGCCATACGTTCTGCCCCGGTATTCACCTCGTTGCATAACCGCGACTTTCGCTGGCTTTGGTGGGGACGGCTGGCGTCCTCGGCCACCTTTCAGATGAACACAGTAGTCCAGGGCTGGCTGGTGTACGAACTGACCGGCTCGGCCCTTGCTCTGGGGCTGGTGGGAGCCGGCTGGAGCCTCTCGACACTCTTTCTCTCGTTGTACGGCGGGGTAATCTGTGACCGCGCCCCCAAACGAACGATCCTGCTCTGGTCGCGAGGGGGCATGTTGCTCAACTCGCTGACCCTGGGGTTGCTGGTCTCCCTCAAGCTGATTCAGGTGTGGCACCTGGCGGCGGCCTCGATCTTTACCGGGGTGCTGTTTGCCTTTATGATGCCGGCTCAACAGGCCATCATCACCGAACTGGTGGATCGTGATACGCTACTGAATGCCAATTCACTCAATTCGATCGGCATGGGGCTGATGGGCATCTTTGCCGCGTCACTGGCCGGACTGATGATCACCATATTCGGCCCTCAGGGCGTCTACTATTTCATGGCCGCACTGTACGTCATGGCCGTCTATACCATCACCAAGCTACCCGAGCTCGCCAGCCGGGGAGGAGACGCGAGAGGGTCGATATGGGTCGACCTCACCGATGGATTGCGTTACCTGGGGACCAACAAGACGATCCTGGTGTTGCTACTGCTGGGACTGTTTCGCACCCTGCTGGCCACCCCGTATCGAACGATGATGCCCATGTTCTCCACAGAGGTTATGGGCTTTGACGCCGCGGGGCTGGGCATGTTGATGGCGGCGCCCGGCGTCGGCAGTTTGATCAGCTCGGTGTGGGTGGCTTCGTTGCGCAACTTTCGGGGCAAGGGCAAGCTCTATCTGGCGGCGGGCATCTCCATGGGCATTGCCCTGATTCTCTTTGTGCGCTTTCCCTATCTGGCCGTCGTCATGGTCTTTCTGAGCGTTGTGGGCGCCTCGGACAATATCTGCATGGTGAGCAACCAGACTCTGGTGCAGCTGCACAGCGAGGAGCGCTACCTCGGCCGGGTGATGAGTGTATCCATGATGCTGATGGGCCTCACCCATCTGGGTACCGTTCCGGCAGGATTCCTGGCCGACCGACTGGGCGTCATCACCGTCATCACGATCCAGGGGATCGGACTGATCGCCACATTTGGCTACATGCTGCTGCGCAGTCGGGTGCGCCGATTGGAGTAAACGACTCAAGGCCGGGCGCACGGGGGGGAGATCCCATCCCCTTGGGGCAAAGCGTTTACAGGGGTGGGCGCCCTGTTCCGGCGGCCACTTGTGATATGTTTATGTGGGGGCTATGCTGCCCCCACACGACTATCATTCCATTGGCCGGCCCCGCTCGATCACCGTACGCGGGCGGTCGGGAGGCATTTTCGCGTCACAGCCTAGGCCCGTCCTCTCGCGCTGCGGCGTTGGGTGCGCTGCCAGTCCTCCCAGCGACGCTGAACGAACACCAGAATGGCGATGGCCGCCATAATGACGAGCAGGATACGGACAGGCAGCACCTCATCCGTCAACGATTGCATATTGGCATGCACGGCGCCCATGATCAACGCGGCATAGTTGAGAGCATGGACCATCCGCCAGCTACGCCCCAGCGTCCCACGGAGTATGGCGGCCAGAGCCGCAAGCATCAGCAGCCACCATGCCGGACGGCCGGCAAGCATCCAGAAAACGGGCCAGGAGGTAAACAACGGTCGGAATAGCCCCAGGTTCAAGCCGCCGTTCGCCCAGGCCAGGGTCAACGGGTGGATGGTGATGAGCACCAGACCGGTGATCGATACCACATGATGCACTTTGACGAACTGTCGTCCAAATATACGCACCAACGGCTGCATATAGGCCGAGGATAGAATCGCCAAAAAGATAAAGGTGAATCCTCCCAGCGCCGCAGCCCGCGCAATGCCGGTCTGAACGGTGTCGGGGGGTTGGGCCAACTGTCGGAGGGCGACGAATACCAGCACAGCCAGCGCGAGCAGACCAAAGATCCAGTTGTTCCGGGATCTTTTTTGTGACATGCTCCATCTCCCCTCAAGTCAGGCTCGTGTCTACCGAATCCAACGAGTCGGCTCATTATATCGGAGTGAGAGAGGCTGTCAACGATAACGGCAGAGATCGGCACAGCGGTGATCTATACTCACTATAAGGGAATAAGGATAAACACCGGATTATGACGTTACGCAATCGTCCAGAATCGCCCGAGCGTTTGACCATCGCTCTGCTAGAGCCGTACGATACCGGCTCTCACGCCGCGTGGGTGCGCGGCTACGCCGCCCATAGCGCCCATCACATCATCCCCCTCACCCTCAAGGGGCAGTTCTGGAAGTGGCGCATGCATGGCGGCGCGGTCACACTGGCACGGATGATGCGCGAACAGGCGCCGCGTGTGGACCTGATCCTGGCCACCGACATGCTGGACCTGAGCACATTCCTGGCCCTCACACGCGATCTCACCGCCGATACGCCCGCCGCGCTGTACATGCACGAGAATCAACTGACCTATCCGGTGCAGCCCGGGCAGAAACGCGATCTGCACTATGGATTCATCAACTATGCCTCCATGTTGTGCGCCGACGGGATATTCTTCAACTCGGCGTTTCACATGGATTCATGGTTCGACGAGCTGCCCCGCCTGCTCAAACACTTTCCCGACTATAACGAGCTGCACACGGTCGACGAACTGCGGGGCAGGAGCGAGGTGCTGCCCCTGGGGTTGGATCTCGACCGACTGGATGCATGGCGCCCCATCCCCGAGCCGCCGGGCAGGCCGCCCCTGATCCTGTGGAACCATCGCTGGGAGTATGACAAGAACCCCGCCGAATTCTTTCAAGCGCTCTACACTCTGGCCGGACGGGGCATCGACTTTCGGCTGGCCGTGCTGGGCGAGTCCTTCGTGCGCGTCCCACCCGAGTTCGAGGAGGCCCGTGAGCGTCTGGGGGATCGCATCGTGCAGTTCGGCTACCTGGATCATCCGCAGGATTATGTCCACTGGCTCTGGCGCGCCGACCTGATCGTAAGCACCGCCTTTCACGACTTTTTCGGCGCGGCCGTCGTCGAGGCGGTCTACTGCCGCACCTTTCCCATCCTGCCCCGCCGACTGGCCTATCCCCAATTCATACCCGAGGCGCTGCATCCGCACTGCCTCTACGACGATCACGATAGTCTGGTATCTCTGCTAGAGGCGGCACTGAAAAAGGCGGCGGAAGGCGTGACGAATCCAGAGGTGCGCCGTGAATCAGATCACCATCTGGATATGTTGCGTCGTCGCGTGGCGGTCTATGCCTGGTCGCAGATGGCATCCGAATACGATCGACGGCTGGAAGCGATCCACAGGGACGCCTCGTGTCGCCACACACAGAGGAGCCGATGAGGGCATAGCCCCGCAAAGAGATATTCGCTCGAATGATCTATCCGGCGTCCACAGTGAGCGGTTGACGCCGTGGGTAATCGGTGTTAATGTAGCAGCGTTGCCCCGGCCCAAGGTGGGGACGGTATGCGCCCGTGTGCCGGAGAGCAGTTATCGGGCGATCAGGACGTAGAGAGGAAGCGCCATGAAACCCCTGAGAATGCGCCAGGTTCATCTGGATTTCCATACCGCCGGCGCCATCGACGATGTGGGCGCCGATTGGAATGCAGAGGCATTCGTCGAGACGCTGCAGCGCGCCCATGTCGATTCGGTGACGCTGTTCGCCCGCTGCCATCATGGTTATGTCTACTATTCCCCCACCCGATTCGAGATGCACCCCGCGCTAACGTTTGACCTCCTGGGAGAGCAGATCGAGGCCTGCCACAGAGCGAACATCCGCACGCCCATTTATATCACCGTGGGATGGGACGAGCTCATCGCCTCGCGCCACCCCGAGTGGCTGGAAGTTACGCCGGAGGGAGTGCGTGGCATCAACGGCCCCCTGGTCGCGGGCTGGAAGAAACTGTGCCTGAACTCGCCCTATCTCGATTATGTGTGGGAACAGACCGAAGAGGTGATGGACCTTTTTGGCGACGAGATAGACGGCTTTTTCTTTGACATCATCCATCAGTACGAGTGTGTGTGCCCCTATTGCCTGCGCGATATGGCCGGCGCCGGCCTGAACCCCGAGTCGCCCGTCCATCGGCAGCAGTTCGCGTTGAGGGTGATGAACGCCTATCGCAAGCGGTTCGCCGACGGCGTACGGGCACGACTGCCCGAGGCGACCATCTTTCACAACGCCGGACATATTCACGCCGAGTTGCGCGACACGGCAGATACCTTTAGCCACTTTGAGCTAGAATCGCTACCCAGCACCGGCATCTGGGGATACAATCATTTCCCCATTACGGTGCGTTATGCCCGCACGCTGAACAAACCCCTGCTGGGCATGACGGGCAAGTTTCACACCGCATGGGGCGATTTCTCCTCGCTCAAGAATCTGCCGGCACTGGAATTCGAGTGCTATCAGATGCTGGCCAACGGCACGGCCTGCTCGATCGGCGACCAGCTCCATCCGCGGGGCCGCCTGGACGACGCGGCCTATCGCCTCATCGGCAAGGTGTATGCCAGCGTCGAGGCCAAAGAGCCCTGGTGCACCAATGCCGTCGCCCAGGCCGATATCGCCGTATTCAACGTCGAGGCGGTACGTGCCGAGAACGGCCGCGTGGATACCAGCCATAGCGGCGTATTGCGTATGCTGATGGAGGCGCACCACCAATTCGATTTCGTCGACGATCGGGCGGACTGGAACCGCTATCGTGTGCTGATACTGCCCGACAAGGTGCCTCTGGACAAGACCCTGGCCGCAAAAGTCAAGAGCTACCTTGACGCCGGAGGAAAAATCATCGCCACCGGCCGCTCGGGGCTGATCCCCGACGGCAGCCGATTCGCGCTGGACGCCTTTGGCGTGCGTCTGATCGGCGATGCGCCCTTTACGCCCGACTATGCCATCGCGCGCCCCGAATTGAAGGCCGATCTGGAGAATACGGAATATGTGATCTACGATCGGGGGATGGAGGTCGAGCCGGTCGAGGGCTCGACCATCCTGGCCGACACCCGGGCCCCCTACTTTAACCGCACCTGGGCGCATTTCTGCTCGCACCGACAGACACCGCCCGATCTGGCGCGTCCGGTCGGCTACCCGGCCATCACCATCAACGCGGCGGGCAACGTCATCTATTTCGCCCACCCCATCTTTGACGGATATCGGCGACAGGCGGTGAAATGGTACAAGACGCTGTTTCTGGCGGCGTTGCGTATACTGCTCCCCGACCCGTTGGTGGTAAGCGGCGGCCCCAGCACCGCACAGATCACCATGCTGCGGCAAAGCGACCCGGCCCGCACGGTGGTACACCTGCTGCACTATATCCCCGAACGCCGGGGGCTAGAGTTCGACACCATCGAAGACGTCATCCCGCTGTACCGGGTGCCGCTGTCCTTCAAGGTCGCAGAGCGGCCGGCACGGGTCTATCTGGCCCCGCAGGGGGATGATCTGGCGTTCGATTATGACGACGGATATGTTCGCACCACGGTGCCCGAGGTGATGGGGCACCAGATGGTGGTTGCCGAATAGGCTAAATCAGGTATAACGGAGAGCCACTCTCGAACGCTGCGGCGTTTGGATTGCTCTGGGAACAAAATAACTGCATCGAGTGAACGAAGGGAGCACAATGAAGATCGTCTCTGCCGACATCTATGACGTCGACCTCAGCCCGGAAGGGCTTTCCTTCAATCCGGTGATCCTGCGGCTGACCACCGATGAGGGGATCTATGGCGCGGGCGAGCTGGCCCTGGCCTACGGCACCGGCAGCTTTGCCGGCGTCGGTATGCTCAAACAACTCGTCGAGCGCTACGTCATCGGCGCCGACGCCACCCGCATCGAAGAGATGTGGCACACCCTTTACAGCAAGACCTTCTGGGGCAAGGGCGGCGGTCCGGTGGTATACGGTGGCATCAGCGCCATCGATGAAGCGCTGTGGGACATCAAGGGCAAGGCCCTCGGCCTGCCGGTGTACGAACTGCTGGGCGGCAAGACCAACGAACGCATTCGTCTGTATGCAAACGGCTGGTCCAACCTGGTCAATCCCGACGGTAGCCCGCGTTGTGTGACGCCGGAGCAGTATGCCGTGGCCGCGCAGGAAGTGGTGGCCGACGGCTATAATGCGCTCAAGTTCGACCCCTTCTATATCAAAGGGGACGGCACCCGCTGGACGCCCGAGCGCGCGTTACCGCTGGAGATGGTCAACCTGTCGTATGAGCGGGTCAAGGCGGTGCGCGAAGCGGTGGGCCCCGAGGTCGATATCCTCATCGAGGTTCACGGCAACCTGGGCGTCACCTCGGCCATCGAGGTCGGTCGCCGAATGGCCGAACTGCGCCCCTTCTTCTACGAAGAGCCGGTGGACGCCATGAATGTCGATGCCATGCTCAAGGTCACCCAGAGTCTGCCCATGCCCATCGCCGCGGGCGAGCGCCTCTACACTCGCTACGGTTTCCGCGAGTATATCGAGAAGCAGGTGGTCGATGTGCTCCAGC
Source organism: Anaerolineae bacterium (assembly GCA_050942995.1). Classification (GTDB taxonomy): domain Bacteria; phylum Chloroflexota; class Anaerolineae; order UBA1429; family UBA1429; genus JBMNOI01. The sequence continues at coordinate 14,013 of JBMNOI010000017.1, forward strand.
CCGATCTGGGTCTGGCCGGTGGCATCAGTGAGGTCAAAAAGATCGCCGCAATGGCCGAGACCTACAACATGCACATTCAGCCACACCATTGCGCCGGCCCCATCAGCACGGCCGCATCGATCCAGATCGATGCCTGCATCACCAACTTTATCATCCAGGAGTGGCGGCCCTACGCCGGGCAGCCCGTGTTCGACCTGGCGGAGGATCCGATGGATACTCAGGCGAAGGATGGTTATCTGACCATTCCCGACAAGCCGGGCCTCGGCGTGACCCTGAACGAAGAGGCCATCGCACGGTATCTGGCCTACCACATCGAATAGCGACCCGTCACGTCGAACAGGAGAACACGCTATGAAGATCGTTTCCGCCGACATCTATGATGCCGATATCTTTCCGAAAGCATCTCACTGGCACCCCGTCATCCTGCGGCTGACCACCGATGAGGGCATATACGGCGTGGGCGAAGTGGCCCTGGCCTACGGCACCGGCAGCGCCGCCGGCATCGGTATGCTCAAGCAAATGGTCGAGCGCTATGTCATCGGCGCCGACGCCACCCGCATCGAAAAGATGTGGCATCACCTGTACAGCCACACCTTCTGGGGACAGGGCGGCGGCCCGGTGATCTATGGGGCCATGAGCGCCATCGATCAGGCTCTGTGGGATATCCGCGGCAAGAAACTGGGGCAGCCGGTATATGAGCTACTGGGCGGCAAGGCGCGCGACAAGATCCGCGTATACGCCAACGGCTGGTACAGTTTATACACCGATGAGGGGCGCAATGTGTGCAACGCGCCTGAGGAGTATGCCGAGGCCGCGCTCAAGGTGGTGGCCGATGGCTACAATGCGCTCAAGTTCGACCCCTTTAACGTGCATCCCGACGGCACCTATGGACGCCATACGCGGGTTCTGAGCCGTGAGCGGGCCGACCTGGCGTATGAGCGGGTCAAAGCCGTGCGCGAGGCGGTGGGCCCCGACGTAGACATCCTAGTCGAGGTTCACGGCAACCTGGGCGTCACCTCGGCCATCGAGATGGGCCGACGTCTGGCCGATCTGCGCCCCTTCTTCTACGAAGAGCCGGTGGACGCCATGAACGTCGACGTCATGCTCAAGGTGTCGAAGAACGTGCCCCTACCCATCGCGGCAGGCGAGCGCCTCTACACCCGCTACGGCTTCCGCCAGTATATCGAAAAGCAGGCGGTGGATATCGTCCAGCCCGACCTGGGGCTGGCCGGTGGCATCAGCGAGGTCAAAAAGATCGCCGCAATGGCCGAGATATACGGCCTGCACGTACAGCCGCACAACTGCGCCGGGCCGGTGTGCACCGCGGCCTCGGTACAGCTCGATGCCTGCATCACCAACTTTATCATCCAAGAATGGTTCCCCTATCGGGACCCGCGCCATTATGACCTGGTCGAGGAAGCGTTCGATACGCAGGCCGTCAACGGCGAGTTCACCATCCCCGACAAGCCGGGCCTGGGCGTAACCCTGAACGAAGAGGTCGTCGCCCGCTATCGGGTCGCCCACATCACCTGAGTGGATGGCCTTATCGGACAGAAGAAAAAGAGCGCGCCGGATATCCGGCGCGCTCTTTTGGGCTGCATCGGGCATATGCCGGTGCGGCCGAATGGTATGCTTTACATGGTTGTGGAGAGCCCCCACAACCATGTGGCAACAGCTTGCCTTCCGGGCAAGCTGTCAGTTATCGAAATGGGTGTCCAGCTCGGCCATGGTGCCGGTGACCATAAACACCACCCGCTCGCAGATATTGGTCACACGGTCGGCGGCGCGCTCCAGGTTGTGGGCCGCCCATAGCAGGTAATTAGCCTGCTCGATCGTGCGCGGATCCGAGATGATAAAGGTCATCAACTCGCGGTTCACCTGGTTATAGAGCGCGTCCACCTCGTCATCCTCTTTGGGGATGGCCTTGGCCGCCTCGGCGTCGCGCCGCATAAAGGCATCCAGTGCACGGCGCAGCATATCCAGCGCCTTATCGGCCATGCGCGGGATATCCACCAGAGGCTTGAGCAGTTCGTTTTCGCCGATCATGAGATTGATCTTGGCGATCCCCTTGCCATAATCCCCGATGCGCTCCAGCTCGGTGATGATTTCGAGCATGGCGGCCAGAATGCGCAGATCTCGCGCCATGGGCTGTTGGGTGGCGATGACGGCCAGAATATCGGCCTCGATCTCGAAGCGCTTCTCGTTAATGTAGCGATCATCGTCGATGAGACGCCGCGACGCTTCGAGATCCCGTGCTTCGAGATATTCGACCGAGTCCAACAGGGCCTTTTGCACCATGCTGCCCAGAACGGACACCTGGTCCTGCAGGCGCTGCAAGTCGCGTTCAAATGATTGTCTCAGCATCGTCGTGCCTGTGTGTCCTTTCACAGCTTGTAGACCTCGAATAGCCGCTGCTCCGTGTCGCCTTCAATGCGCGCGACCACCTCCACATACGGCGCCAGCGTGGAGCTCTTGAGCTTGCTCTTGAGTAGTTCGTCGATCTGAAAGATGCCGGCCGAATTGGTCAGCCGGATAGAGATGCGCACCGGACGATCATCGCCCCGCTCGATAGAGACCGACTGGACGGCCAGCGCCGAGACGGAATGAATGTTCATCTGCCCGGCCTCGAAGGGAATACGCGAGCGTCCCTGGCTCATGTCCAGCGCATCGGCCACCTTGACGACACCGGCCTCGATGGTGAGACAACGCATATCGGAACGGTGCGAGATCACGGCATGCAGCGTCTCGGCCACCATGATGGTGAGCGCGGGCTCATCATAGATACCCTCCAAAAGCTGACGCGCCTTGGGATAAGCCAGCACCAGACTGTGCTCCTCATGCCCATCCCGATGCACCGCAATGCCGATATCGTGCAGCGCGGCGGCCAGCACCACGATGACTTCGGCATCCAGTTCATCCATCCCTTCGTATTGTAGCACGCTGGGGCGGATGCCGTCCTCTATCAGCAGGCGGAGGATTCGCAGCGCGGCGTTCACCACAATGCGAACATGGACCTCGCCATGGTCGTTCATTCCCGAACGATCTACGGCGTTGATATTGGCGCACTTGTACAGTTGCAACAACTCGACATCGTCGGCGATGCGGTCCAGCAGGGTCTCAAGCCGTGCATTGTGCCGGGCGGGCACATTCCACCTCATGCAATCACCTCGTTCAGATAGGACAGAATGCGCGCGAATATCTTCGCGCACGTGGCAAAAGATGTTCGGTCGTTCCTCTATGGTGTCTTCGGCAGCCGCCGGATCGAGAAGCCTGATGTATGGACGACCTGCCCGCGTCCCGAGCAGAGGGGACGATTCGCTGCATTATCGCATACCGTCACCGCCAGATCAAGCCCGACCTCACGACGCAGATCCAATTGCCGATGCAGAGAAAATGCACTTTTCTTCATCCGGACCTCCTCATGAGGTCGGCTCTGACGCGCTGCACGCGATCGTGCCTGTATTCATGGTACAATTCTTGAGGGCATCTTTCAAATCTTGCCCGCAAAAGCCGGCCGGAACGCGAGGTTGTGCTTCCGTTCCGATCGGCCTATAGTGCAGAGTGATAGCGGCGCCGATCACTTGCCATACACGAGGAGGGACGATGGACCCACGCATCGAGGCCAATCTCAGGCACTGGGACGATCTGGTAGACATTCATGCCCGTTCGACGTTCTACAATCTGGAGGGATTTCTGCGTGGCGAAACCAATCTCCTGCCCATCGAACGACAAGAGATCGGCGATATAGCCGGCAAGTCGATCCTGCATCTGCAATGCCACTTTGGCATGGGTACGCTCTCCCTGGCCCGCATGGGGGCAAAGGTGACGGGGATGGACTTTTCTCCCCGGGCAATCGCCCTGGCCCGACAACTGGCGCAAGAACTGGGGCTGGAGGCCGATTTCGTACAGGCCAACCTCTACGACCTGCCCAACGTGCTGCACCGTAGCTACGATATGGTCTATACGACCTATGGGGTCCTCTGCTGGCTGCCCGATATCGAGGGTTGGGCGCGCGTCGTCTCGCATTTCGTGGCGCCGGGAGGCACCTTTTACATGGTCGAGGAACACCCCTTCTCCTGGGTGTTCGAGCAGGAGGGCCGGGAGCTACTCCAGCCGCGCAACCCCTATTTTGCGCGGGGCAAGGCCCACCGCTATGACGAGCAGGGCTCTTACGCCGATGCCGATGCCACCATCGAGCACACCGAAACCTACGAGTGGCAGCACACCCTGGGTGATATCGTCAGCGCGCTGGCCGCCGCCGGATTGCGCATCGAATACCTGCACGAGTTCCCCTATCTCGAATACGAGCTGTTCCCCGGCATGGTTTGCCGGCAGGACGGTTATTACGATCTGCCCGAGGGGCATCCCGAGATGCCGTTGCTCTTTTCCATCAAGGCGCGCAAGGAATGATCCCGTCCCGTTGACACGGTCGATTCCGACGACCGTTGACACGGTCGATTCCGACGGTTATGCTGCTGTACGGAACATGAGCCGCATATAATGCGACCCGCGTTGTATGCGGCCCGTATCGTCCCGGCTCGTCCATCACAGATGAGGAGATGTCCAGATGACGCATGAACCGGTTCGTTGGGGATTGATGGGCACAGCGCGCATCGCCACCGTGCGGGTACTGCCCGTGCTGCCCCAGGTGCCCGATGCGACCCTGCTGGCCGTGGCCAGCCGTTCGATGGAAAAGGCGCGCCGGATCGCCGATCAGTTCGGTGCACCCCGCGCATACGATTCGTACGAGGCGCTGCTCGCCGATCCCGACATCGAGGTGGTGTACATCCCCCTGCCCAACCACCTGCACAAAGAGTGGGCCATCAAGGCGGTGCAGGCCGGCAAGCACGTGTTGTGCGAAAAGCCCATCGCCCTAAACGCCGCAGAGGCGCGAGAGATGCAGGCGGCCGCGCGGGCAAATGGACGGCTCCTGCTGGAGGCCTTTATGTACCGTTTCGGGCCGCTGATGCAAAAGGCCCTCGAGATCGTGCGCAGCGGCGTGCTCGGCGACCTGCGCGCTATCCACACGGCGTTCGACTATGTGATCGTCGAGAATCCCGCCAACGTGCGCCTGCATCCCGAGATGGGCGGTGGCGCGCTATACGACATCGGCGCCTACTGCATCAATGTGGCCCGCATGCTGGCGGGCCGCGAGCCGGTGACGGCCTTTGCCCACCTCGAGCGTTCGCCAAAATGGGGTGTGGACATGAGCGCCACCGGCGTTCTGGACTTTGGCGACGGTCTGCTGGGCACCTTTAGCGCCAGTTTCGATTGCCGGGGCAGCACCTTTTTCCGCGCCGTGGGCACCAGGGGGGTGCTGGAGGCGCCGGAGGGCTTTCTGGGGCGCGGCGAAAGCGCGCGGCTGATGCTGACGCTGGAGGATCGTTCGCATGAGACGGTGATCCCCCTCGTCGACGCCTATGCACTGGAACTGCAGGATATGTGCGACGCCGTGCGCGGCGTGCGACCGGCGCAGTTTGCCGACGAGCCGCTGGATGCCACCATCCGCGTCATCGACGCATGCTTTGCCTCAGAGCGATCCGGGCGTCCGGAGCGGATATAGCGCTACAGATAGAGATTGGCCAGCCACAGGGGCAAGATATTGATGACCACCGCACCGACCAGCACCGTCACCGAGATGATGGACGCGGCGAGCTCGGTATCCAGCCCCTCGTTTCCGGCATAGACCAGGGCCGTCGTGCCGGCGGGGAGGCCCGATGCCACCGAGGCGGCGATGAGGTCGAGTCCGTCCAGTCCCAGGAGCAGGCCGGCGCCCCACCCCAGCAACACGCCAAACACCATGCGGGTGACGACAAACTGGGCCACCAGCGGCCCGTGGGCCGCGCGAGGCCGCAAAAAGGCGCCCACCGCCATCATCGCCAGGGGCGTATTGGCGGCCGCCAGCCGGCTGATGAAATCTTGTAGCGGGCCGCCGAGCTCGATACGCAGCGCCGAGACCGTCACACCCAGAGCCGCCGCCCACATGATGGGCGAGGCGATCACTTTTCGCCATGCCCGACCACCGTCAAAGCCGCGCGAGCGTGAGCCGAACCGTTGTGAGAACCAGATGGCCGCCGTACCGGCATAGACGGCGTTGCCGACATCATACATGGCAACGCGCGCCAGCCCCTCGGGGCCAAAGAAGAGCTGAAAAAATGGGAACGCAAAAACACCCAGCACCACCATCCCCACCATCAATACGCCGCGCAGCTCGGGCTGATCGGCCAGTCGCGGTGTGGTGAGGTATACCACGCCGGCCAGCATCAGCGGCACAACCACCCCCAGCACGGGCAACATCATCATGCTGGATGTGAGTCGTGACTGCGCGATCGAGTAAAAGATGGCGGCGGGAATGGTGACATGGTACGCCAGCCGCGTCAACACCAGTGCGCCCTGCTGGTTGATCAATCCCGTCAGGCGCAGTATCACGCCCAGGGCGATAAGCATCAAGATGGGAGTTACATCGAGAATTCCGGCGAGCGACATAGGATCGAGGTCTCCATCGCGTTGGGATGATGCGCGGAAGCCACCGCAGGCGGCCGCGCCCGCCCGATTCTAGCCCAGAACCCGCCGCCCACCAAACAGGGGCGCGACGGGCCACCACACAGAAAGGATATCCTGTGAAGGCGATTCTGGTTCTGATGGACAGTCTCAACCGGCACTTTCTACCGCTCTATGGCAATGATTGGGTCATTGCGCCCAATATTCAGCGGTTCGCCGAACGCTCGATCACCTTTGACCGCCATTTCATCGGCTCGGCGCCCTGTATGCCCGCCCGGCGCGACCTCCTCACCGGTCGGCTCAACTTTCTCGAGCGCGGCTGGGGCGGCATCGAGCCGTTCGATCGCTGCTTCACCGAGGATCTGTCGCGAGCGGGAGTGTTCACCCATCTGGTCACCGACCACTATCATTATGTACAGGTGGGAGGCGAGAACTATCACTGCACCTTCGATACGTGGGACCTGTATCGCGGGCAAGAGTCGGACAAGTGGGTATCGGCGGTAATCCCGCCCGATGAGCCGCCTCACCTGGGGAACTGGCAAGCTCAGTACGCGCGCAATCGCACCGCATTTCGTCGCGAGGAGGACTATCCCAGCCAGCAGACCTTTGCCGCCGCCATCGAATGGGTGCGCCGAAACGCCGACGCCGACAACTGGTTTCTGATGGTCGAGGCATTCGATCCTCACGAGCCCTTTGATGTGCCTCGGGAGTATCTGGATATGTACGGTGACGACTGGGAGGGGCCGGAGTATATGTGGCCGGCATATGGCCCGAGCAAAGTGTCGCCCGAGGCACTACACCATCTCCGGCGACGCTATGCCGCCTGCCTGACGATGCTGGATCGCTGGTTCGGCCTCTTTCTGGATGAGTTGGAGCGTCGGGGCATTATGGACGAGACGCTCATCATCCTGACCACCGATCACGGCCATATGCTGGGCGAACGCGGGCTGCTGGCCAAGAACTATCAGCACGCCTATAACGAGCTGGCCCACATTCCCCTGTTCATCCACCTGCCGGAAAACGCCAGAGCCGGTGACCGATGCAGCCGGTTGAGTCAGAACCTGGATCTGGCCCCGACGCTGATGGAGTACTTTGGCGTTCCCTGGGAGCATTCCGTCCACGGCGTGTCACTATGGCCGACGTTGAAAGACGCCGCCGTTCCCACCCGTGACTATGCCCTGTACGGCTGGCACGGCTCGGCGGTGAACGTCACCGACGGACGTTATACCTATTTTCGCGCGCCGGCCACGGCCGAAAATGGCCCCCTCTACCAGTACGGCTGCATGGCGGCGAATTACGATCGCTACTGGCCACGCGAGCGATTTCACGAGATCGAGGCCGGCCGCTATTTACCCTATACCGATATGCCGGTATTCCGCCTGCCCGAACATCGACCACGCAGCGAGTTCATCCGCCATACCCTGCTCTTCGATCTGGACACCGACCCCGGGCAGGAGCACAATCTGGTGGGGAGCGATGCCGAGGCGTACTGTATCGACCTGCTCATACGCGCCATGCGCGAATGCGACGCGCCCCCGGAGCAATACACTCGTCTGGGAGTGAACGATCGGGTCTGACGAATGTAAAACACAGCGCGGGCCGGAGAAAAGTCTACCTCCGGCCCGCGCCATCATCTCTGAACCTCTCCGCCCTATCGTGGCGGCAGGGTCACCGCCTCGCCGTGTCCCCCCACCCAGTAGGATACATCGGGGTACTTGACGTCCATGTATCGGGTAAAGTCCTTGGGATTGGCCAGGTTCCCGGTAAACATGTCATAGTGGCCCGGTACCGCCAGGCGGGGCTTAAGGGTGCCCACCATGTCGACCGCCTCCTGGAAGGTCATGTTGCCCTGGATATTGCGCGCAAAGCGCTCGGCATCGCGGCCGTTGATGGGCAGGAACATGACGTCGAACGACCATTTGGACAGCTTGGCCAGCATTCCGTCGTACACCAGCGTGTCGCCCGAGTGGTAGATAGTGACGCCGCCGGTCTCGACGATAAAGCTCAGATAAGGATAGCCCAGCTCCTCGTCGCGATCGAAAAACTCGTGCAGTGCGGCGATGGCGCTGATGCGCAGGCCGTCCTCTTCATAAGAGAGGCCGTCGTCCAGCGCCACGATCCGCTCGTCGGGCACGCCTAGCGACAGCATCTTTTGGCGTGCCACCCGCGAGCAGACGAACCGCGCATTGGGCGAGGCCGCGGCGATCCCGGGGATCGTCGCCGGGTCGATGTGGTCGCCATGGTCGTGGCTGCCAAACACCCAATCGGCGTTGGTCACCTCATCCGGCGTCAGCAACGGGGGCGTATTGCGCCGCGGCGAGGGCGCCAGATAGGGATCGAAGTAGAGCGTGCGCCCGCCCGCCTTGACCACGTAACTGAGCTGTCCCAACCACCAGAAGGTCAGTTCCCCCGCTCCGGGCTGAGTACGGGCTATCTCATCCAGCAGTTCCTGATGGGTCTTCATCGTCTGTATCTCCAGTTCGGCTTACGTCAGCGAGAATACCAGCGCGGTGACGGAATGCGGCTCAAAGGTGTAAGTCAGTTCCCGGCCGCTCGTCGTCAATGCCGTAGAGCGGGTGACCACCTGATCCGGCGAGTCGAAACTATTGGCGGCCTTGGGGTCCGGCCCGTTCACCACATGGGCCACGCCGACTCCGCCAAACTCGCCCTCTTGCAGTACCAGGCGCGTCTCTGCCGCCTCATCAAGGCTGCGGTTGACGACAAAGACGGCCACCTGCCGGCCGGCGGCGTCCACCGTAGCGGCCACATCGAGCACGCGCAGCGCCGGCTGATCGTCGCCCGCCTGGAAGGTATCACCCTCCCACATCACATCCAGCGCCGTGGCGCCGGCGTTCTGCGAATAGATCTCGAACGGATAAAAGATGCTCTGCAACACCAGCCCCTCGGGTCGGGTGAGGATCGGCGCAATCACATTGACTATCTGCGCCAGGTTCGCCATCTTGACGCTGTAGGCATGGCGAATAAAGGCGTTCAACTGCAGGGCCACCACCAGGGCATCCTCCAGGTTGTACACCTCCTCCAGCCCTTCGGCCCCGCCGGTGCGATACCATACGTTCCACTCGTCCACCGCCAGCGGAATCGGCTTAGTGATCTTGCGACAGTTACGCATGGCGGCGATGAGCCCCTCGGTGGCGATAAGGCGCTCCTCGAACAGCTCGGAGAGGGCCATATAGCGGCTGAAATCGTCGGTGCGGTTGCCCACATACCAGTGGATGGCCATATAGTCCACCAGATCGGCGGCCTGCTCCAGCAAAAGCTGGCCCCGCTCGACCCAATCATCGAACCACCCGCTGGTCCACGAGGCGATGAGGCGAATATTCGGGTCGACCATCTTCATCAGCTTGCCAAACTCGGTATAGGCCCGAGCATACTCTTGCGGCGTCTTCATCCCCATCTGCCAGGGGCCGTCCACCTCATTGCCGATGCCCCAGTACTTGACGTTATGCGGCGCCTCGTATCCGTTCCGACGACGTGTCTGCACCAGGGCGGTATCGCCGGTGCCGTTGCAATACTCGACCCAATCTCTCGCCTCGCGCATCGAGCCGTCGCCACAGTTCACCGCCAGATAGGGCTCGGCGCCCAACTGGCGACACCAGGTGACGAATTCATCGGTGCCAAAGCGGTTCGACTCCACCGTGCCCCAGGCCAGCTCCGCCCGGGCCGGGCGCTCGTCTTTGGGCCCGATGCCGTCCATCCAGCGGTAACCCGAGACAAAGTTGCCGCCCGGATAGCGAATGATCGGCATGCGCAGCCTCTTGAGCGCCTCCATCACATCCCGACGAAAACCGTTCTCATCGGCCAGCGGCGAGTTCTCCTCATAGATGCCGCCATAGATACAGCGACCCAGATGCTCGGCAAAGCCGCCAAACACGTTCCGGTCCAGTTCGCCAATGGCCCGCGTCGGATCGATCTTGATCGTGTTCATGCGCACTACTCCTGCAGATGTGTATCGAATCGGCTCCTTACCCGAACGCAGTATAACGCAGGCGCAGACATTGGGCAATCCGTTTGTGGCGCAAAGGCCTGTTCTATGACATTAACGTTGTGAAAAAGGTCAATCCTATCTGAACTCGTCCATCACCCCGGAGCTTCCCCGTTCAACCTTTGTCGGGGGCGCTCGCGAGCAGCCCCGACGGAGACTCGTCGCCACGATTGCCTTGTCATCACGCCTCACTCGCCGTCGCCGTGTGCCCATCGCCGGACGGCCATCGCGAAACCCATCGTGATTGCCCTTATCGCGCTGGACAGACCATTCGGGCATGCGTACAATGGCAGAGCCGGTCTCGAGCCGGCTGATATCAGATCAACCATCACAGACGGAGAACGACGATGACGCCTCAGAGCGAATGTCCATTACAGATCATCAACAGCGTGGCGCCCATCCGGGTATGCGACAATGGCGGATGGACCGACACGTGGTTCGCGAAACGAGGGCGCATCTTTAACATCGGTGTATATCCCTATGTCGAAGTACAGATTCAGATCTTTCCACGAGACACACTGGAGGGGCGGGTCGTCCTGCATGCAGAGAACTATGGCGACCGTTATATCATCTCCCCCCAACATGAGCGTCACGAGTGGGTCCAGCACCCCTTGCTGGAGGCCGCCATCGACTATATGGGCGTGCCCGACGACCTCAGTGCACAGATATCGATCTATTCCGAAGCACCGGCCGGTTGTTCCACCGGCACATCGGCGGCGGTGACGGTGGCCCTCATCGGCGCGCTGGATCAGCTCACGCCGGGGCGCTTGGCGCCGTTGGAGGTGGCTTACGCCGCCCATCATATCGAAACCGATATTCTCGGCCAGCAAAGCGGCATTCAGGATCAGCTCTGCGCCGCCTTTGGTGGTATCAACTATATCGAGATGTTCGATTACCCCTACGCCGCCGTCTCCCCGATCCATGTGCCCCACCCCATCTGGTGGGAGCTGGAGCGACGGCTGGGCCTCGTTTTCCTGGGGCGCTCTCATTCATCCTCTGCCGTACACGAGATGGTCATCCATGATCTGGAGGATGCCGGCCCCGATTCGCCCAAGCTGGAAACGCTGCGACAGACGGCGCGAGCATCGCGTGATGCCGTATATGCCGGCGATTTCGCCGCGCTGGGAAAAGCCATGATCGACAACACCGAGGCGCAACGCCATTTGCACCCCAACCTGATCAGCGCCGAAGCCGAACAGATCATCCAGATCGCCCGCGAGTACGGCGCGCTGGGCTGGAAGGTCAACGGCGCCGGGGGCGAAGGCGGCTCGATTACCCTGCTCAGCGGACCTTCTATGAGCCACAAACGCGCCATGATCGAAGCCATCGAGCAGACCAACCCATTGTTCCAGAACATCCCCATCTACCTCAGCCGGTTTGGGCTGCGTGTCTGGAACCAGGCTCCCGATCACATCGATCCGGCCATCTGAACAGCGGATGATGATGGTGATCACCATCCATCATTCGCCCTCATCAATCGGGCAGTACCGGGCGACGACTGCGCCCGGATCAGACAGAGGAGAGCAGTGCACAGATGAAAGAGATCAAGCGTGTATTTACAGTGGACGGCAAGCCCTTTTTCTCATTGGGCGGACAGGTACACAACTCCAGCGGCTACAATCGGGATGAGCTGGAGACGGCCTGGCGGGCGCTAAAGCTGATTCACGCCAACACCGTCGAGATTCCGGTGTATTGGGAGCAGGTCGAGCCGGAAGAGGGGCAGTTCGATTTCAGTATCGTGGACGAGCTGCTGGCAGGCTGCCGCGAGCATGGGCTCAAGCTGGTGATTCTGTGGTTCGCCACCTGGAAGAACGGCATGATGAAGTACTGCCCGGCGTGGGTCAAGGCCGACACCGAGCGATTCAAGCGGGTCATCTCGCCATCGGGGACGCCGCTCACGGTATTGTCGTCGCACTGTCGTGCCACCCTCGAGGCCGATCGGCGCGCCTTCTGCAAGCTGATCGAGCACCTGCGCGGCAAGGACGCCACAGAGCGCACCGTCATTGCCGTACAGATCGAGAACGAGCCCGGAATCCTGGGGAGCGACCGCGACTATGGCGCCCTGGGCCAGCGTGACTTTGAGAGCCCCGTGCCCGACGAGATCTTGCGCGGGCTGCAAAGCGTAAGCGAGGGGCCGGTGTGGGACGCGTGGCAGGCGGCCGGCGCCCGTACCGAGGGCATCTGGGAGCAACTGTTCGGCTGGTATGGCGGCGAGTTCATGTCGGCGTGGAGCATCGCCCGCTATATCGACGAGATCGCCGAGGCGGGCAAGGCGATCTATGACGTGCCCATGTACGTCAACGTGTGGCTGGGCGAGGGCGGATTCCGCCTGGCCGGGAGTTACCCCTCAGGCGGCGCAGTGGCCCGGGTGATCGATATCTGGAAATGGTCGGCGCCGCACATCGACCTGGTCGCCCCCGATATCTATGTGATGGATTCCGAAGGGTACCGTCGCATGTGCGCGGCCTATGACCGGCCCGACAACCCGCTATTCGTGCCCGAATCGGGACGCAGCGGCCCCAACGCATGGAACATGTTCTACGCATTGGGTCGTTATAACGCCATCGGCTACCATGCCTTTGGCATCGACAGCATCTTTGAGCCGGACGGCGTCACCCTGCGGGAACAGAGTCGGCCGGTAGTCGATAGCTTCCGCTGCGCGGCCGCCGCCATCCCGTTGCTGCTCAAGTACCAGGGCACGGGCCGGGTACACGCCGTCGTACAGGAAGAGAACCAGGCTGAGCAGTATCTCGATCTGGGTAACTATATCGGTGTGGCCCGCTTTAACTCGGGCGAGTCGGGTATGTTCTGGCGCGATTACCATCATGGACGCGCCACGAGCGAAGCGCCAGAGCGCGGTCGCGGGCTGGTGATTCAGGCCGGCGAAGACGAGTTCTACGTCACCGGTGTGGGCTATCGTCTGCTACTCAAGAAAAAGACGCCGCCGGAGATGAACATGGACGCGCGATTCTCCAGCGAGTTCCTCGCCGCGCGGCTGAACAACTATGTTTCGGTGGATGAGGGCCATTTCGACGAGAGCGGCAACTGGGTAGCCGTGCGTCGTCGCAGTGGCGATGAATCGGACTGGGGTATTTGGGTAGAGGCCGATGTGGGCCTGGTGCGCGTCGTAATGGGCGACTGACCCACTCTCGAACTCGTATGTTATACATATGTGGCCGGCAATGGCATCTTGCGCGTTGTCGGCCACATATGATGCACAAGGATGCAATCCACAAGGAGATGCGACGAGCCATGACACCTCAACCCCGCATGCACGAAGACGCCTTGAATCATATCAACACCTACTCGAAACCGTCCGAATTGCGCATCACCGATATGCGCATCACCACCATCACAGGAGCCCCCACGCGTTGCCCGCTGATCAAGATCTATACAAACCAGGGATTGGTGGGCTATGGCGAGGTGCGTGACGGATCCAGCAAGACCTATGCGCTCATGCTCAAGAGTCGCATCCTGGGCGAGAACCCCTGCAACGTAGACAAGCTCTTTCGGCGAATCAAACAGTTCGGTATGCACGCCCGCCAGGGGGGCGGCGTGTCGGGCGTTGAGCTGGCTTTGTGGGATCTGGCGGGCAAGGCCTATGGTGTGCCGATCTATCAGATGTTGGGTGGCAAGTTCCGCGACAATATCCGCATCTACTGCGACACCGATGTTCGTGGCCGTAACTCGGGACAGGCCATGGGTGAGGCGCTCAAAGCGCGCATGGAGAAGGGGTTCACCTTCCTCAAGATGGACGTCGGCATCAACCTGATTCAGGATGTGGAGGGGACGCTCACCGCGCCGTTGGGCTTTTTGGACGAGATGCGCAACGCGGTACGCTTCCCTGCCGGAGATATCAGCGACGATGAGCGGCGTCGCCTGCGCAACCGCTGGTACGATCTGAACAACATCGCCCATCCCTTTACCGGCATCCGCGTGACGGAAAAGGGACTGGACATGCTGGAGCAATATGTCGCCGATGTACGCTCGGTAATCGGTTACGAGGTGCCTCTGGCCGCCGATCACTTTGGCCACATCGGCCTGGAGGATTGCATCAAGATCGCCCGTCGGCTGGACAAGTATAACCTGGCCTGGTACGAGGATATGATCCCGTGGCAGTACACCGAGGGGTACGTTCGCCTGGCTCAGTCATGCGAGACGCCCATCTGCACCGGAGAAGATATCTACCTCAAAGAGAATTTCGAGCCGTTGCTCCGCTCCGGCGGCGTATCGGTCATCCATCCCGATGTCCTCACCACCGGCGGCATCATGGAGACGAAAAAGATCGGCGACATGGCGCAGGATCATGGTGTAGCCATGGCCATCCACATGGCCGAGTCACCCATCGCTTGCATGGCGGCGGTGCATGTGGCAGCCGCCACGGAGAACTTTTTAGCGCTGGAGAACCACTCCGTCGACATTCCCTGGTGGGACGATCTGGTAACGGGGCTGCCCAAGCCCATCATCCAGAACGGCTATATCCAGGTGCCCGACGCGCCGGGGCTGGGCATCGAATCGCTGAACGACGAGGTGATCGCCCAACACGTCGCGCCGGACGATCCGGGGTTGTGGGAGCCCACCGACCAGTGGGATAACGACATATGTCACGACCGCCTCTGGAGCTAGGCCGATCGCCCGTAGAGCGGCGATACAGCGGCGGCGGAGCGCAACGGCGCGTTCCGCCGCCGCTTTCGTACTATCTTCGGAAGGGAAGGCTTTGTCCGCAACACCGCCCCGGGAACGGATCAGGACGGCATCTGTGGGCGACGCTCGGTCCACACGATCCACTCGCCGCGTTCGCCGTGTCCGATAGCCTTCTGCAAGAGGCCCATGGGGTCATCGGTATAGCCATGGCCTCCGCACAGCAGATCGGGTGCGGGCATGGCGGCCAGCTTTTTCAGGCTGGCCAGCGCCGCCTCCTGGCTAAAGCCCTCATCGCCACCCCACCCCAGGCCGCCGTCCATCATCAGCAAATCGCCTGTAAACAAACAGTCCACACCGTCCACCGTGATTCGATAGCTGGTACAGCCCGGCGTGTGCCCCGGCGTGAGGATCGTCTGCGGGCGAAACTCGAATAGATCCAGCACATCATCTCTGTCGAAAATCACATCGGCATCCTCTGCCGAATCGAGATGCGTCGCAGTATAGGCCGATGCCACCGTAAGCGCGCCCGCCGACTCGAACTCGGTCAGGCCACGGGCATGATCTCCGTGGCCGTGGGTGACGAGCACCTCCGAGATGGCCATATTCTCGAAGGAGTAACGGCGCGCCGTCGCCTGTACGAACGGCCAGGAGCGGCCGCTCCCCGCATCCACCGCCAGCACCGAGTTCTCTCCAACGATCAGGTAGACGTGACAATCCGAGACACGCCCCCCATCCTCTGCCGGTAGCTCTCCCACGACGAACAGGTGCTCCAGCAGTTGCCGCACGAAATATCCCGGGTAGGACATGGCTCATCCTCCTCGCACCGATGATGACGCTCCACCTCTTACGGCCTGGAGCATCTCTCTGAGTGACCGCGCACCGATCGGAGACTCATCCACCAGGATGCGCAAAATGCCGCACCGGCTCATCTGCAAACGCGCTTTAGAATCGGCTTGAAGCACGGTGTAGCAAGCGAGCCCGAATGCAGGCGTCATATCAGATGCGGGCAGTATATCCGGTGACCACGGCGGCTTCAAGTCGTCGACGGCCGTGGCGCCTGATGCGTCACATTCGGGAGGGGTTAGTGTTTCACCCACTGTCGCTGATGGTAAATAGCCCGCAGCCAATCGTCCATCATCGGCAATCTATTTCTACAAAGAAGCAGTCTGTGGTACCATAAGATTGCCGAAACTGATGTAGGCATCGGCCCGCCGAAAAGACAAACCCGGCACAATAGATATTACGACAAAAACCCGACGTTCCTGCACCCCCTGCACGGTGCGTTAACGATCGGGGATCAGGAATTCCCCATATGGAGATAGCTCATGCCAGAGACGCAGCTCCACGAACGCGTGGTCATCATAACCGGCGCATCCAGCGGCATCGGCCGGGCCACGGCACTGGCCCTCGCGAGAGAAGGCGCCCACGTCACCCTGGCCGCACGCAATATCGAGGCGCTGGAGCGGGTTGCCGTCGAGATTCAAGAGTTGGGCGGCAAGGCGCTGGCCGTACCCTGTGATGTGAGCCACCGCGATCAGATCGAAACGCTCGTCGAACGCACCCTGACCGAGTGGGGACGCATTGACGTGCTGGTGGCCAACGCCGGGCGTTATGTCCAGACCCCGATTCGAGATGCGACACCGGAACATTTCGAGCAATCGATGGCGGTGAATTTCTACGGAGCCATTGCCGGGGTACTCGCCGTTCTGCCTCACATGCTCCGGCAAGGCAGCGGCCATGTGGTGTTGATCTCGTCGATGGATGCCCGCAAGGGCATTCCCCCCGATGCGCCCTATATTGCGGCCAAAGCGGCGCTGGCCATGTTCGGCGACGTCCTGCGCCAGGAGTTGCACGGCACCGGCGTTCGGGTCACCGTGGTATATCCCGGTCGAGTCGATACCCCGCTGATCGAGCATCTACGTGTCCCCTGGATCTCGGCCAAGATCGCGCCGGAAAAGGTTGCCGACGCCATTGTGCGGGCACTGCATCGCAACGCCGCGCAGATCATTACGCCACCCCAGGCCCGTCTGCTCGATTGCGTCCAGTTTCTCTCGCCACGCCTCGCCGACTGGTTCGTACGAACACTCGGCCTTGAGGGACAGGTTGTAAAGTCATAGATTGTGCGACACCAACCGTTCGAACATTGCGCCGACGGCGCAGATTCTCATCAGTATGATATGAGGAGATCGGAATGAGACTCCCTTTTGACGTATTGGCAGCCGATCGGACCGCACACCCCTGGCTGCGCGCGATGCGGGTGGCGATCCTGCCCGGCCCTGTCACGCCTGTTCTGCAACAGGCGCTGGAGGATTTGCCCAAACATTTTGAGCGCCTGGGCCACCATGTGGTAGACAAGCCCGACGACGAGACCGACGTCATCCTGACCACCGCCACCTTTGGTGAGCCGCTGTCGTGGCGACATGCCGTCATGCTCACAGCGCGACGGCGCTTTGGCCTGACGCGCACGCCCACCGTCTACACCATGTTGCATGCCCGGCCGGCCGAGCTGAACGCGTTGCTTCAGCGCTTTGAGACCATTCTGGCCAAAGAGCCGCCCGTCCCGGATGATTTCGATTTCCCCGGCCTGGCGCCCAGTGCCTGGCGCGTGCTGGTCGAACAGGGCCGACGGGGAGGGCCGATCCTGAGCCTGCTTCGATTGCTTCAATCCCAATCGATGTGCATCCGGTTGATTCTGATCGTCGGCGACGATGAGCCTCTGGAAGCCTACACCTTCGATCTGGTCGGCGCCCATCCCCGCACCGATGCATCGGATCGCGCCGCCTTTTATCAAGATCTGATCACCCGCATGGCGACGGCGGTGAGCACCGAAGAGGTGACCGAGCATCAGGTGCTGGATGAGCCGGTCCCCCGCGCTCTATGGCAGGGGCTTGCTTCACCGGCCGCCATGCGCCGGGCCGGACGCGAGTTGGGCAAGCGACACTTTTTCACGCAGATGATTCGCATTGCCGATCTGGTGAGCGTACCCGCCGTCGGCGATGCGGTGGCCAGCCAGTATAGCGAAGGCTGCTTTGCCACCTACGATGCCGCATTGGGCGGTCTGGTGGCTACGGTCACGGGCAGCGCCCGACCGATCAACAAGGACTCCATCACCGAGGATGACCTGGCCGTGATCGTCGGCGTGCGAGACGATGGCAAGGGAGCTCTGGTACGTCACGTCGAGGGCAAGCGCAATATCGCCCCGTCGTCCGAGGCGGTGGAGATGAAGAGCATGGATCAGGTGCTGCCCGAGATCGTTCTGCCCGCCGGGTGGGGCATCGAGGCTCCGGTGCCGGTGGTGCGCTCCAAGCTGCACGGCCATCGCGGTATCTCGGCATATGATCCGCAGCATGTCGAATATGCGCCGCTAGACCCGCCATACTATCATTACCCCGTATCGTGCGCTACCGAGGCGCAGGCCGAGGGGATTCGACGGGCATTCGGCCGCTCACAGGCCCTGCTCAATCCGGATGATCCGCGCACCCTTGTGTTCACCGTGCTCCCCGGCCACGGGGTGGTCATTGCCGAAAAGTGGGTGGCGGGCAAAGAGCCGCTGCAGATCATCTGGGAGGCGATGGACGCCGGCTATCTCAAGGTGAACAACCTGATCCCCCAGGGTCCCATGTCCTTCATCCCCGATGAGGACGGCATGATGCGACTGTATGCGCCGGAATAAGGCGGGCGCGATACGATCCCATTCGCCCAAAACACCTTCCAGAGCTCCCTGGAAGGTGTTTCTTTTCGCTCACAGCTCGAATCGGGCGGCGATGGGCATGCGTCGTCCGACGCCAAACGCCTTGCTCATCACCCGCAGGCCCGGCGCCGCCTGCTTTCGTTTGTACTCGTTGCGATCCACCGCACGCGCCACCCAGTACACCGTCTCGGCGTCATAGCCGCTTTCGATGATCTCCTGTACCGGGTACCCCTCCTCGACATAGGCGTACAGAATGGCATCCAGCACGGGATAGGGCGGTAGGCTGTCCTGATCGACCTGATCGGGGCGCAGCTCGGCCGAGGGGGGCTTTTCGATGCTGCTCGACGGGATAATCTCCCCGTCACGGTTGATATAGTACGCCAGATCGTACACCATCCCCTTGGGTACGTCCGAGATGACCGCCAGGCCACCGCTCATATCGCCATACAGGGTACAGTATCCTACCGCCAGCTCGCTCTTGTTGCCGGTGGAGAGCACCAGATAGCCAAACTTGTTCGAAAGGGCCATCAGAATATTGCCGCGTATGCGCGCCTGAATGTTCTCCTCGGTCACATCGGGCTTTGTGTCGGCAAAATGGGGTTGCATCGCCTCCAGATAGGCGCCATACACATCGGTGATGGGAACGACCCGATATTCAATGCCCAGGTTCTCGGCCAGGCGCCGGGCATCGTCTATGCTGCCCTGAGACGAATAGGGCGAGGGCATGGATACCCCCAGCACATTCTCCCGGCCCAGGGCGGCGACTGCCAGAGCGCAGGTCACCGCCGAATCGACGCCCCCCGACAGTCCGACCACCGCGCGGGAAAAGCCCGTCTTGTGCAGATAATCGCGCGTGCCCATAACCAGCGCATCATAGACGGAGGCAGTCTCCTCCTGCGGTTCATAGCCCCCGGGCGTGCCCGACGCGGCCAGATCGACGGTCACCACCTCTTCGCGAAAACCCTCCATCACGACGATGGGATCGCCCTGCGCATCGACACAGAGGCTGCGGCCGTCGAACAGCAGATCGTCGTTACCCCCCACCTGATTCACATACAGAAAAGGGATCCCGTAGCGCATGGCATGCCCGCGCACCAGCCGGTAGCGAACGCGCTCCTTGCCCACATTGAACGGCGAGGAAGAAATGTTGATCAAAGCCGTAGCGCCCTGGGCCACCAGCATCTGCACCGGATCACGATCATACACATATCGCCGATCCCACAGCGCCGGGTCGGTCCACGCATCCTCACAGATGTGAATGCCCAGCCTCTCTCCTTTGAACGGCACGACCTGAACCGCAGCCGCCGGCTCGAAATAGCGCGCCTCGTCGAATACATCATAGGTGGGCAGCAGCATCTTGGTGCGGCTGGCCACGATTTCGCCGTTGTGAACCAGTAGCGCCGCATTCCGCAGTGCCCGCCCACTCTTTTCACCATTGGGCAGCGGAGCGCCAAAGAGGATGCCCGTTTTGGGATAGTCTCGCGAGATCTGACGGACTCGATCGACGGCCCCCTGTACCCGCGTGATGAACCAGGCGCGCTCGAGCAGATCCTTGGGAGGATAACCGGTGAGATAAAGCTCGGGGAACACCACCAGATCGGGCATCTCCGCACAACAGGTCTGAAGCGTCTCCTGCAACCGTCGCACATTGCCCTGCAGATCTCCCACTGTGGGGTTGATCTGCGCAATCGTCACTCTCATCAATCCTCCGATACATCAGAGCGCCTTTGCGCCCTCTTGCGTCCGTCCGGGCGGGAGCAAGAGGGTCAATCGGCCAGCGCGGCGCGATAGGCGGCACAGGCGGCCGGATTGTAACAGACCAGCAGCACCTTTCGGGGTAGATCGTGCGTCGCCAGATGTCGCCGCACCTCATTCACGGCGATGCGCGCCGCGCGATCGACAGGATAGCCGTAGGCGCCGGTGCTGATGGCCGGAAAAGCCACGGTCTCCAGACCATACTCGACCGCCAGCGCCAGACTGTTGCGATAACAGCGGGCCAGTAGATCATCCTCGTTATGTCCACCACCCCGCCAGATCGGCCCCACCGTATGGATGACCCATCGGGCGGGCAATCGATAGCCCCGGGTGATCTTGGCCTCGCCCGTTGCACAGCCGCCCAGAGTGCGACACTCGGCC
This sequence comes from Anaerolineae bacterium, assembly GCA_050942995.1. Taxonomy (GTDB): domain Bacteria; phylum Chloroflexota; class Anaerolineae; order UBA1429; family UBA1429; genus JBMNOI01. The sequence continues at coordinate 34,988 of JBMNOI010000017.1, forward strand.
AGCAGCTCGGGACCCGCCGCCCGATGAATCGCGCCGTCGACCCCACCACCGCCCAGAAGGGAGGAATTGGCGGCGTTGACGATGGCGTCCACATCCAGCCGGGTGATGTCACCCTCTACGATCGTTATGCCGTCATCGCTCATCGGAATCTTTTTCCTCCACCTTTATCAGCGCTTCGCATGCGGCACGGGCATAATCCGGTGACAGGCTTTGCACCACCAGCGGCAGTCGGGGCATATCACGGTCGTACCGCACCGGCTCTCCGGACGCATCCAGGGCCGCGCCACCCAATTCACCGATGATGGCAGCGATCATGGCTGTATCGTGGCCGTGAAAATGGGGCATCACGGCCACCCCCACCTCTCCACGGGCCACGCGCAACAGCTCCCACGCCGCCGAGTGGCTCTCCTCAGGAACTATGGCAAAGCCGGCCTGCTCCAACACTTGCCGATGTGGATCCTCCAGTCGCTTCGTCTCGCTCACAGTACGGGGTGGCCGGGCCGGCCGCAACGGCTCGAACCGTCCCATCAGCCCGCGAGAGACAAATGCGCCCATACCCTCCACCGCCGCATACAGGCTGCCCACGCGCGGGAAGTAGACCATGCCGCAGACCATGCGCCCCGTCTCTTGATCAAGCAACCCCAGCACATGGCCATAATAGACGCCACCGGACAAATAGTCGTCGGTGCCGTCCACCGGATCGATCACGATAACGTAGCGATGGCGGTTGCCGGCAAACAGCTCTCGCAACGTATCCGGTAGCACCGCCATCTCTTCGCTATAGATCTCGATATCGGGAGCCAGATCATACGCACGTAGCAGGAGAATCTCCTGACAGAGATGATCGACCACACTCACCGCCGTGCTCTGTTGATGGGGCGAATCGGGCGGTTTGGTATCGGCAGGGACGTTCCCCTGGAGCGCCAGCGCCACCTGCCCGCAAGCATACAGCGCGACGCGCATCTCGCTTACAAAACGCAATAGATCCATTCAACCCTCGCTAGATCGACGGGTTCAACCGCAAAACCTCACGGGCAAAGGCCGTGCAGCGCCGCAGCATCATCTCCAGCGCGCCGGTGGCCCGCCCCGGAGCGATCAGCTCGTCCCGAATCTGTGTAGCCGTCAGCCAGGCGATGGCCTGTGGCTCGGCATCGGGGCTCAGCGTCACCTCTCCGTCATAAAGCGAAAGAAACAGATACGCATGCTCTTTTGCCCACTGAGGCTCTCCATCCGGCGTGGGATAGTGGTGATACTCTTTCGAAAGGCCGATATCGATGCTCAGAACGCTGCCGGTCAGATCGGTATCGCAGACGGCCGGCCACGATTCGGCTCCAATCACGTGTGTCGATAGCCGCAGTTCTTCGGCCATCTCCCGCCGGTACGCATCGGGATAGGATTCGGGAGCAGGCTCATCACCCGAGATGCAATTCACATGCCCGGCACAGGAGATATCCCACAGGTTGGGGCAAAAGAACTTGGTCGGGCGACGCCACTGTACCAGCCAGGCATCGCGGCCGGGGCTATACATCATGCCCCATACGACACGATGGGGCAGCGCATCGCGCTCGATGGTCTGGCGATCGGTGCAGTAAAGATAACGATTCTCATCATCTACCACAGGGTAGAGATCGGGACATAAGGTCATCTACGTTTCTCCGTTATAGTTTGGGAACTCGATCATTGTCATACACATTATAATTATATCCCGCCGAAAGGGGACACACAATCGACGGGGTGCGCAACATGCCCCGGAAAAGTCACAGCAGTCTGTACCGCATGACGGCAACTACTTTGACGTTACCCTTTATCGCACCTATACTGAGACCAACTCATTGTAAATATCCGCGAAGGGATAATGTCAACGTGCACGATGCAACCCAACAGTTCTGGCGCGCGCCGGCAACCGACAGCGCTCGCTGGCGCGAGGCCTGGCGTATGCGGACGGCCCACCACCCCGCGACCATCCGCTTTGACCGTCCCGCCAGGACGTTGCCCGTCAGCCTGACGGGGATCCACTGCGCCCTGGATTGCGCCCACTGCGGCGGGCACTATCTGAAACATATGCGGCCCATCTGGAAAGTAGACGGTGACACCGATGACCATACCAGCTATCTGATCTCTGGAGGCTGCGATCCGGCGGGTCGGGTACCCATCGGGCAGCGCCTGGAGCAGGTCGCCGCTCTAAAGCCGGGCCGCCGTCTGAACTGGCATGTAGGACTCATCGAGGAAAAAGAGCTCTTGCGTATTGCGCCCTATGTGGATGTGGTATCCTTCGACATGGTAGGCGACTGTGAAACTGCCCGCGAAGTATACGGGCTGGATGCATCGCCGGATGATTATCTGCGCACGCTCGAAATGCTGCGGCGACATGTGCCCGTGGTGCCGCATCTCACCCTGGGGCTGCGTGGCGGGCGGATCAGCGGTGAGCGCGCCGCGCTACGTGCGATGAGCGAACTGGGCCTGAATGTGCTCACGTTGATCCTGTTCATCCCCACTGAGGGTACCGCCTATGCCGATCGCCCGCCCCTGCCGTTGCCCGATGTGGCCGACCTGCTATTAGAGGCCCGCCACCTGCTGCCCGAGACACAGATCTACCTGGGCTGCATGCGCCCATGGGGCACCTACCGCCAGACGGTTGACGAACTGGCCGTGCGCGCCGGCCTGAACGCTATCGTCAACCCCACTCGAACCGCCGAAAAAGTGGCCGCCGAGATGGGGCTGGAGATCACCTGGGGAGATGAGTGTTGCTCGTTGAGCCGGCGCCCGGAGTAACCGAACCACAGGATGACGACCGTGCCTGCTGGCGCGTCTCATCGGGCAGCGCCAGCGTCCTGGGGCTGCGGCCTGCGGCGGTCGACGTGGCGCCCACGACGGCCTATCTGATGCTGGGGGAGCGTTGCCGGCGAAACTGTGCCTTTTGTGCCCAGGCACGACAGAGCACCGCCGGCGTGGCCGCTCTGTCACGTGTCACCTGGCCCGAATTCGACGCCGAAGCGGTGGCGGCCGCCGTCGCCGACGCCCACGCCAGAGGAGCCATCGGCCGGGCCTGCTTTCAGGCAACGACCACACCCGGATATCGCCAAATGGCGCGAGAGGCGGTGGCGCAGTTGGCCGCTCATTCTGCCGTGCCCGTGTGCGTCTCTATCGGCCTGACCTCTCCGGACGAGGTTGCCCCTCTGCTGGCGGCGGGCGCACAGCGGGTCAGCATGGCTCTGGATGTGGCCTGCCCGCGGATTTATGGTGAGATCAAGGGGGGCGACTGGCATCAGGCCGTCGATCTGCTCGAACGGTGCGCAGAGCGCTATCCGGGCCGCATCGGCACGCACCTGATCGTGGGCCTGGGAGAGAGCGAACACGAGATGGCCTGCTGTATCCAGCGCATGGCCGACGCCGGTATCACCGTCGCCCTGTTCGCTTTTACCCCGGTGCGGGGCACGGCGATGGCCGACCGGCAGCCCCCTGCTCTGGGACACTACCGACGCATGCAGGTTGCCCGCAAACTCATCGTAGAACGGCTGGCACGCGCGCAAGATTTTGTGTATGATGAGGGCAGGCTAATCGGGTTTGGCCCGACTATGCCGTGGCTACGCGAATGGCTGCGGGATGGCGAAGCCTTTCGAACATCGGGTTGCCCTGATTGTAACCGTCCCTACTATAACGAACGGCCGGGGGGCATCCTCTACAACTATCCCCGCCCTCTGACCCCGGATGAAGTCGACCGTGAGATCGAGTCGTTGCTGAGCGATCTCAGCCACACAGCCTGACAACACCCATCCGCTGAAAGGAGACGAATGGCGACCAAAACGCGCCTGTACGACCGGCACGTAGCCCTAGGGGGTCGCATGGTCGAGTTCGCAGGCTGGCTGCTGCCTGTGCAGTACTCTGCCGGCCCCAAAGCCGAGCATCAGCGTGTGCGCAATGCCGCAGGATTGTTCGACATCGACCATATGGGACAGATCGTTGTGCGCGGCCCCGACGCCCTGCCCTTTCTGCAGCATGTGATGTGCGCCGACGTGGCCGCTATCGAGCTCAATCGGGCCGGTTACTCCCCCATCTGCTATCATGATGGAGGAGTTGTCGATGATACCTTTATCTATCACCTGCCCGATCGTTACTTCATCGCCGTCAACGCCTCGAACGTTCGCAAAGACACCCGCTGGCTGAATTATCACCGGGCAGGGTATGATGTGACGGTGGAGAATGTCTCGCGCGAGACCTATATGCTGGCGCTGCAGGGACCGGCGGCCGCTACCATTCTGCAACCGCTTTGCTCATCCGATCTGAGCGCTCTCGACTACCACGCCGCCATCGAGACCGAGGTGGCCGGAGCGCCGACGTTGTTAAGCCGAACCGGCTACACCGGCGAAGATGGTTTCGAGTTGTATTTCCCCGCCGATCAGGCTATTGCAGTATGGGACGCCATCATGCATGAGGGGGAACCCCACGATCTGTTGCCCATCGGGCTGGCAGCGCGCGATTCATTGCGTCTCGAGCCCTGCATGCCGCTGTATGGACAAGAGATCGCCGCGGATATCAATCCGATCGAAGCGGGGCTGGGCTGGACCGTGGCGCTGAACAAGCCCGAATTCATCGGGAGAGAAGCCCTGCTCAAGATCTCGCTAGAGGGCGCAGCGCGACGGCTCGTCGCATTCGAGATGAC
>JBMNOI010000150.1:0-8093 GCA_050942995.1 Anaerolineae bacterium
AGGCGACGTCGAAGAGGTGGTGTGGGCGCTCTATCAAGAGGTGTGCCGCCGGGGCGTCGCCATGCTCGATGAGATGTTCCGGGCCTCGGGCAAGCGCTACGGCCACATCTGTGGACAGGTCGATCCCCGTAGCGTCACCGATTGTGACGCCATGGTAAAACAGGGGCAGAGCCTGCGCGCCATCGGCGACAACGTCATGATCAAGATGCCTGCCACGCAGGAGGGCATCGAGGGCATCCGAATTCTGTCGGGGATGGGCATCTCGACCAACGCCACCCTGTCCTTCAGCGTCGCCCAGTCGGTGGCCGTGGCCGAGGCGGCCCGGGCCGGGTTCGCTCAGGCGCGGGCGGCGGGCATCGACCTCACCGGCGTGCGTTCGTGCGCCACCCTCATGCTGGGGCGCATGGAAGACGCGCCCGAATTTCGCCAACAGGCCGCCGAGCGGGGCATCGAGCTGACCGAGACCGATCTGCGCTGGGCCGGCGTGGCCATGGCCCGCAAGACCTACCGCATCTTCCAGGAGCGCGGCTACGAAACCAAGCTCCTCTGCGCCTCCATGCGGCTGGGCCCCACGATCGACGGGCAACCCCACGTGTGGCACTTGGAGCAGCTGGCCGGCGGCGACATGGTCTCTACCATCTTTCCCAATATCATGGCCGCCTTTATCGAGACCTATGCCGATCGCGATCTGGCCCCGCGCATCGAAGAGCCCGTGCCCGCCGAGGTGCTGGACAAACTGCTACGCGTGCCCTATTTCGTCCAAGCCTATGATGAAGACGGTGTCGCGCCGGCCGATTTCGCCGAATTGCCCGGCGCCCGCGCCACGGCCGCCCAGTTCGTCGAGGCCATGGAGAACATTGTCGCTTACGTGTCGCGATTCGTCTAAAACAACCACGAACCGCACCAGAACAGCATATCCCCGGGATCAAGCGGCCACGGCAACAGGTGGCCGCTCGATCCCGGAGCAATTGGCCGAACATGGTTTCTGCATTCAGACACAAAGGAGTGCTATGCGTACCATCACTGAACCGGCCCGCGAGATCCCCGTCATTATGGATGCCGACGTCGTCGTGTGCGGCGGCGGTCCCGGCGGCTTTTCTGCCGCCATCGCCGCGGCCCGACATGGCGCCCGCACCGTCCTCATCGAACGCTACGGCTTTCTGGGTGGATTGGCCACCGCCGGCCTGGTGGCGCCTATCCTGGGGCACACCGCCTCTGAAAGCCACATCCCCATTGTCGAAGGATTGCTGCGCGAGATCACCGAGCGGATGCACGCTCTGGGCTGCGCGCCCACCTGGGAAGAGGCGCTGCAGGAATGGGGCATCCGTTTCGACGCCGAGGCCCTCAAGATCGTGCTGGACGAGATGTGCCGCGAGGCGGGCGTCCAGCTTTTGCTGCACAGCTATATCAGCGACGTAGTCATGAGCGACAGCGGCAGAGTTGCCGCCATCATCATCGAGAACAAGTCGGGTCGTCAGGCGGTGACGGGCAAGGTCTTTATCGATGCCACCGGCGACGCCGACGTGGCCTATCGCGCCGGCGCGGCCACCACCCACGGCCGCCCGTTCGACGGGCGCGGCGAATCCATGGGCGCCTTTTTCCACCTGGCCGGCTATGAGCCGCTGGACGAGGAGCGCGCCGGCGAACTGCGCGAGTTGATCGAGCACGAGATGGAGGACGGCCGCTTCAGGTTCTACAACCCCAACTTTTTGAATCAGAACACCCACCACACCGATCATTCATCGCCCAATATGGTCCGTTATGGCGGTGATTCGACCTCTGCCGACGATATGACCCGCGCCGAACTGAGCATCCGCCGCGACGTGTGGGAACTGGTGCGCTACCTGCAGGCCAGCGTGCCGGGATTCGAGAACTGTTACATCCAGCAGATGTCACCTCAGGTGGGGCCGCGGGAAAGCCGCCAGATCGTGGGGCCCTATGTCCTCACCGGTGAGGATGTGCGCGGCGCGGCCAAGTTCGACGACGCCATCGCCCGGGGATCGTGGTGGGTCGACATTCACTGTCCGCTGGGGCACACCTACCCGGTGCATCTCTGCGTCTCGGATTGCCCCAGGGGGGCCGAATGCCCCTACTGGCTGGCAGAGCACGAGAAGATGCACACCCGGACCGAACTCTACCCGCCCAAGGGGAACTGGTACGATATCCCCTACCGCTCGCTCCTGTCGGTGTCGGTGCCCAACCTGCTCTCGTCGGGGCGCTGCATCTCGGCCACCCACGAGGGCATGGCCGGCTCGCGGGTGATGGGCACCTGCATCGCCATCGGCCAGGCTGCGGGCACGGCGGCCGCCATGGCCGTGGCCAATGATGTGCCGGTGGCCGAGGTGGATGTGCGGGCTCTGCGCCAGACCCTGCGTGCCGACGGCCAGCTGGTCTGAATCCGGATAAGCAAAGGGAGAGGCGATGCCTCTCCCTTTGCTTCCCTCACAAAACCGCCTCTATATGCGCTGTCTGAAGGGGCGCACCGGGCGAGCGGTCTGAGCGGCCCGATAGAGCCACATGGTGGGCACGATCGGGCGGCCGTTACATCATCGGTATCGTCGGCAGATACTGCGGCGGGCGCCGCACCTGTACGGCCCGCTCAAAGGCATAGGCCAGCCGGATCAAGGTCGGCTCGCTATACGCCGGGCCGATGAACGAGATGCCCACCGGCAACCCATAGACGAATCCGGCGGGCACCGAAATGCTGGGATAGCCGGCCACCGCCGCAGGGGTCGAGCTCCCCGCTCCGCCGCCGTCCCCGTTCACCAGATCGGTGAGCGGCGGCGCGTCACCGCTGGGAGCCACTATGGCGTCCAGCCGATGCCGGGCCAGCGTGGCATCGATCCCCTCGGCACCCGCGAGACGCCGCCCCTTCTCCAGCGCCTCGCGATAGGCCGGATCGGTCAGCGGCCCCTTCTCCTCGGCCATGAGCATGATCTCCTGACCAAAGTAGGGCATCACCACATCCCGATGCGCCTCGTTGAATGCAATGACCTCGGCCAGCGAGTGCACCGGCACATCGGGCCCCCGGCCGGCCAGATAACTGTTCAGATCGGCTTTGAACTCGTACAGCAGCACCTCGAACTCGCGCCCGGCCAGCCGGCGGGCGTTCTCGATCTCGACCGGATCGACGATCTCGGCGCCACAATCTCGCATGACGGCCAGGCAGTCCTCCAGCACCTCCCAGGTGCGCGGGTGGAAATCGCTCACGTTTCGCGCCACGCCGATGCGCGCCCCTCGCAGCCCATCCGGGTCGAGACAGAAGGAGTAGTCCACCGGCAGGCGACCGGCGCAGGCGCCGGTGGCAGAGTCGCGCGGGTCGACGCCGATCATGGCACCCAGCAAAAGGGCGGCATCGGCCACGGTGCGCGCCAGGGGTCCGGCCGTATCCTGACTGTGGGCGATGGGGATGATGCCCGACCGGCTGATCGCCCCCAGGGTGGGCTTGATGCCGACGACGGCGTTGTGCGAGGCGGGAGAGACGATGGAGCCGTCGGTCTCGGTGCCTACGGCGGCTGCGCAGAGGCTGGCCGCCACGGCCACTGCCGACCCCGCACTCGATCCGCTGGGATTGCGGTCGAGGGCGTAGGGGTTACGCGTCAGCCCCCCCCGGCTGCTCCAGCCGCTGGTCGAGTGAGTGGAGCGGAAATTGGACCACTCGCTGAGGTTGGTCTTGCCCAGGATGATGGCGCCTGCCTCTCGCAGCCGCCGCACCAGATGGGCGTCCTCCTTCGCCACCGAACCGGCCAGCGCCAGCGAACCCGCCGTCGTGCACATGCTACCGGCGGTATCGATATTGTCCTTGAGCAGAATGGGAATGCCGTGGAGTGGTCCCCGTGGGCCCCTCTCCGCCCGTTCGGCATCCAGCGCATCGGCGATGGACGGGGCATCGGGATTCAGCTCGATCACGGCGTTGAGCCGTGGCCCCTGCCGGTCCAGCGCGTCGATGCGCGACAGATACGCATCGACGATATCGCAAGCCGTAAATTCGCCCACCGCCATCCCCGCCTGCAGATCGTGAATCGTCAACTCTTCGACAGATCGCATGGGCACCGCCTTGTGTAACGCCGTGTGGTGGATCATCCTCGGGCGCCATTATAACAGACGCCACCCGGTTGCGCGAAAGGGAGCGAGGCGTTAGAATCTATGCCGGTGGCGCCGCACCTGATCGTTGCACATACCAAGGAGTGCAGCATGTCCTTCCGGCCCTTTCTGGACGACCCGGCACCCGACTTTGCCGCCGTGGAGCGGATCATCCGCGGGCAGGAGCCGCCCCGGCGGGTACATCTGGTCGAGCTGCTCATGGACGCCGAGATCATGCGTGTCCTCTCCGAGGACTATGGCGGTCGCCGATGGATCCCTCTGAAAGAGGGCAACGAGGCGCTCTACTATCCGCAACTCGTCGACCTGTACCATCATCTGGGCTATGACAGCGTCAACGTGATGCCGCCCTGGATCGGCCACCCGGATCCGCCCGAGCGCTATGGCGATGACACCGCTCCTCTATCCCGCGGACGGCGGCGCTGGATCGAGGAGCGCCACGGCCTCATCGCCCATCGCGCCGATCTGGAGCGCTTTCCCTGGACGACCATTCGCGCCGACTATCGCCCCATCGAGTTTGCCGCCCGCGCGCTGCCCCCGGGCATGAAGCTCACCCTCATGGGTACGGTGTTTCAACACGTCGTGTTCACCCTGCTGGGCACGGAGCGGTTCCTCTACATGGTCTATGACGATGCCGACCTGGTGGGCGAGGTGTTTGAACGGTGGGGGCAAATCGTCTACGATATGTACGCCGCCCTGGTGGATATGGACGAGATCGGCGCCATCTGGCATGCCGACGATGTGGGATTCAACACCTCGACGCTGGTCTCTCCCGATCTGCTGCGGCGACACCTGCTGCCCTGGCTGCGCCGCTACGCCGATCTGGCGCACGCTCACGGCAAGACCTTCTGGCTGCACTGCTGCGGCAATGTCTATGATACCGGCCTCATCGAGGATCTGATCGACGACGTCGGCGTGGATGCCTTTCACTCTTTTGAAGATGCTATCCTTCCGGTGGCCGAGTTCCGGTCCCGCTACGGCCATCGGATAGCCGCCCTGGGCGGGGTGGATATGGGCGCGCTGGCGCGATGGGACCGGGCCGAACTGTGCGTCTATATGCGCGATATATTGCATCGCTGTATGGTCGGCGGGCGCTATCTTTTCGGATCGGGCAACACCATCGCCAACTATGTGCCCGTCGCGAATTATCTGGCTATGCTGGAGGAGGCCCGCCGCTGGCGGGCCTGATCGAAAGTCGGTAGAGGCTTGACACATCCTCACAAGGTGTGCACAATAGGCCTGCATTCACAATGGCGTGCGCCATCATTCACATACTGGACAGGAGGTTAAGCATGGTTAGTGGTAAGAACGAAGAGGTTTTCTTCCCGCGCAAGCTCCGCATGGGCATGGTCGGTGGCGGCCGTGGTGCCTTTATCGGAGGGGTGCATCGTCGCGCGGCCATGTTGGACGGCGCCGTAGAACTAGTGGCGGGCGCTTTCTCATCGACCCCGGAAAAGAGCAAGGCATCGGCCCGTGATCTGTACGTCGCCGACGATCGTGCTTACGGCACCTATCAGGAGATGATCGAGGCCGAGAGCAAGCTCCCCGAGGGCGAGCGCATCGATTTCGTCTCGGTCGTGACGCCCAACCACATGCACTACCCGGTGGCCAAGGCGTTCGTCGAGGCGGGCTTTAACGTGGCCTGCGACAAGCCCATGGTGCACACCATGGAACAGGCCCTGGACCTGGTCAAGGCCGTCAAAGAGAACGACGTGGTCTTTGCCGTGACCTACAACTATACCGGCTACCCCATGGTCAAGCAGGCCCGCTGGATGATCCAGAATGGTGAATTGGGCGAGATCCGCAAGGTGATCGTCGAATATCCTCAGGGCTGGCTGTCCGAGGCCGTCGAGGATGACTCCAAACAGGCCTCCTGGCGCACCGACCCGGCCCGCTCCGGCATCTCGGGCTGTATCGGCGACATCGGCTCGCACTGTGAGAACCTGATGCATTACGTTACGGGGTTGGAGATCGAGGCGATATGCGCCGACCTGACCATCTTTGTCCCCGGCCGCCGGCTGGATGACGACGGTAATATCCTGATACGCTTTACCAACGGCGCCAAGGGCATCCTCACCGCCTCACAGGTGAGCCCCGGTCAGGAGAACAGCCTGCGTATCCGCGTATGGGGCACCAAGGCCGGCCTGGAGTGGTCTCAGGAAGAGCCCAATTTCCTGTATGTGCGCTCGAACAGCGAGCCCATCAAGGTATACAAGCCGGGCAACCCGTACCTCGCCGAGGTCGCAGCGGCCAACACCCGCCTGCCGGCAGGTCACCCCGAGGCCTTTTTCGGAGCCTTTGGCAACATCTACAAGAACTTTACCGACACGGTTCGCGCCAAGATCCTTGGCATCGAGCCCGGCGACATTATGCTGGACTTCCCCAAGGTCGAGGATGGCGCCCGTGGCGTGTTCTTTATCGAAAAGGCCGTGGAAAGCTCCAAGAGCGACGCCAAGTGGACGCCCGCCGAGTTCAAGCTGGACTGACCAAACGGTACGATCGACGATATTCCATGCGAATCGATCCCTGCAATAACGCTTGATGCGTCTGTGAAAGGAGACTCTCATGCCGAGACCTGTTACGTTGTTTACGGGACAATGGGCCGACCTCCCGCTGGAAGTGCTGGCCGAAAAGGCCGCCAGTTGGGGCTATGATGGCCTGGAACTGGCCTGCTGGGGCGACCACTTTGAGGTCGACAAGGCTCTGGAAAGCGACGCCTATGTGCGTGGCCGTCGCGAGCTCCTGGAGAAATATGGCCTGAACTGCTGGGCCATCAGTGCCCACCTCGTGGGCCAGTGTGTATGCGACGATCCCATCGATGAGCGCCACAAGGGCATCCTGCCGCCGTACGTCTGGGGCGACGGCGATCCTGAAGGGGTGCGTCAACGCGCCGCCGAGGAGATCAAGAACACGGCGCGCGCCGCAGCGGCGTTCGGCGTCAAGGTGGTGCCCGGGTTCACCGGCTCCAGCATCTGGAAGTACTTTTACTTCTTCCCACCCACCGGCGACGATATGATCGACGCGGGATACAAGGACTTTGCCGATCGCTGGAACCCGATCCTGGACGTGTTCGATGAGGTCGGTGTACGCTTTGCGCTGGAGGTACACCCCACCGAGATCGCCTACGACATCGTTACCGCCAAGCGTGTCCTGGAAGCGCTGAATCATCGCGAGGCCTTTGGGTTCAACTTTGACCCCAGCCACCTGGTGTGGCAGCAGGTCGATCCGGCGCGCTTTATCCAAGAGTTCCCCGATCGCATCTATCACGCGCACGTCAAGGACGCCGCGGTGACCCTGGACGGCTACTCCGGCATCCTCTCGTCGCACCTGGGCTTTGGCGCGCCCCATCGCGGATGGGATTTCCGTTCGCCGGGCCATGGTGATGTGAACTTTGAAGAGGTCATCCGCGAGCTGAACCGCATCGGCTATGACGGCCCGCTGTCAGTCGAGTGGGAAGATTCGGGGATGGACCGCGAGTTCGGCGCCAAAGAGTCGGTCGACTTTGTCCGCAAGGTGGACTTTCCTGCCTCTGCGCTGGCCTTTGACGCCGCGTTCGAGAAAAAATAAGCCGCCTGTTGCATGTCGCCGGGCCGCCTGGTATTCAGGCGGCCCGGTTGCTTTTCGGGCAGATGGCTCTGCACCGCCCGGATACCGCTTCTCCCCCAAAGGGTGCTCCCCTCCGACCCGCCACACAAGACGCCCCACCCGTTATGTCGATATTCCTCGAGACGGCGCATCATCATCTTGACCCAATTCGTCACGTTATAAAGCAGATTTACACATTATGGGCTAATTGTGGTACAATAGGGCCCTCTGCTTATTGATACCTATGGCGACTGCATCTTGATTTCGTGATTCACACAATGAGCCGTAAGCAGAAAAAAACCACGCATTCAGGGGCTTTCTATGCTCCGATGGAACGCTACATTGTACCGGCCCGACAGGAGCATATGGTTGCCACTGTAAGGCGCCCGGTTCCCCACCTCATGATG
>JBMNOI010000018.1:0-38965 GCA_050942995.1 Anaerolineae bacterium
CGCACCCTGGTCCAGGGGCAGCCTATCACCCTGGATGACGGCACCATCATCTATCCGGAACAGGTGCTGGGTGAGGCGATTCCGGGGATAAAGTATGTTCATATCGGCGATGCCGGACGCACCGATAATCTGGTGGAGGTATGCCGCGACGCCGACGCGCTGGTTATCGAGGCGACCTATACTTCCATCGAGAGTGAAATGGCGGCACGGTTCGGCCATCTCACCGCCACACAAGCCGCCGAGCTGGCCGTTGCGGCCAACGTTAAGAACCTGTTTCTGGTGCACATCTCGCGGCGTTACTCCGAATGGGAGATTTTGCGCGAGGCGCGGGCTATCTTTCCTAACACCATCGTGCCCCGCGACCTGGATCACTACCGCATCCTGCGCGACCGGATAGAGCGTGTGGAGGATGCGGGACGCTGAGGAATGCTCGCAAGCGGATGATCGATTGGGTACACCGCACAAGAGGGATGGTTTACCTTGGGAGAGCTGGTTTTTCTCAAACTGGGAGGCTCGTTAATCACCGATAAGCGTCGATTCGAGACGGCTCGAACCGGCGTCATTGCCCGTGCGGCCAAAGAGATCGCCGCCGCATTGCAGGCCCGACCCGACATGCAGCTGGTGTTGGGCCATGGCAGCGGCTCCTACGGACACTTTGCCGCCGATCGTTATCGCGTGCATGAGGGAAATCTGGATGACTGGCGCGGTTATGCCGAGACCGCCGCTGCCGCCCAGCGACTGAATCGACTTGTGACCGATGCTCTGCTGGCCGAGGGGGTGCGGGCGGTTTCGATTCAGCCATCGGCCTCGGCGCGATGCCACAATGGCGAGCTGATGCACATGGAGATCGATCCCTTTGCGCGTCTGCTACAATATCGTGCCGTGCCGCTGGTTTATGGCGACGTGGCGCTGGACGACGGCCAGGGGTGTGCCATCATCTCGACAGAGACGATCTTTGCCTATCTGGCACAGGCGCTGCGTCCCGAGAGGATCATCCTGGCGGGGGAGGTGGCCGGGGTATACTCGGGCGATCCTCATCGCGATTCGATCGTGCGGCTCATCCCCGAGATCACCTCGCGCAACTATGAACAGGTAGAGCGCATGCTCTCCTCGTCGTTCGGCGTGGATGTGACGGGAGGCATGCTCTCCAAGGTCAAGTCGCTCTTTGCCCTGGTGCGCGAGCAGCCCAACCTGACCGTCCGCATCATCTCGGGGCGGCGCAACGAGCTGCTCTCCCGGGTGCTACGCGATCCCAATGTGGCCGAGGGGACTCTGCTGCGCTATTGAGCGGATAATCCGCCGGAGGAGGGTTCTCGTTCCCCCGTCGCGAGCGGCCATGTCGTTTTATTCGGGCTTCAAGGGGCAATCGACCGTCCGGGATATCGAAAGGAGTGAATGCTCCTATCCTCTCCGAATCGGTGATAGACATGGGATGCCTGTTGACTTATAATAGGGGGAGTGAATAACGGCCGCCGCCGGCTCAGCTTTTGATGTCAAAGGATCTGAAATGATCGGTCCGATCGCCTTTATCGTTATCTTTAGCTTGCTGATATTCGCTCACGAGTTGGGCCACTTTCTCGCGGCCAAGCTCTCGGGCGTTGACGTGCAAGAGTTTGGCTTTGGCTATCCTCCTCGCCTTGCCAGGTTGGGATCGTGGCGTGGAACCGAGATCACGCTGAATGTGCTGCCTTTTGGCGGGTTCGTGCGTATGTCGGAGGATGATCCCACTGTCAGGGGGAGCCTGGCCGGCAAGCGGCGCAGCGTGCGCGCTCTGGTATATGCTGCCGGTGCGCTGATGAACGTTGTGTTAGCCGTCGTCCTCTACAGTACCACATTCATGGTGGGTGCGCTGACTCCGGTCGAGGCGCCCGGTGCGGGCATATATTACGTTGCTCCCAACTCGCCGGCCGAGGAGATTGGACTACTCCCCGGTGATACCATCGTCGCCATCGATGGCGAGCGAATGGATGATATCGAGACGGTGGTCGAGCGCATTCGTGCTCGAGCGGGGGAAGAGATCGAGATCGTCGTCAGCCGGAATGGTCGTGAGCTGGCCCCCTTTACGGTAGTTCCGCGAACCGATCCACCCGAGAATGAGGGGGCGCTGGGCGTAGCGTTGGATCTGCCTCTGGAACGACGCACCTACCCGGTGTGGGAGGCGGTGCCCCTGGGCATTCGCACCACATATAATTCGGTGCGGATGCTGTTTATCGGCATCCAGTCAGCCATCCGCGGACAGGTGCCGTTCCAGGTCACCGGCCCCATCGGCATCTACCAGACCACCGTCGAGGTTGCCCGGACCGGTATCGAGCGTTTGCTCGAATTCACGGCATTCCTGAGCCTGAACCTCTTCCTGGTCAATCTGCTCCCGCTTCCGGCGCTGGATGGGGGGCGACTGATATTCGTGGGCCTGGAATGGGTGCGTGGTGGCAAACGTGTGCCCCCCGAGAAGGAGGGGGTTGTGCACGCCATCGGGATGGTGTTGCTCATCGCCCTGATGATCGTCGTAACCTTTGCCGACTATTTGCGATATTTCGGTTAACATGTACGTGAGCGGCTGATGCCGACGGGGAAGCGCGGCTCGTTGTGGGTGGCGCTCTTCCGTTTGCCGGCATGATCCGGGATCATTGTCGTGTCCGCGCCTTTTTTATTGTGCGTTTGCGATACGATGCGATTGAATGAGGAATTAATCGATGGATTCAGAGTTTGACCACGCATTAAATCAGGTGGCCGATAACGCCGTACAGCTTTCTCGCAAGTTACTCGCCACACTGTCAAGCCCTACGCGTGCCGAAACCGAACGATTTGCGGCCCTTTGCGCGTCGCTGGATGCGGCTCGCAAGCGCGAGATGTTTATGCGTATGGTCGAGTATGCCGAAGAGAATTTCGAGCTGGATTTCGTCGATCTCTTTCGCGCTTCTTTGGAAGACGCCGATGCCACAGTGCGCCGACTTGCGATAGAGGGCCTGTGGGAGGACGAGCGGACCGATCTGGTGCAGCGGTTGCTGCACATGCTGGCCAACGATCCAGAGGCCCAGGTGCGCGCGGCGGCGGCTTCATCGCTGGGCCGGTTCTTGTTCAAGGCCGAGTGTGAGGAGCTGGACGAACGCTACGGGCGCCTCATCCGGGAGCGCCTGGAGAGCGTCATCGCCGATCTCAACGAGGATCTGGATGTGCGCCGTCGGGCCGTCGAATCGATCGCCTATATCAACGATGATAAGGTGCGCGTCATCATCGATCGCACATATGATGATGACGATCATCGCATGCGCGAGAGCGCCGTCTTTGCCATGGGGCGTAACGCCGACCCGTTCTGGCAGGAGACGGTGCTGGCCGAGCTGTATGCCGCGTCACCGGCCATGCGCTACGAGGCCGCCCGCGCTTCGGGTGAGATGTCGCTGCGCCGTGCCGTCACCCGGCTCATCCGCCTGATCGAGGATGTGGACGTAGAGGTGCGGCAGATGGCGATCTGGGCGTTGGGGCAGATCGGCGGCAAGCGCGCCAAGGCGACGCTGGAGCGGTATCTGGAAAGCGATGATGACGCGATCGTGGATGCCGCCGAAGAGGCTCTCAGCGAACTCGAATTCTCTAACGGCTCGTGGGATATGATGGTGCACGAATTTGCCGATTCGGACCTGGTCGAGGTGGACGCCCTGGAGGACGATGAGGACGAGTTCGATGATCTGGAGGATGAAGAAGACGACTCGTGGGGCGACGACTATCTCGATATCTAGCGTTCGTATCGGCTCCGTCTCCCGGAAAGCGACGCAGGATGACATCGCCTGAATAAGTGACGGATAGGGCGAGATGACAGACACCGACCATCATGGCGCCCCGCCCGAAATCAAGCGGTTTCGCGCTGTTGTGCGAGGGCGCGTGCAAGGGGTGGGGTTTCGCTACTACACGCAAGAAAAAGCGATGAGCCTGGGGCTTGTCGGCTATGTGAGAAACCGCCCCGACCGTACCGTCGAGGTGATCGCCGAGGGGCCGGCCGACACAATGGAGGAATTCCTTCGCTGGCTGCACCAGGGCCCTTCCTCAGCCTCGGTGACGCGGGTGCATGTGTACTGGCAGACACCACAATACGAATTCGATACCTTCGAGGTGCGCTTTTAAATGAGACGAAACCCCGAACGACTGGCATGGTTTGTCCTGCTGACGGCCTTTGCCATATTCTGTGTCATCATCATTGGGGGGCCGCTCTCGGTGCGCTGGTACCTTCGTCACGCCGAGAGAAAACAGGTGGCGACGGTCGAGTCGCTGGTCGGCACCGTCATCGTCGACCTGCCGGTGGGACCCGGGGCCGTGCCGTTGCCCAAGGGAAAAAGCATGACGGTGCCCGAAGGCACCGTGATCCGCGTGGATGAAACCTCTGAAGCCGTGGTGACCTTTTTCGACCACAGCTTTGTGCGCCTCTTCCCCGGGGCTACGGTACAGATCGAGCGCTTGCGGGCGCCCCGATTTCGTCGGGGTGTGCTGCCGAATATGGTGTTGATGAACATGCTGGGCGGACGGGGTTATATCGGCACGGCCCTCTCTCTGGATTCATCCCTCGACATGCGGGTCAAAACGTTGCATGCCGAATGCGCCCTCGAGGCCGATGGCAGCTATGCCGTCGAGGTGCGTAACGACCGCTCTGAGATGTATACCTACCGTGGCCGTGCGACGATCCTGTCGTCCAACGGGCAGGCCGTCCTCGATCCGGGCCAGCGTATCCAGGTCGTGTTCGATCAGCCGCCGGGCGATCCGGTGAGTCTGGCGCGCAACCTGATCGAGAACGAAGAGTTTCGCCGCCCCCTCAGCGAGGGCTGGCGGGTGTTCAACGATCAAGGCACCGACGGGGGAGATGTGGACGGCAGCGCCGAGATCGTGATGGATGAGGGGCGTCGCGCGGTGCGCTTTTTCCGTACCGGCGGCCACGGCAACCACTGCGAGACCATTCTGGAGCAGACGATCAACGAGCGCCTGCCCGACCCCATCACCTCTCTCAAAGTACGCGCCACCGTCAAGGTGCGGTATCAGAGCCTTTCGGGGGGTGGATACCTCAGCTCTGAGTATCCACTGATGATTCGGCTCACCTATCGCGATGTGTACGACAGCGAGGCTGAGTGGGTGCAGGGGTTCTATTATCAGAATGTGGCCGACACGCCGACCACCTATGGACTGCAGATCCCCCACGATCGCTGGTATCCCTTTGAATCCGAGAATCTGTTGGATGTGTTGCCCGTGCCGCCCCATCGCATCATCGCAATTCGGGTGTATGCGTCGGGCTGGGATTACGAGAGCCTCGTGTCGGATGTAAACCTCATCGTCGAATAGTCGCTAGCCGGCGGACCGCCTCTCTTTGATCTGCTGCAGATAGATGCTTCGGATCTCGCGCAGGATGCGTAGATACTCCTCGGAGCGATAGTCGGGGTACGTCCAGGGAAGGGGCCGGAAATCCCCATGGCGATAGATCAGGGTCAATTCCGCATAGATTCCCTTTGCCAGATAGATGCGATGGGCGTTGTTCTTGGTGCTGGCCAGCACGAGCCGGGCATCGGTGAGTAACCCGGGATCGAGATTGATCAGCCGGTATCTGCGCCCTTTTCGTTCCTCGCACCACTCCTCTTCCAGCGCATTGGTGAGCGCCTTGATCTCGGCCAGCCGCCCCGGATCCACCAGGTCGCGAAAGGCGATGAACTGTCGTTCGAGTCGCTGTCCGAACTCGTCCTCGTAATAGTCGGTGTGGGTAAAGGCCAGCCTCTCGCTGCGGTAATCCACCTCACCCAGGTGCGCGCTCAATGCCCGCTCGGCCGTCTCGAACATCTCCGGGTGGCCGGTGATCATGGGCACGACCAGCTTGACCGGCGTGGGCGCCGACGCCTTGCCCATAAGTCTCTCTCCTCTGCGCTACAGGTTTCCCATCCCCCGCTCTTTGAGGCTGACATACCCGCTTCTGCCGATAATGACGTGGTCCAGCACGCGGATATCCAGCAGTTTGCCCGCCCGGACGATGGCGGCCGTTACCTCCACATCATCCGGTGAGGGGGTCGGATCGCCGCCGGGATGGTTATGTGCCACAATGATGGCCGTGGCGTTGTCTTTGATCGCCTCGCGAAACACCTCGGCGACACGCACCATGGCCGAGTTCACATTGCCCATATATACCAGGCAGGCGCGCTGCACGCGATGCTGGGTATCCAGCAGCACCACGCGAAGCTGTTCCTGAGGCTGATTGTTGAATATGGCCCGCAGGTACGAGGCGGCGTCGCCCGGCGATGTGATCTGGGGACGGGAATCGCCCTGGGCCAGGATGAGCCGCCGACCCAACTCCATGGCCGCCTTGATCTGCGTGGCCTTGGCCGGCCCGATGCCGGGCACCCGACACAGCTCGCGCACGCTGGCGCGGCTCAGCCCCTCCAGGCCCTGGAATGTGCTGAGCAGCCGGTTGGCCAGCGAGATGGCGTTCTCTTTCTGCGTGCCGGTACGCAGGGCGATGGCCAGCAACTCGGCGGTGGACAGGGCGCCCTCGCCATACGCCTCCAGGCGTTCGCGGGGACGCTCGGCGGCCGGCATCTCTTTGATGATGGCGCGATATTCGGCCTCGCTCATGGGCATGCTCCTGGCCCGGGGGGCGGTTTCCTGCAGTGTATGTGAGGGTACGGCGGATGTCAATGGTACCCTTACCCCCTTCCGAAGGTGATGAGTGCGTACCGGACCGGCCGTTTGGCCGAAGGCCTGTTTGAGCGTATGATGAACGGGTGACGATCGTTCCATCATCGATGTGAGGAGAAGCATGGCCGACGACCGAGCCATCATCTATCTGAATCCGCGCGATCTGTTGCCCAGCCGGCACAACGTTCGTTCAGACCCCGGCGATCTGGCCGGGCTGGCCGAGACCATCCGCGAGCATGGCATCCTCCAGCCTCTGGGCGCCACCCGAGAGAACGATACCTATCGCGTGGTCTATGGCAATCGGCGGCGCGATGCCGCTATTGTTGTGGGACTGGATCGCGTGCCCTGTATCGTGCTGGACGGGCTGGATGACGAGGATGTGGTGGTGAACCAGGTGCTGGAGAATCTGCAGCGCCTGGACCTGAACGATATGGACAAGAGCCGCGCCTTTGAACAGTTGCTCGCCCGCACAATGGGCGGCGAGATGACTCAGAGCGAGGCGCTGGACTCGATGGCCCGCACGTTGGGCCTCTCGGCCCGGCAGATTCAGCGTTACCTGCGGTTGCGCGGCCTGGCTCCGGCGGTGCAGGAGATCATCGCCCGGGGCGAGTTGGGCGTCACCCACGCGCAGCATCTGGCCGAGCTGACTCATGCCGCCCGCCAGGAAGAGGTGGCCGTGCTGGCGGTGGAAGAGAGCCTTTCGGCTGCCGAGTTGTCGCGGCTGTGCCAGGCTCTGGCGCACAACGCCAATATCGATCCGTATATGGCGCTCGATATGCTGCGTCGTGGCGAGCGGATCGCCACAGTGGAGGCACGCCCGCACGACGAGACGCCGCGCTTTTCAACCGCTCCTCCACCTCAGGAGGACGCTGCGCCCTGGGACGATGATGAGGACGATGAGGAAGAGGACGGCGATGACGGCGCCGGCGATTCCGGCCGATGGGGTGGCGGTGTGGCAGAGGGCGGGGACGACGGTATGCGTGATTTTGCCCACCTCGAGCCCGGCACTCAGGATTGGAACCGCGTGCGCAAATTCCACTCGCTGGACGCCTTTATGGATGAGCTGCAACGCCTGACCCAGTGCGTTCAGGAGGGCGATCTTCAGCGGCTGATGGACGACGATCCCGCTGCCGATGTCAAGATGCGCCTGGCCACGCGACAGTTGCGTTTTCTGTTCGAGTCGCTCTCGGCGCTGGTCGGAACATCGACCGGCGAGGGCCCACGATAGACGGTGTGTTTGCTCCAGTCATTGAGGTAGAGATAATATGTCCAGGGTCTCACTGGTTCGTTGTGTAGATTATGATCCCCAGCGTGTCGATGCGGCGGTGCGCCGCGCCGTCGAGCTGCTGGGCGGCATGGGCGCCTATGTCAGGCCGGGGCAGCGTGTGCTGCTCAAGCCCAATCTGGTGCGCCCGTTTCCCCCGGAGCGGGCCGTTTGCACCCATCCCACCGTCGTGGCCGCCGTGGCCCGGCTGGTGGTCGAGGCGGGGGGGCACCCCGTCATTGTGGAATCCCCGGGAGGCCCCTACTCCGAAGGGGTGTTGCGCTCTTTCTATCGCAAGACAGAGATGGTCTGGGCGGCAGAGGCGGGCGGCGCAGAGCTGAACTATGACGTCGAGGCGGTGCAGGTGTCGCACCCCGACGCGCAACTGCTCCACCGGCTCGACCTGGTCAAACCGCTTACCGAGGTCGATGTCGTCATCAACCTGCCCAAGCTCAAGACGCACAACCTCACCGGCCTGACGATGGCCGTCAAGAACCTGTTCGGCCTGGTGCCCGGCGCCCTCAAGATCGGGTATCACGCCAAAATGCAGGAACGAGAGCGCTTTGCCCATGGGTTGCTGGATATCTATACCTACGTGCGGCCGGCGCTGAACCTGATGGACGCCGTGGTGGCCATGGAGGGAGACGGCCCCTCGGGTGGGGACCCGCGGCCGATGGGGGCGCTGGTGGCCGGAGCCGACGCGCTGGCGGTCGATGTGGCCGGCGCCGCCCTGGTCGGCTTTGAGCCGATGGATGTGCTGACCACTCAGATCGCGGTGGAGCGAGGCCTCACCCGTGGCCGCCCCGAGGATATCGAGTGGCTGGGCGATGCGCCGGACACAGTGCGGCTGGCCGATTTTCGCAGGGGCACGGCCTCTGAGATCGACCCCGGCTTGTTGCCCCGCGCGTTGCGTGGTCTGCTCAGGATGGAGCCATCAGGCGAGGGGGATGCCCGTGGGCGCGGCGTGTTTCGCATCCTGGCCCGGGGCTGGGTGTGGCGACAGTTGATAAGCCTTCCTCGCGCCGGTAGCGAGTGCACCGGTTGCGGATACTGCGCCAGGCATTGCCCGGTGAACGCCATCGAGATCACGAACGGTCGGGCGCATATGGATACCTCCCGGTGTATTCGCTGTTACTGTTGCCACGAACTGTGCCCCGAACTGGCTGTCGAGCTGTACCGCCCGCTGCTGGGGCGCCTGATTATGGGGAGCTGAATCAAAGGCCGGAGGCTATGACAGCCTCCGGCCTTTTTCGTGCGCTCTGCCGGGCGATCGGACTCGGGTGTCGTTCGCCCGTAACTCGTCGATCAGGGAGTCAGCAGGATCTTGCACGCATCGGCGGCGTGATGGGCGATCTCCATGGCCTCGGCCAGCTCGTCCAGCGGCAGGGTGTGCGTCACCGGTGTAGTCAGGTCCAGCGTTCCTCCGGCGGCGATCTCGATGGCGGCGTCGAAATCCTTCTCGCGATATACGCGGATGGGCGAGCGGCGCACCTCGCGATACAGCAGCGAAGCCATATCCACCGTAACCGGCGCCTTGGGGATGCCCACCTGCAGAATCTGTCCGCCTGGGCGGGCCATCTCTCCGGCCTGGGCAATGGTGGCCTGGACCCCCGCCGTCTCGAACACCACCGGCAATCCTGCGCCTCCGGTCTCTTCCAGCGCGATCTGCACGACATCCTGGTGAGCGGCGTCGATGACTTGAAAGCCCATCTTGCGGGCGATCTCCAGCCGCGCCGGGCTCCGTTCCGACACCAGTACCTTTCGGGCTCCGGCCAGACGTGCAACCTGGGCCGTCATGATGCCGATGGGGCCTGCGCCCAATATGGCGGTCACGTTGCCCACCCGGAGATCCGAGACGCGCAGGGCGTGCACCGCCACCGCCAGCGGCTCGATCAAAGCCGCCTGGACCAATGGAAGGCTCTCGGGCAGGGGGCGCACCGTATGCAACGGGGCCAGAGCGTACTCGGCAAAGCCGCCGTCGCTGTCGATGCCCACCAGCCCCAGCCGGTCGCAGATATGAGCCAGTCCGTTGCGACAGGGGTAACACTCGCCGCAGGTGAGCAGCGGGTTGACGGCTACCGGCGCGCCCGCGCTGAACGGCCCTGCATCCTCGACCAGAGTGCCTACAAATTCGTGGCACATCACCAACGGGGCCCTGGCCCGGGGGTGTTTGCCCAGATAGATCATCATATCCGTGCCGCAGATGCCGCCATGAGTCACACGGATTAGCGCCTGGCCCTCCCCGGCCACGGGGCGCGGGATCTCGCGTACCTCGATCTGTTCGGGGGCCACCCACAGAGCGGCTTTCATCATCTCGGCCATAGTTGCCTCTCCTTTGTCGGGCGTGGATATTGTTGCGGGCAGTATAGCACGCCTGCTTTCAACTTGCATGCAAACCGGAGCGCCCGTGCATCCCCCCGGTGCACGGGCGCTCCTTGCAATGGCCCCTATAGATAAACGATCACTCGACGCATCGGAAAGGTATCCCCATCATCATGCTCTCCGATCGTCGGGCCGGACTATGAGCAGGCCCGCGCCGGACGCATCGGAAAGGTATCCCCATCATCATGCTCTCCGATCGTCGGGCCGGACTATGAGCAGGCCCGCGCCGGACGCATCGGAAAGGTATCCCCATCATCATGCTCTCCCCTTCCGTCGATGGCCGCCGATATATCATCTCGAATAAACTACATCCTGTACAGGTACCCCTGGATTTCCTCCATACTCGCCGTCTCCGGGAAGGGGACGCGCAGAGTATGGGCCAGCGAAAAGCTCGGATCCAGGACTTGCTCCTTCAGTGCGCCCAGGGGCACCTCTCGTTTGAGCAGCGAAGTGACCACCCCGGCGTGGGAGATGTCGCCCACATAGATCATTCCGCGAATCACATCTCCCTCGAATACCACCTTGCGATACTCGCGTCGATCCGGTCGGTACACGCTGCGAACCTCGTATCCTTCGGCCTCACCCGCCTTGCTCAGCCCAAAGGCGATAGCCGGCACCTGCCGAAATTCGACGGCGTTCTGTAACCCGATCTCGCCGCTGTAGCGCCGTTCGATGCCGGCCATGTTATAGGCCGCCAGCTTGCCCTGCGCCACGGCATTGGGCCAGATAGGCGTTGTGCGGCGTTCTCCGCTGATGAGGTCTCGCGCCTGCACCACGTCGCCCGCCGCATAGATGCCCGGCGCGCTGGTCTGTAAATAGTCGTCCACCAGGATGCCCGCATCGGCGCGGATCGGCGTGCCCCGCACCAGCTCCAGGCTCGAGCGCACGCCCGTAGCACATACGGCCATATCGGCCTCGACCACCTCGCCCGATCGCAGATAAAAGTGCAGGGCTCCGCTCTTGCGAAACGGCCATATCCCCCGCCGCTCGCTCTCGATCTGCATCACCTGGTGCGCCTCGCCCGTCCGGATGATGACTCCCTCGTCGCGCAGATCGTCGGAGATGATGCCGGCTGCCGTCTCGTCCATATAGGTGTAGAGCACGTGGGGCATCATCTCCAGCACCGTGACGTTCAGGCCGCGGCGTCGCAGAGCGTGGGCGGCCTCCAGCCCGATATAGCCGCCGCCCAGCACCACCGCCCGCTCGCTTTTCCGGGTCAGCTCGATCATGGCATCGGCATCATTCAGGGTGCGCAGTGCCACAATGCGTGGATCCTGAATGCCGGGGAGCGGCGGAAAGGAGGCCACCGCTCCCGCGGCGATGAGCAGCCGATCGTAGCCCAGCGGCTTGCCCGTTTCCATGATCAGCATCCGCCGTTCATGATCGATGCGCACCGCCCATCGTCCCAGCATAAGCTCGATGCGCTGCTCGGCATAGTAGCTCTCCGGGTGCAGCCAGAGCCTGTCTCTGCTGACCTCGCCCCCGACATAATCCGCCAGCAGACAGCGCGAGTAGGTGAGATGGGGCTCGTCTGAAACCATCACGATCTCGTCATCGGGGCGCAACGCCCGCAGCGTGCGCGCCGCCGACAGCCCTGCCGCGCCGTTGCCCAGGATCACATGTCTCATGATGGCCCTCCCCCGATGATGTGCGTTGTGGTGCGCTCTCGCCGATCTCCGGCCAGCACTTCCACCTCTACCAGCTCCAGCGCCTCGTTGGGGCAGGCGGCGACACAGGCCGGTGTGCCCCGCTGAATGCACAGGTCGCACTTGAGAGCCACACCGCCCATGCGCGTGATGGCCCCGAACGGGCATACCATGATACACATCCAGCAACCGGCGCACTTTTCGGTATGGTTGACCACCACCCCCTCGTCGCCCGTCTGCTGTAACGCGCCTGTGGAGCACACGTTGACGCAGGCCGGCTCGATGCAATGACGACAGTTGATGGGCACCGGCGCCCGGGTGATGGGCTCGGCCTCGACCCATATTCTGGTCCGATCCATGGCGTCCACATAGTGCGCCATGATCGCCTCGGTACTCACCTCGGCATCGGCGGGGATGCGGTGCGCCGTCACACAGGCCGCCTCACACGTTCTACAGCCGTAGCAGCGATCCGGGTGTACGATGACGCGTTTCATATCCCCAGGCCCTCCCTCTTGCTCAGGATATGCCGCTCGATGCCGTCGGCGGCCAGCACCGGGTTGGGCTCGACCAGCAGCTTGCCCCCTGTCAGCGCCTCGACATCCTCGGTGAGGATCGCCGCCACCTGCGCCGCGCCACCCACCGGAGGAGCCGGAGAGAGGTGCACCAGCAGGCCCGAGGCCACGCCAAAGAAGCCGTCTACCACCGCTTTCTGCTCGAGGTACTCGGGCGCCGACGCCGCTACCGGCAGTTGCGCCGGATCGACCCCCAGCGCTCCGGCGATGGCGTTCACCGCCTGGACGATACGCCCGATGTCGGTGCAGGTGCCAAAGTTGAGCGCCGGCGGGATGCCCAGCGCCTCGCACACCGCCCGCAGCCCTTCACCCGCCTCGGCCGCTGCCTCGGGTCGCATGAGCCCGCGGTTCTGTACGCCGCTGGATACACAGCCCGAGTTGATGACCAGGATGTCGCGGCGGATCAACTCTCGCGTCAGGGCCACCGATACGTGATCCTGGCCGTTGGCGTTGTTGGTGCAGCCCACGACCGCGGCGATGCCCTTGATGGCGCCCGACTTGATGGCGTTCAGCAACGGATCCGGCGAGCCGCCCAGGGCATCCACGATGGCCTCGATGCCGAACCCGACCATCGCCTCGCTCTGATCCTGAGCGGGGACGTGGATCACCTTCTGGTCGCGCCGCTTGTACGAGTCGATCGCCATGCGTACCAATTTCCGCGCCTGCTCCCGGGCGATTTGTGGATCGAAATCGACCGGATCGCTCACCCCGGCCATGCGTACGATCTTGGAGACGGGCACCAGGCGGGTATGCCGGGCGTCGGCCGCTATCTTGATGCCGGGGATGGAGCAGTTCATGTCCATCATCACCAGATCGACCGCACCGGTGTAGACCATGAATTCTTGCGAGAGCCAGTTGCCGATCTGCCCGCCGAACGCCGGATGATCGGCTTTGCGCTGGAGGATCTCCTGCCCCGTGTCCATCGAGCCGTACAGGCGGATCCCCTCGGCGCCCGCCTCGCGTGCCATGGCTTGCAGGTCGGGTTCCATGGCGGCTTCGAGCACCGCCTCACCCATGAACGGCTCGTGCCCGTGGGCGACGATATTGACATAAGCGGGGTCGATGACGCCCAGTCCGGTGCGCGTCTTGCCGATGCGCGGCCGACCAAAGAGCACATCCTGGATCGACTCGACGCCCATCATCTCGACATAGCCGGTGGCGATGGCCATACGCATGGTGCTGAGCAGCAGGTCCACCGGGTCGGTGTCGATAGAGGTCATGGATTTCGCCATGGCATCGGCCAGCTCACTATGAGGGCCGCCGGGCATAATCCCCAGATTGCGCCACACCTCCAGCCGGCCGGCGGGTGCCCAGCGCTCGACGATGGCGTTGGGCTCGTCGGACGAGCGTACCAGCTCGAGGTCGAACAGATCGGCCAGGGCGCGGGCGGTCTCGGCGGGGCCGCCGTCCGTAGCCAGCCCCAGAGATTCGGCCACTGCGTTCAACTTTTCACCGTCATTGAGGCTGGGGAAACCTCCTTCGGCGGCGGTGCGCAGCGTCTTGAGGGCTGTACGAAGGTGATGCGAGTAGGCGCCGGTGCCGTGGGAGGCCAGACGGATGAGGTTGCGCGCGGCAATCGTATTGCCGTCGGCGCCGCAGATGCCGCGATCGGTGCGGCGCGAGATGCGGCATGGGCCGTGCGAGCAGAGCTGACAGCAGATGCCCATTTTGCCAAAGGCACACTGAGGCTGTTGCAGATCAAAGCGATCGAACACATTGGATATGCCGTCGGATTGCATGGCACAATGCATCTCACAAACGCCGGGGTGTGCCGATACGGCCGGCCTGGTATTCTCCATCTCGCCCTCCTGGGATGTGGGTGCGGGGTGGCCCGCGATATACCATGCGTAGAACAGGTTGCTGGCCTCATTCTAGGGGAGGAGGAGCCGGGAGGATGTGACTTTTGTCACGGGGATATCCCGTTCCTGATGAAGAACATCCGCATGCCGCTGCGCGACTGATGCCGCCCGCCAGGGCTTGTGTTCCCGCCTCTATGGTGGCATCATCCCCCCATAAACTCGCCGCCAGGAAAAAGGAGCTCGCCATGACCGGCCCATCGACCATTCGCGGTCCGCTACGCGTTCATCCGACCAACCCGCGCTACTTCACCGATGACGGTGAACGCGTCGTCTATCTCACCGGCTCGCATACCTGGGCCAACCTGCAGGATATCGGTCTGCCTGGCGGCCCACCCTTTCCGTACCGGGAGTACCTCGATTTCATGGAGGCTTACGGGCACAACTTTATGCGCCTCTGGATGTTCGAACAGCCGGAGCGCGCCTCCTGGACCGAGGAGCCCATTATCTTTGACCCGCTGCCCTGGCAGCGTACCGGCCCCGGTCTTGCCGTCCGCGGCAAGCCTCGCTTCGATCTGGATACATGGAATGAGGACTATTTCCGGCGACTGCGTGAGCGCACCGTCGCCGCCGCAGAGCGCGGTATCTATGTCGCCATCATGCTCTTTCAGGGCTGGAGCCTGCACAAGGTCAAATCGGCGCCCTACGGTGATCCCTGGCCCGTGCATCCGTTCAACGCCGCCAACAACATCAACGGCGTCGACGTGCCCTATACCGCCGTCGATGACGACGAGAATCCCTGTCTGCATAGCCTGCTGAACCCCGATGTGCTGGCCCGGCAGGAGGCGTATGTGCGCCACGTCATCGACACCGTCAATGATCTGGGCAACGTCCTCTATGAGATCATCAACGAGGGTGGCTCTACTGCCTGGCAGTACCACATGATCGACTATATTCACGAATACGAGCGAACCCTGCCCGGGCAGCACCCTGTGGGGATGACCCACCGCATCGATCCGCGCCAGCGTAACGCCGATCTGCTGGCAAGCCCCGCCGATTGGATCTCGCCCGCTAACGAGCCGCAGGGGCACCACGTCCCCGGTGCCGTCCTCATGGAGGACTATCAGAACGATCCGCCCGCTGCCGATGGGCGCAAGGTCGTCCTTCTGGATACCGACCATCTCTGGGGGCACGGCGGCAATCCCTACTGGGTGTGGAAGAGCTTTTGCCGGGGACACAACCCCATCTTTATGGATCCCTGGTGGCCCCTCTATATCAATTCGGACCCCGCCTACACACCGTGGACCTTTGTCGGCGGCATCAGCAAAGATCAGCACGACTATCCCGATTGGGAGCCCACCCGCCGCGCCATGGGCGACACGCGCCGTTACGCCGAGCGAATGAACCTTGCCGCCATGACGCCCCGGCCCACCCTGGCCTCTACCGGCTATTGCCTGGCTCATCCGGGGCATGAGTATCTGATCTATCTGCCCCAGGGTGGCAGCGTCACCATCAACCTGTGTGAGGCCGTCGGCCGATTTGCCGTCGAATGGTACCTGCCGGGACCGAACCGCACCCTTTCCGGCGCGTACCCTCTGGAGGGGGGCGATTACGTCGTCACCACCGCGCCCTACACCGGCGACGCTGTGTTGTATCTCAAAAAGATGTAGGGAGCCCCCGAGGGCGCACAACGTGACGTGTTGCCCCTGTCGAGATGCAAAAAGCCTCCCTTCCAGATCCGTTCGGATCTGGAAGGGAGGCTCGATCCATGCCGGATGCCGGATATCTATGAACGAAGGGAGCATGCCCCCTGCTTGACCCGATTCCCCCATCCCTGGATCGCCCGCAAGCACTCGACCGCCTCATCCTTCGAGATATCGCGATGATGGGCGATGGAGTAATAGTAGTCGCTCTGGCGCACAAACTCCCGAAGCGTGACCAGAGCGCGGATGAATACCTCTTCCGTCACTTTTATCTGCTCCAGGTCGACGGGGATGCCCATATCGCTCAGCAGGCTCATGGTTTGGTCGAAGTGATTCGACTGAAAGTAGCTCATGGCGGCGATACAGACGGCCAGCAACTGTCCGTGCACGAATCCCCGACGACTGATATATTCGATGTTATAGGCCAAAAAGTGCTCCGAGCCCTCCTCCGGGCGGCTACCGCCCAGGGTGTGGGCCATCTCGGCATAGACGACAAAAGCCTCGAATATGGCACGGATGCCGGCATCCGTACGTTCGCGGATCTCATAGCGCCCGGCACGCAAACGCTCGATCACCGACAGCGCAGATCGAAACAGGTCGTCGTCCCACGTCTCCAGCCCCAGATCGGCGGCCAGTCGCCAATCCCATATCGCCGTGATGCTGGAAAGGGCGTCGCAGGCGCCCACTGTGACCAACTCTGGCGGCGCGGTGCGGATGAGGTCGAAATCCACCACCACCTGCTCAACGGGCACATAGCCGATAGAGGTCACCCGCCCCTCCTGGCGTATGACGATGGTCGGTGTTACGGCGGCATCCCCTCCGATCATCGTCGGCACCTGGATCACCCGGCATCCCTGCTTCATGGCGATGAATTTCGCCATATCGTGGGACGATCCCCCGCCGATGCCGTACACCACATCCACCGGCGGCACATCGGCTGCTGCCTTTTCCAGGCTCTCCATGCTCATGTCCGACGTCATGATGACGGCTGTCGGCGCCTGAGCGGTCGTTCTCCCTCGGACCAGGTCCCATGGTACCGGCATAGTCGCAACGGCATAGGGCACATCTGTCGGGAATATGTCGGCGACGATGCCGGACCCATAGATCAACTTGGGCGGTCGAAAGATGCGTTCGGTCATGGTCCATCCCCCCTTGCTGCGATGAGCCATCTTTCGGTATTCGATTGTTCTGGCCGTCCCCACATCCTTTATGCTTGCGTGGCCCGGAATCTATTCCTACCAGCCGTACCGTTCGGGCCCCCACTCCCGCGTGATCAATTCCTGCTTTTGCAATACCAGCGAGCGATCGGGAATATCCTCATACACGACCACACCCGCTCCCACGCACGAATAGACGCCGACTTTGGTGCCGGGCATGGGGATGACGTTCACCCCCGTCCGGCAATAGTCGCCGAAAAAGGTGGCGTTTGCATAATCGCTGACGGGCAACTCGCGCCGCCCCCTGATGCGGTGCTCGGCGATGCCGTCATCGAATCTCAGCGTGCCGCACACTGTGGCCGCGCCGATATCCACCGCCGAGCCCAATACCCCCCAGATTTCACAGTAATGGTAGAGATACACTCTATCGAACGCCACCCCGGCGAATTCGGCTCCGTGGCCGATGATGCCCCGTTCACCCATCGCGACCGAGCCCACCAGGCAATAGTCGCGGACCTGGGTGCCGGCGCCGAACACCGACGGCCCCTGGACGATCGCGCCGTTGGTGATACCGGCCCCCTCGCCCAACCAGACCGGCGCATTGATGACGACACGGTTGCCGATGACGGCATTCTCACCCAGGACGACGTGTCCCTGTATCTCGGCGCCATCGTGAATGCGCGCCGACGCAGGGATGACGCTCTCTTGTAGCTGCGCCGTCAGGTAGCCCATCAACCGATCGTGCGCCTCCAGAATGTGCCAGGGCTTGTCCAGATCGACCACAAACTCGTCAGCCACCACGGCGCGCACCGGTCGGCCTTCGTCTATCATCATCTGTAGCGACTGGGCCAGGTCTGCCTCGACCGGTGGCATTCCACCCACCGGCACCTGCGTCACCAGTCCCGGATGATCGCATAGATAGGGACGCGCCTCGGGCGTCAGCACCAATGCGCCCCCCAGGCGGTATTCGCCGTCGCGGGCATGCCCCTCGATGCCACGCAGCGCGCCGTTCTCCAGATGGGCGACGATCCAATCCCGGGGACATTCGCGTCCCAGCGGAACGACCAGAGCCGTAGCGACAGTGTGCCCCTCTTTGTGCGCAGCCAGCAGCGCGGCCAGGTTTTCACGCGCCGTCACCATGTCACCGTGCACCACCAGCGTGGGCTCGCCGCCATCCCATGCGGCCAGTGTGGCGCCCGTCGTTCCCCCGGCATGCCAATCCTGGGTTACATAATGGATCTCGCTGTTCAGGCCGCGCAGGGCATACCGCACACTGGCGGCATGCTCTCCGACAACGACGACCAATCGAGATACGCCCAGTGTCAGCAGGTCATCGGCCAGGCGCCGCACGGCCGGCACATTGCCGATGGGGATGGCGCACTTGTTACGCACTTGATTGTAGGGCCATATGCGGCGACCCTGTCCCGCGGCGAGGATGATGGCTTGTCTGATCACAATTCTCTCCTCTCAGTCATCGAGGCGCGATCGTGACGGTTCCGGGGCGAAACACAAAACAAGGCTGCAGGCAGTATTTACCTGCAGCCTCATTGAATACGCTATAGCCCATGCTCGTGATGGGTTATCGTTGTGTCGATATCAGACCGGCGCTCCTGCACGAACTACCTCCAGGTGCGACAGGCGAACCGGACGAAACTCAGTAGTTCTCCGGCATGAGCTCATAGTACGACTGCGGATGCCGGCAGGCCGGGCATACCTTGGGCGCAGACTTGCCCTCGTGCACGTAGCCGCAGTTACGGCAGCGCCACTTGACCGGCTCATCTCTCTGGAACACGGTGCCGTTGCGCACATTCTCCAGCAGCTTGAGATAGCGCTTTTCGTGCTCTTCCTCGACCTCGGCGATCTCGCGAAATATCGCGGCGATTTGGGGGAATCCCTCTTCGCGGGCGACCTGCTCGAAATCCTTGTACAGGGTAGTCCACTCCAGGTTCTCGCCGGCCGCGGCGGCCTCCAGATTGGCGGCCGTGTCACCGATTACGCCGGCGGGGTAGCTGGCTTGAATCTCGACGTCACCACCTTCTAGCTGTTTGAAGAACATCTCGGCGTGTTCTTTTTCGTTGGCTGCTGTGTCTTCGAAAATCCAGGCGATCTGCTCATAGCCCTCTTTACGGGCTACTGAGGCGAAAAAGGTGTAGCGATTGCGGGCTTGAGACTCGCCGGCAAAAGCGGCCAGAAGGTTCTTTTCCGTCCGTGTTCCTTTGATGCTCGCCATCGATTTCTCCTCTCCAATTTGATCGCTGCGTCATACGGTGGATAGTATAGCTGTATCTTGGGGCAAGAGCAAACGCTATAGCCAGGTCACCTTGCGCGACGTTTTACTTACCTCTTTCTTTGCCCCTGCCCGAAAATAGGGTAGAATACAGGGCAAATGAATGCACCGGGGCTGTAGGGGGGAGGGAGTTCATGAATCCCATGTTGCAGGACGTCGAAAAGGTGCTGATCTCGGAGGAGGCGCTACAGGCGCGTATCCTCGAGCTTGCCGAACAGATATCGAACGATTATGTCGGGCTGAACCCGCTCCTTATCTGTGTCCTCAAGGGCGGCTATGTCTTTCTGGCCGATCTCACCCGCGCCCTGAGCATTCCTCACAGCGTGGATTTTATGGCCGTCTCCAGCTATGGCAATGGCACCGAATCCAGTGGGGTGGTGCGCATCCTCAAAGATCTGGATACCGATGCCTCCGGCCGACATATGCTCATCGTCGAGGACATTATCGATACCGGCCACACGCTCACCTATCTGCTGGAGAACCTGCGTGTGCGAGGACCGGCGAGCCTGCGCATCTGCACGCTGCTCAGCAAGCCCTCTCGTCGCGAGGTCGACCTGAAAATCGACTATGTGGGGTTTGAGATTCCAAACGAGTTTGTCATCGGCTATGGGCTGGACTATGCCGAGAACTATCGCAACCTGCCCTTTGTCGGTGTGCTCAAGCCCGAGATCTATAGCTAACGTCTCACCGACCCGATCGACTAAAAAACGGGGCGCTCCGATAGGAAGCGCCCCGTTTTGTGTGCTCTGGTGCGTCTGAACATGGGGCAGACGCATTGTGGCGCGTTTTCAAACGCGCTCTAGCGCTTTGCCAGAGTGTCGGCGATGCGCTCCAGCGCCTTGCGGATATTCTCGACCGAGTTGGCGTAGGACAGGCGCAGGTAGCCCTCTCCATAGGAGCCAAAGGCTGTTCCCGAGAGGCAGGCTACGCCGGCTTTGTTCAGGAACACGCTTTCGGCGGTGCGGCTGTCCATTCCGGTGCCGGTGATGTTCGGGAATACGTAGAATGCCCCGCGCGGATTGGCGCAACGGATGCCGGGGATCTCGTTAAGGCCCTGGACGATGACATCGCGTCGCTCGCGGAACGCCGCGACCATGTCGGCGACGCTCTGCTGTGATCCCGTCAGCGCCGCCACGCCCGCGAACTGTGTCGAGGCCGACGTGCACGAATTCGAGTTCACCATCAGGCGGGTGACATGCTCGGCCAGCCAGGTGGGCATGACGCCGTAACCCAGGCGCCACCCCGTCATGGCGTAGGTCTTGGAAAAGCCGTGCAGAATAATCGTGCGCTCGGACGGCGACATGCCGTCGAACGCCGTGATCGAGTGGAACTCGCCGTCGTAGAGGATATGCTCGTACACCTCGTCCGAGAGCACCGGGATGTTGCGCTCGACGCAGATCTCGGCGATGGCGGCCAGATCCTCGCGCTCCAGAATGCCGCCGGTGGGGTTCTGCGGCGAGTTCAGGATGATCAACGCGGTACGATCGGTGATCAGCTCACGAAGCTCGTCCACGTCGAAGCGAAAGTCGCGCTCTTCGCGCAGAGGCAACGGCACGGGCTTGGCGCCCATAAAGCGGATCATCGACTCGTAGATGGGGAACCCCGGGTTGGGATAGATCACCTCGCGGCCCGGCTCGGCCAGAGCGATGAGGATGTAGAACATGATCGGTTTGGCGCCCGGCGTGACCACCACCTGAGCGGGGTCGACGGTGTAACCGCGCTTGGCCGTGAGATCATCGGCGATGGCCTGGCGTAACTCGGGAATGCCGGCCGCCGGGGTATAGTGGGTGGCCCCGTTCTTCAGCGCCTCACAGGCTGCATCGATAATGTGGGACGGTGTGTCGAAATCGGGTTCGCCGATCTCCAGATGGATGATCTCTCTTCCCTGCGCTTCCAGCGCCTTTGCCTTGGCCAGCACCTCAAAAGCCGACTCGGTTCCGAGATTGTTCATCCGTTCTGCGAGCTTCATGTCGTTCTCCTTGTTATGCCACGTGTTGGTAAATACCGAGTAGGCGCTGCGCTGCGCTCTCCCAGGTGAATTCCCTTACTCGTCTCAAGCCCTTCTGCCGCAGATCGTCACGCAGGGACTCGTCTTGAATGGTGCGCGCCAGGGCATCGGCCAGAGCGTCGATATCGTCGGGCGGCACCAGCAGGGCGGCCTCTCCGGCCACCTCGGGCATAGAGGACACATTGGTGGTGACCACCGGCGTGCCGCAGGCCATGGATTCCAGGAGCGGGATGCCAAACCCCTCGTAAAGTGAAGGGTAGGCAAACACATCGGCGGCGCGATACAACGCCGGCAGATCCTCGTCGCGCACGAATCCCGCCAGCAACACCCTATCCTCCTGCAGCCCCAGTTCGGCGATAGTATGTTCGATCTCTTCGTAGAGCCAGCCCTTGCCCCCCACAATAACCAGTTGATGGGGCAGCCCGTATCCTTCATGCAGGCGATGCAGAGCGCGAATCAGCCGGGCATAGTTCTTGCGCGGTTGCAGCGTGCCGACCGCCAGGATAAAAGGCGTGCGAATGCCATAGCGCCCCGGTACATCGGCCTCGTCTTTGGCGGGCTCTGTCGTGAAATGGGGCTCGACACCGGCATATACCACGGCGACTCGATCCTGGGGCACCCCCAGCAGTTCGATCACATCCTGCCTCGTGCTCTCGGAATCGGCTACCACCATGTCCGCACGTCTGACCGAACGAGGCACTGCGGTCATCAGATAGCGCAGGAGCGGTGGAGACGAACACTCGGGATAGTGATAGAACGATAGATCGTGTATGGTAAGCACCGTGCGGGCGCGCAGCACCGGCGGCAGAACAAAGTCGGGCGAATGATACAGATCCAACGGCCCGGTCACCACCTCGACCGGCAAGGGCAGCCTCAGCCGTTGCCAGATAATGGCCAGGTGGCGGTCTGTGACGGGCAACGACCGGATACGGAAATTGTCCGGCCAGGCGACATTCGCCGGATCGCGTCCGGCGCTAAAGAGCACGTAACGATTCTGGCGATCCAGCGCCGCGACGGCGCGCAGCAGACCGCGGGTATAGCGGCCGATACCGGCGCTCTGTCGAACGGCGGAGGTGTAATCGATCCCGATGCGCATCACCGGATTCCTTTATAGGTCCAGATGCGGTTGATGCCAAAGTTCCAGAACAACACCACGCCGATGGCGATGGCCTTGGAGAGGTTGTACCCCCAGGCGCCCCAATCGGCGAACACGTAATGATCCAGCGAGAGAAAGATGGCCTGGTTGATGCCATAGCCCACCAGGTTCACCAGCAAAAACTGGCCGAGCTGCGGCGCGATCGCTCTCGAGCGCGATTCGGGAAAGGTCCACAACCGGTTCCAGGTAAAGTTGCTGAGCACGGCAGCGGAGAACGAAAACGTATTGGCCAGCCATTTGGCCAGATCGAACACTTGGATGCCCAGATTCAGTACGCTGAAATCGACGATGGCGCCGATGGCGCCGACGATGCCAAATTTGATAAAACGCGTCAGTTCGCTCCGATTATCGGCAACGAACATACGCAGACGGAAAATGCTCTGTGCCATTCGACCTCGACTCATGCAGATGACCCGTCGACTGCAGATAAAGAGGCCGAAGCACCCTTTTTCCTGAATTCCGGGTCTATGGGCCAAGTCGCTATGCTCAAAAGCATGGCGACGAGAAGGTACATCCCATGGACGTACAGATTATCAAAGGCGTTGTGTGCCGTCAAATGCCCCAGCATACCCAGTGAACCCAGCGCAAGGGCCAGATCGAGCCCGTGAGAGCGGGCGGCGACGCGCCATGTGGCGATCAGGGCCGTCAGCATGAACAGTAGATAGGTCCCCAGGCTCAGCAATCCGCTCTCGCCCAACACGTTCAGATAATAGTTGTGGGCGTGTCCCAGAGGATCCTCCCACATCGACGGGGCGACACTGGCATAGACGACGGCATACTGCCCTGTGCCGACGCCCAGCCAGGGGCTTTGCGAGAACATGCGCCAGGCTGCTATCCAGTGGGCCATTCGCTCGATGACGGCAAAGTTCTCATCGGTGACCTCGACGGTTTCGATATCCACCCCGATGTAGGCGACCGAGTCGACCAGGCGCGAGGCCAATCCTTCGGGAAGTAGGGCGGACATCAACGGCGCCACCAGGGCGGCGACGAGGATGAGCGAGGCCAGCAGCGGCCAGGCGCGCTTTGCTCCGGCGGCGGCGACCCATCCCATGCCGACGACCAGGCCCAGCAGCGCGCCGCGCGACCAACTCATCAGCAATGCGGCCCCCATAATGGCCGATGAAGCCACAGCCAGCACCCATAACAGGGGGTGTTGTGCAGAGGCTGCGTTGTTTCGGCTCCCTCGACGTGGCCAAAGGACGAACATGAGCGAGTAGGCCAGGGGAAGCAACAGCCCCATATACCCGCCATACGGATTGGGCTGTGAGAAGGTGCCGTGAGCGCGCATATAGCGGCCCATCAGGATGAATCCGGGTGGCCCCACCTGGCGCACGAACTGGTATATGCCCAACAGTCCCTGAGCCGACCCGGCGATGAGCAACACGAGCACCAGCATACGACGCTGGTTCGCCCCCAATTCACCGGCGATGAACAGATACACCAGGAGCGCCTGGATCCATTTCACCAGTTCCTTGACAGCCGGCACCCATTGCTCGGCCTGGAGCAGCGATATCGAGAGGGTGGCGATATAGAGGAGCAATGGGCCCGTCAACGGCGCGCGGGCTGCGCGCAGACGCCCACCGGCCAGCATACGCATCATCCAGGCCGTGGCGACGCCGGCCACCAGCAGGTCGGTGGCATCCAGACTGATTCCGGCGATGCTCACCTGACGAATAGAACCAAAGGGGATGGCAAAAGCCAGAGCATAGATGCCGAGGGTGGGATGCAGTAGAAGCAGCGTGCTCCCGATAGCGCCGACTACCATCGCGGCGCTCATCGCGAGCGGCCCCCGAGCGATGATGAGCCCCAGCGCGATGATGAGCAGCGGAATCACCAGCCGCTGCATCCGGGAACGCAGGCGTCTGCCAAAGCCGGAAGACCGGCCGGTTACTCGCAGATGCGCCTGCATAGATTCCGTGGTCATGACTTTATTCGCTGTTCAACTGCTCGTGGAACCAGGCAATGGTCCGCTCCAAACCCTCTTCCAGACTAACCTGAGGTTGCCAGCCCAGAACCGATCGCGCGCGGGTGATATCCGGCTGGCGGGTCTGTGGGTCGTCTTTGGTGCGTTCGTCTT
The DNA here is from genome assembly GCA_050942995.1 of Anaerolineae bacterium. Lineage (GTDB taxonomy): Bacteria > Chloroflexota > Anaerolineae > UBA1429 > UBA1429 > JBMNOI01. Next base: position 24,706 of record JBMNOI010000018.1, read on the forward strand.
TGGGGGTAATAAAGGTGATCGATCCGCCCAAAATACGCGCCACCTGACGGGCAAACTCGAGAATGCTCATCTCTTGAGGGTTGCCCAGGTTGATGGGCATGGCCTCATCGGACATGAGCAATCGGTAGAGGCCCTCGACCAGATCGCTGACGTAGCAGAAACTGCGCGTGCGCGAACCGTCGTCATAGACGGTGAGCGGTTCGCCACGAAGGCCCTGGCTGACAAAGTTGGGCACCACGCGGCCGTCATCCAGGCGCATGCGCGGGCCATAGGTGTTAAAGATTCGGGCGATGCGCGTGCGCAGACCATGAGTGCGATGATAGGCCATGGTCATGGCCTCGGCAAAGCGTTTCGATTCATCATAGACGCCGCGAGGCCCTACCGGGTTAACGTTTCCCCAGTAGCTCTCGGGCTGCGGATGCACCAGCGGGTCGCCATATACTTCGGAGGTAGAGGCCAACAAAAAGCGGGCATCTTTGGCTCGGGCCAACCCCAGGGCATGCAGTGTGCCCAGCGCTCCCACCTTGAGTGTCTTGATGGGCATATTCAGATAATCGACCGGGCTGGGCAGTGAGGCCATGTGCATGATGGCGTCCAACGGTCCCTCGATATGGATCGGATCGCAGACATCGTGCCGTACGAAATCAAACCCCTCACGGCCTATCAGGTGGGCGATATTGCGCTCGCTTCCGGTGATGAGGTTGTCCATGGCGATGACCTGATGCCCCTGCTCCAGCAGCAGATCGCACAGGTGTGAACCGATGAATCCTGCCCCTCCGGTAATCAGAACACGCATCTTTCCCCCCTGCCATGACTATGCGCGTGGTTGTGGCAACCCGTCATCGCGTATGATATTTGCCATATCCTGCGGCCACCACAGGTCGCATAATGGGTGCCAGTATATCCCAATGGAGGGGCATGGTCAAAGCGCTTTCTCCCGCCGATACAGGCCGACACTACCCCCGGGGCGTTTGCAGTTCCGCAAGGCGGATGGTAACATACCAGGCCAGAGGAGAGAGCATGACGACAGAAAATAAAGCGATTGTTCTGGGGCATCCCAGTTATGTTTGGAGAGAGGGGCAGGAGCGCCGTGTGGCGCTGATCCGCCGTTATGTGCCGCTGGAGAATGCCCGCATCCTTGACGCGGGCTGTGGCCTGGGGCTATATGTGCGACGCTTTCGCGAGTTGAGCGAACAGGTGTACGGCGTGGATCTGGACGGCGATAAAGTGCGTCAGGCGCGCGTCGCGCTGCCGAATATCGAAGAGGCCTCGGTGGATGCATTGCCATACCCCGACGGCTTTTTTGATGTGGTGTTCTCTCACGAAGTGCTCGAGCATGTGCCCGATGATGTCGCCGCGGTGCGCGATGCGTATCGGGTGTTGCGCCCGGGTGGGCATATGATCGTGTTCGTGCCCAACCGGATGTACCCATTCGAGACGCACGGCGCCTACTGGGGCGGCCGTTACCATTTTGGCAATATCCCCTTGATCAACTATCTGCCCAACCGCTGGCGCAATCAACTGGCGCCTCATGTGCGGGCCTATACCCGACGGGGAATACGCCGTCTCTTTGATGGCCTGGAGGGGCGCATCGTCGTGCATCGGCAGGTGTTTGCCGGATATGACAACATTGTGGCGCGACGCCCCGCGGTGGGACGGTTGCTGCGCACTGTGACCTATGCGCTGGAGCGTACGCCTCTGCAATGTTTCGGGCTATCTCATTTCATCGTCTATCAGAAGGCCGGCTGAGAAACAGGGAAGCCGAGATCCCCTCTCCGCCGACCGCCAACCGACAGGATGCATCATGAAAATACGCTTCGAGCCCTATGGCGTGACCACCGAGGTCGAGGCGGGCCACACTCTGCTGGACGCGGCCGTGGCCGCCGGTGTCGAAATCGAGAGTGTGTGCGGTGGGCGCGGCACCTGCGCCAAGTGCAAGGTGATCGTCACCCGGGGCGTGTCTGCGTCTACGGCTCTAGAACAGCGTGGCCTGACCGCCGAGGAGCTGGCCTCAGGTTACCGGCTGGCCTGCCAGGCGGTGATCGAGGGAGATACCGAAGTGGTGGTCCCCGAAGAGTCGCGCAGGTCACGGGTGAATATCCTTGCCCGGGGAACCGAAGGAGACGTGCCCCTGGAGCCGTGGGTGATGCGCCACACTCTGCATGTTCCGGCGGCCACCTTGCGCGAGCAGACTCCGGATTGGGACAATGTGGCGCGGCTATTGACGCGCGACGGACGCCCTATGCCGCGCCCCACACTGCGGGTGTTACGGGCGCTTCCCGGCGCCTTGCGGGCACAAGACGGCCATATCACCCTGGTTCAGGTCGACGAGCGCATTATCGACGTGATGCCGGGCGCGGGTCCTGCGCGGCTGACCGGCATGGCCTTTGACATCGGCACGACCACCGTCGTCGGTTATCTGGTGGATCTGGAGACGGGCGATCCGCTGGCGGTGGCTTCTCGCCTGAACCCGCAGACGCGCTATGGCGATGACGTCGTCTCGCGTATCGATCACGCCTCGCGCCAGGATGGCGGCCTGCAGACCATGCAGAGCGAGATCGTCGGCGCCATGAATCAGATCATCGCCGAGACGGCGGGCATCGCGGGTCTGGACGATCCGGTGTACGCCATAACGGTGGTGGGCAACACCACCATGCACCATCTGTTTTTGGGCATCAATCCGGCGGCACTGGCTCAATCGCCCTATGTTCCGGTGGTGACCTCGGCTCTCTGTATCGAGGCCGCGCATTTGGGCCTGGCGATGCATCCCGAGGGGGCGGTGTGGGTGCTGCCCAACATTGCCGGATGGGTGGGGGCCGATACGGTGGGTGTGCTTCTGGCCACGGATGTCCATCGGCAGGATGAGCCGGCGCTGGTGATCGACATCGGCACCAACGGCGAGATGGCGCTGGGCTCGCGCAAGCGGCTGCTCACCTGCTCTACGGCGGCGGGGCCGGCCTTTGAGGGGGCACACCTCAGTTGCGGGATGCGCGCCGCTGACGGCGCCATCGATCTTGTCGAGATCGACCGGGAAAAGGATGATCCGGTACACTGGCACACCATCGGCGACGCCGTGCCCAGGGGGATCTGTGGATCGGGATTGGTGGATACGGTGGCCGGGTTGCTGCGAGCCGGCGTGATCGATTCGACGGGCTTGATACAGAATGGGGATGCGCTGCGACATAACGGGTACGCCGCGCTGGCCGACCGCATCGTGGGCGAGGGGCGTCATCGTGCCTTTCACCTGGTGGATGGAGAGCGGGGGATGGGGGGGCGTACCATCGCCATTACCCAGCACGATGTGCGCGTGCTTCAGCTCGCCAAAGGGGCCATTCGCGCCGGTATCGAGATTCTGATGCAAGAGCTGAGCGTAGGGCCCGACGATGTCAAGCGCGTGTACCTGGCGGGCGCCTTTGGCAACTATATTCGACCCGAGAGCGCGCTCACCATCGGGTTGATCCCGCATTTCACCGAGGCTGAACTGATCCCGGTGGGGAATGCCGCCGGCTCGGGGGCGCGCATGGCTCTGATTTCGCGCTCGGCGCGAGATGAGACCGTCGAGATTCTATCTCATGTCGAGTATCTGGAGCTTTCGGGACGCCCCGATTTTCAGTATCAATTCGCCGAGGCGATGATGTTTTAGGGACGATACGGGGCGCCCTTTAATGGGTAAAACGCATAATCCCTGCATTCTGTCGTTATGTAAACGATTTTTCCTGTCGGCAGGCAAAAGTCTTTGACTTCTAATCCCTGTTGGAATATACTAAAAATGGCTGATGTGCAGGTTCTCGTGTGTAGACACACATCGGCCCTGGCCGAGCGGTGAATCTTTCCCGCGTCGCCGGCAGCCTCTACACATGCTTACAATCGCGTCACGTTCGGCCCATATCCGACGAGCAGGGCCGCATAGTCACTCTGACATCATCATCACGGCCACTCGACTGATCTGCGGCCGCACGGGAGGTGGCAATGGGTCCACAGGATCCTGAAGAACTGTGGAGTCCTGCGCATGCCGCTGCAGAGAGAGAGGTTTCTCCGATTAAAGATTGGGATATACGCAACCTCTCGATCGTCGCCATTGGCGGCGGACACGGTCTGTCAACGCTGTTGCGTGGCCTCAAGGCGCAATTCGACCATCTGACAGCCATCGTCACTGTGGCCGATGATGGGGGAAGTTCGGGGGCACTTCGCCGGCATATGGGGCTGCTGCCGCCGGGAGACCTGCGGCGTTGTATCGCCGCCCTGGCCGAAGCCGAGCCGCTGATGGCGCAGCTCTTTGAGTATCGTTTTGGGCGCGGCACCGGGTTGGACGGCCATACCTTTGGTAATCTGTTTATCGCCGCCATGGCCGAGATCACCGGCGATTTCGAGAGCGCCGTGAGCGAGGCGAGCCGCGTGCTGGCCGTGAGGGGGCGCATCTTGCCCTCGTCGCTGAACGATATCGTGCTCTATGCCGAGGTGCGAGATCCGGCGACTCCCGATGGAGAACCACGCCTCGTGCGGGGCGAGTCGGCCATCGCCGAAGCTCGTGGCATGATCGACCGGGTGTTTCTGCAGCCGGCAGATGCCAAGGGCTATCCGGAGGCGGTGCGGGCATTGCTGCACGCCGATGTGATCGTACTGGGTCCCGGTAGCCTGTACACCAGCGTCTTGCCCAATCTGCTGGTATCCGATATTCGCAACGCCGTACAGGTTTCGCAGGCGCTCAAGGTGTACATCTGTAACGTGGCAACACAGCCCGGCGAAACCGATGGATTCACCGTAGGCGATCATGTGCGCGCACTAAGCGCACACCTCGGCAATGGGTTTTGCGACTATGTGTTGGCGAACGGCAATGTGGACTTTTACTTGCCGGCCGCCTCACATAGCATCATGGTGCAGCCGGTGTTTCAGGATGACGACGGCTGCCGTATGGTTTTGGTCGATCTGGTGGATCGGACGATGCCCTGGCGGCACGATTCCGAGAAGTTAACCGCCGCGCTGGCTCATCTGATACGGGCGCATATGTCGAACGGAAAGCATAGCCCCCGAGGAGGATGCCCGGAGCGGTAAATGGCGATGTCTGCCGGACGGGTAATTAAGGCCTGTCCGGTGGGCTACCGAGCGTTGCAATCAAAAAAGGAGTAGGCAATGGCTATCAGAGTGGGTATCAACGGATTCGGCCGCATTGGGCGGCAGGCTTTTAAGGCGATGGTCGACAACTACTGGGATGATATCGAGGTTGTCGGCATCAATGACCTGTTCCCGCCCGCCAGCTTTTCATTGCTACTGCGCTACGACTCGGTGTACGGCCGTTTTGGCGGCACCGTGGAGACGACCGATGACAGCCTGATTATCAACGGGCGTGAGGTCAAGTTCTTTGCCAAGCGCGACCCGAGCGAGATTCCCTGGGGCGATGTAGGCGCCGACATCGTGGTCGAGTCCAGCGGCGTCTTTACCAGCGCCGACAAGGCCGGCCTGCACCTCAAGGGCGGCGCCAAGAAGGTCATCATCAGCGCCCCGGCCAAAGGTGAGGATATCACCATTGTGATGGGTGTGAACGAGGACATGTACGATCCCGCCAAGCACACCATCATCTCTAACGCTTCCTGCACCACCAACTGCCTGGCCCCCGCGGCCAAGGTGCTGCACGACGGTTGGGGCATCGTCAAGGGCCTCATGACGACGGTGCACGCCTACACCGGCGATCAGCGCCTGGTGGATCTGCCGCACTCGGACCCGCGTCGCTCGCGCGCGGCGGCCCTGAACATCATCCCGACCACCACCGGCGCGGCTCAGGCCGTGGCTCTGGTGATCCCCGATCTCAAGGGCAAGTTCGACGGTATGGCTATGCGCGTGCCCACGCCGACGGTGTCGCTGGTCGACTTTGTCGCCGAGGTCGAAAAGTCCTGTGATATCAACGAGCTCATCGCTGCCTATGACGAGGCCGCGGCCGGCCCGATGAAGGGCATCCTGGGCGTGTCTCATGAGCCGCTGGTCTCGATGGATTTCAAGGGCGATACCCGCTCCAGCATCATCGACGCCGCTTCGTGCATGGTTGTGGGCGGCAACATGGTCAAGATCGTGAGCTGGTACGACAACGAATGGGGCTACTCGAACCGCGTGGCCGACCTGATCAACTATATGGCCAGCAAGGGCCTGTAGAGGCGGAATTTTCCACTCAGGGTCGCACAAGCCGATATATTGTATGGATACAGATCAAAGGGGATGGGCGTTCGCCCCATCCCCTTTGCGTATGAGGTGAAACATAGTGACACGACGCATCGCCATGTTGAGTATGCATACCTCGCCTCTGGCTGCTCTGGGGGGCAAAGAGACGGGGGGCATGAATGTCTATATTCGAGAATTGATGCGCCACCTGGGCCGGCGGGGCTGGCAGGTGGATGTGTTCACGAGACGACAGGATGCCCGGGCGCCATACATCCAGACGACGGACGAGCCCTGCTGGCGGGTGATTCATATCCCGGCCGGTCCCACCGGATCGATCGATCGCCGCAAATTGTTCGACTATGTGCCGGAATTCACCGCCGGGGTGGAGCGTTTCGCCGCCGAGGAGGGGATACGTTACGACCTCATCCACAGCCATTACTGGCTCTCGGGGCGCTCGGCACGCGATCTGCGCGCGATATGGGGGGTGCCGGTCATCCATATGTTCCATACCCTGGGGCGGATGAAGGACCGTGTGGCCGAGGACTCGGCACAACGCGAGGCAGACGAACGTGCCAGGGTAGAGCAAGAGATCATGGATTTCGCCGACCGCATCGTGGCGGCGACGCCGCTGGATCGGCAACAGATGATCGATCTGTATGAGCCGCAGGCCGACCGCATCGCCGTCATCCCCTGTGGGGTGAATCTGGATCTGTTTCGCCCTATAGGGCGGGATGTGGCGCGCGAGCGGCTGGGGCTGCCTGTCGATCGTATCCTGTTACTCTTTGTGGGGCGACTGGACCCCGTCAAAGGGTTGGATGTGCTGCTGGAGGCCATGTGTGAACTGACGCGGCGCCTGCGTCCTTGCCGGGCACAGGATCTGAGCCTGGCCGTGATCGGCGGGGATCGTGAAAGCCATCTGGAGGCCATGATGGACGATCACTGCCTGCATGATATTCGCCGCGAGATGGGCCTCGATGACCTGGTGATCTTTGTGGGGTCGCGCTCGCAGGAGGATCTGCCCTACTATTATTCGGCCGCCGAAGTGTGTGTCATGCCCTCATTGTACGAGTCGTTCGGCATGGTGGCGCTGGAGGCCATGGCTTGCGGCACGCCGGTGATCGCCTCGCGCGTGGGCGGGCTGACCTACACCGTGCGCGACGGCGAGACGGGCTATCTGGTGCCGGATCGCGACCCGAAGGCTCTGGCCGATCGGCTGGAGCAACTGCTTTGCGACGACGATCTGCGAGAACGGCTGGCGCAGCGCGCCGTACAGATCGCGCGTACCTATAGCTGGGAGGCGGTGGCCGATCAAATCGAGGCGCTGTACGCTCAGGTGGGGCTGGAGCTGGCCGCCTGCCCCTGTGCCGGATGATGGTGCTGTTGCGGATCGTCGCTCAGCCACCTATGGCGGCGGACCGGGCCCGACGTCGCGCCCACGCCTGCCTCATGAGCCAGTAGAGCGGCGGTAGATAGACATAATCATAGGCGCCCACATAACGCACTATCTCTCCGCCAAAGCCGGCTTTGAAGCGCTCTACCCCGGCCAGCGCGGCGGACGGCCCTTCGTCCGAATCGGTGATGCCCCAGAGATCGTATCGCACGCAACTCTTTTCGCGGGCCCACTGCATGGCCCGCCACTGCAACGCGTGGTTGGGCATCAGTTCGCGGCCCTCATTATCGGATGCGCCATACATGTAAAAGGCGTAACGGCCAAAGGCATAGGCCATCAGGCCGGCCAGCAGCCGATCTTGATGGTAGGCCAGAAACAGGCGCACGCGGTCGTGAGGCGCGAACAGGTCGTACGCTTTGTGATAGTACTCCAGGCTATGTATGCCGAAATTGTCGCGCTCGCCGGTGACCTCCATGAGCCGGTAAAACGCCGCGATATCGTCGGCTGTTCCTTCGCGCACCTCGACCTCTTTGCGCGCCGAAAGGCGAATGTTGTAGCGCCATTTGCTCTTCATGCGCCCTAGAATCTCGTCCTCGTCGCCGCACAGGTCGACCATGATGGTTCGCCGGGGTTGCACATATTCGGGGCTGGGGGCAAAGCCATGGCCGGCCAGCCAATCGTGATGGGTGCGGTCGGCGTCGTCCCATTCGGGCTCTACCTTGAGCGCCAGAGCGCGCATGCGCCGCGAACGGCGGTGAATGGCGTGCCATAGCGCGGTTTCGGTCTCGGGATCGGCGTCCACCAGCACGGGACCTTTGGGGATATAGCCCAAAGTAAACGGCCCGATGCGCCGGTAGAGCACCTGAGCGCCGGCTACCGGCGCTCCATCGCGTTCGACCAGATAGCGCAGCGGGGTCCAGCCAAAGGCCCCCTTTAACTCGCCCCATGCCCAGGTCTGCAGCAGATGACCCTCTGGGGCGCGGGCGACAAACTCGTCCCATGCTGCGGGAGACGGAAAGCTCCCCCGGGATTCCGTTGCGACCGATTCCAATACTCGCATCAATCGATTCTCCATATCCTGAGCGGATATTATGCCGTGCCGCTCTCGTTTCAAAAGGTATGCCGGGGGCGCACCGCATTTCGGTCGGGATGGTGACTCGTCGGCGATGCGGTTCTATGCGGGTAGTCTCCCCGGTATCGTGACTCTATTATAGTGATGTGGGGAGCAGGGCGTCAAAGGCGATTGCTCAGAGAATGGGCGTGGCCGGAAAGATGCCCCCGGTTCGACGGACGCTCATTAACCGCTCCGGTATGGCCTTCATGTTGCGCCGGGGTGTCGTCCATAGATTTTTGTTCGCGGTCTGCCTTTGGAAGGCGGGGGAATGATGCCGTCCATCTTTTCTGAATCCCGGAGCGAAATTGACAGCCGCCAATGCCCGCGATATACTCAGAAGACGTGTTAACCCGTAGCAGAGGGGTCTTTATGCAAGTCTTTCCTTTTACCGCAATCGTCGGCCAGGAGCGCATGAAGCGCGCCCTTATTCTGAACGCCATCAGCCCACAGATCGGCGGCGTGTTGATTCGTGGCGAACGGGGCACGGCCAAGTCTACGGCTGCCCGCGCGCTGGCGGCACTGCTGCCCGAGATCGAGGTGGTGGCCGATTGCCCCTTCCATTGTCACCCGCGACATACCGAGCAGATGTGTGACCGTTGCCGCGAGAGGGTGCGGGCGGGAGAAGAGCTTCCATCCGTACGGCGCCAGACGCGTTTTGTCGATCTGCCCGTGAGCGCTACCGAGGATCGTGTGGTGGGCACGCTGGATATCGAGCGCGCCATCAAGATGGGAGAGCGCCATTTCGAGCCCGGCGTACTGGCCACGGCCAACCGCGGCCTGCTCTACGTGGACGAGGTCAACCTGCTGGATGATCATGTGGTGGACCTGCTGCTGGATTCGGCGGCGATGGGCGTGAACGTCGTCGAACGCGAGGGCATCTCTTTCTCGCATCCGGCGCGGTTTATTCTGGTGGGAACCATGAATCCCGAAGAGGGCGAGTTGCGCCCTCAGCTGCTGGATCGCTTTGCTCTGTGTGTGGACATTCAAGGCATCCTCGATGCCGATTTGCGGGTCGATATCCTCAGCCGTCGCCTGTTGTTCGAGAACGATCCGGAGGGCTTTTGCGCCGAATGGTGTGAGGTGGAGGCCAGGCTGTCGCAGCGCATCGCCCAGGCGCAAGAGTTGCTGCCGCGAGTTACCTATAAGAATGACGACCTCTACGTCATCGCCCAGCTTATGAGCGAGATGGAGGTCGACGGCCATCGCGCCGATATCGTCATCCTCAAAACGGCCATCGCTCAGGCGGCCTTTGAGGGACGAGATCGCATTCACGAGACCGATATCCTGCTAGCGGCGGAGCTGGCTCTGCCCCATCGTCTGCGCCGGCGGCCTTTTGAAGAGACCCGGACACGGCTGGAAAAGCTGGAACAGCGCCTGGAACAGGCTCGGGGCGAGCTGGATTCCGCGCGAGAGAGTGAGGGGCAAGAGGTCCTGGCCGAGGGTAAAAAAAAACGGTAGAGGTGAGCGAAGAGACCTCGTCTGATGACGAGAGCTCGACGCAGCAAATGCCCATGCGCGGGCATCATGCCGACGCTCAACCTTTGAACCCCTCGCGGGGCAACGATATGCCGGCGAACGTGGGCGACATGTTCGCCCCCCGTCGACTCGATACTCCGCTGGACAGATTGTCGCGTCACAGCGCCGGTCGCCGCAGCTATACGATCACCACGCGCAAGCGCGGGCGTTACATCTATGCGCGTTCGGCTCTCGGGCGCTATGACGATATCGCCCTGGATGCCACCGTGCGGCAGGCAGCGCTTTATCAGGTGCGGCGCGAGCACGATGGGCGCGCCGTGACCATCGCTGATGAAGACGTGCAACGCAAGGTACGAGTGCGCAAGTCGGCCAACCTGGTGGTATTTGCCGTCGATGCGAGCTGGTCCATGGCGGCCGCCGAGCGTATGGAAGCCACCAAAGGGGCCATCATGTCATTGCTGGTGGATGCCTACCAAAAGCGCGACCGGGTGAGTATGATCTCGTTCCAGAAGGATCGCGCCAATCTGGTGCTGCCACCTACCTCCAGTGTCGAGATGGCCAAAGGCGCGCTGCAAGAGATTCCGGTGGGGGGCAAGACGCCCCTCTCGGCCGGCCTCTTGCTGGCCTACCAGGTGATCGAGCGCGAGAAAAGACAGAATCGCGAGATCATGCCCCTCATGATCGTGTTGACCGATGGGGCCGGAAATGTATCGATGACGGGAATGCCTCCGCGAGAAGAGGCGCTGCTCGTCGCCGATATGTTCGCTGCGAACCATATCCGCTCTGTCGTCATCAATACCGAGCACGAGTCACTGGATCGAGGGTTGGCCCAGGAGCTGGCCGACAAACTAGGCGCGCAATGTTATACCCTGACCGATCTCCGCGCTGAGAGCCTGTATCAAACAGTACGCAACGTGTTGCAGGGCTGATGCCCCGTGCAATAGACGATCACACTTTATCGTTACATCGGGACAACATGGAAAAACGCAAACAAATCACCGCCGATCTTTTCCTCCTCATGGTCACTGTGGTCTGGGGAGGAACTTTTGTCATGGTTAAAGACGCGGTATCTCTTTACCCCGTCTTTCGTTTTCTGACGGTGCGTTTTGCCCTGGCGACGCTGGTGTTGCTCATGATCGGCTGGCGACGCCTCGCCACGCTGGGACGTCGCGGGGTGGTTGCCGGTGTCCTCATCGGCCTTTTTCTGTTCGTCGGCTACGGCCTTCAGACTATGGGGTTGCAATATACCAGCGCCTCCAAGGCCGGATTCATCACCGGCCTGTCGGTGGTCATTGTGCCGATACTTTCGGCGCTGGTTCTTCGGCGCCAACCCGCGCGAGAGGCGCTGCTGGGCGTCACACTGGCGACAGTAGGGCTGGCATTGCTCACTTTGAATCACTCTCTGAGCATTGCCCGGGGAGACCTGCTGATTCTGGCCTGCGCCTTCTCCTTCGCCGCTCATATCGTCAGTGTCAGCGCGTTTGCGCCGCGGGTCGATCCCCTGGCCCTCACCATTGTGCAGGTTGCCACGGTGGCCGTGCTCAGCGCGGTAGTGAGCCTGCTGGTCGAGCCCGCTTTTGCGTGGCCGACGCCGCCGGTGTGGGCTGCCGCCGGTTTCACCGGTATTCTGGCCACGGCGGTGGCGTTTGCCGTACAGAACGCGGTGCAACGATTTACGACTCCCACGCATACCGCCCTTATCTTTACCGGCGAGCCGGTGTTTGCCGCTCTGTTCGGCGTATTACTGGCCGGCGATGTCATGACGCCGGCCGCCATTGCCGGTGGTGCCCTCATTATTGCCGGCACCGTCATCAGTGAGATCCGCTGGTCTGAACGGACTGCCGTCATTATCTCACGCTTTTTCGGCCCCCATTATGTCGTCGCTCCCATGCTACTGGTGATGGGGTTGAGCGATCCCATCTCCTGGAAACGCGGTCTGGTGTGGGCCTTTTTGCTGGGTGCGGCGACCATCACCGGTATGCTGCTGGTGCTTACCCGGCAGATGCGCAAGGGACACATCAGCGACTGGCACATCTCGCGGCGTGAGGAGCGGCTCCAGCCGGTCCTCATTATCGCCTCGTTCCTGGCCGGCGCTTTGCCGGTGGCCGCCCTCCTGCTCTTTGACGGGCCGCGCCCGCTGCTCGTGGCGACGTTGAGCGGCCTGGGGTTGATCTTGTTCAACCATGTGGTGACCCTGTGGTGGAAGATCAGCCAGCATGTCTCCAGCATCGCCGTGAGCGTCATGCTCGTCATCGCCGCCCTCGGTGCCGCTTCGACGCCCCTGTTGCTGCTCATCCCTCTGGTGGCCTGGGCGCGGGTCAAGATCGGCGCGCACACCGTGATGCAGACCGTCGCCGGCGGGATTGTCGGTATGGTCATCACCTTTATCACCTTGCGTGTCGTCGGGTTCGCCTGATCTTCTTGTTTTTCATCTGCTCGCTTGTATAATGCCCTCATCTGCGCATCAAAAGATGGGGGCTTTTTTTTCATGCTCGGTCACAGGATCTGCCGGAACACGGGAGCGCCGAAACCCGTCATGAATAGAGAACCCTGTTGCTCACGCAAGGAGGCATGCGATGTCAAAGCAAAGGCTGCTATCTATCGGTGTTCTGGCGTTCTTCCTCATTCTGTCGATGACGGCGGCCGCCCTGGCTCAGCAACCGACGCCGCGTCCTCCTACGCGCACACCCACGGCGGCGCCGACGGTAACGCCGACCGCGGCAGTCCCGCCCGCCGCAAATGTGCTGCCGGTGGACGACGAGGTCGTTGACGACGAGACCGACGCCCCCGTCGTGGGTGAAGAGGATGCGCGCGCCATGAGACAGGAGGCCGGGACGGTGGAGCTGACGGTATACAATCAGGATATGGGGCTGGTCAAAGAGGTGCGCACCGTCGATCTGGACGAGGGAACCAATGTGGTGCGTTATACCGATGTGGCGTCACGAATCGATACGACCAGCGTGCATTTCGTTTCCCTTACCGACCCTCAGGGCACCGTAGTGCTGGAGCAGAATTACGAGTATGACCTGGTGGACAGCCAAAAGCTGTTGCAGCGCTATATCGATCACGAGATTTCGCTGACGACGGAGGACGGCACGGTGTATACCGGCACCCTGCTCTCCGGCGCGGGGGATATCATTCTGGCCACGGCGGACGGCATCAAGGTGGTGCGCCTGGATAGCGTACAAGAGTTCTCCTTTCCCCGTCTGCCCGAGGGGCTCATCACCCGGCCGACGCTGGTATGGCTCCTGCAGGCCGCCGGTTCCGGCGCCCAGGAGGTGCGGGTGACCTATCTCACCTCCGGCATCGGCTGGCACGCCGACTATATCGCCATGTTATCTCCCGACGATACCACCATCGACCTGAACGGCTGGGTGACGGTGGATAACCGCAGCGGCGCCACCTACTCGGATGCCCGACTCAAACTGGTGGCAGGGGATGTCCATCGCGCTCCGCGCACCTATTATGCAATGGTGGAGGAGGAAAGACTATACGCGGAGCCGATGCCCATGGCCAGCCCGGCGGTGGAAGCGCGCGACCTGTTCGAGTACCACGTGTACGAGGTGGCCCGGCCGGTGACGGTGGCCGATCGACAGACCAAGCAGATCGAGTTCATCTCGGCCACCGAGGTGGCCGTCGAAAAGGTGTACGTGTTCGAGGCCTCGCCACGATTCTACCTGGGGGGACGCCCCATCGTCGATGCCGAATATGGCGCTCAGAGCGAAGGAAAGGTGGAGGTGCGCCTGGAGCTCGTCAACAGTGAAGAGGCCGGTTTGGGGCTCGCCCTGCCCAAGGGAGTGGTGCGAGTATATAAAGAGGATACGGCCGGCGGCGCCGAACTGGTGGGCGAAGATGCCATCGACCATACCGCCCGTAACGAGCGCCTTTCGCTGACCCTGGGCAACGCCTTCGATCTGGTGGGTGAGCGGGTGCAGACCGAGTTTCGGACACTGGGCGAGCGCAGCATCGAGGAGAGTTACAAGATCACCCTGCGCAATCAAAAAGAGGACGAGGCGGTGACGATTCGAGTCATCGAGAACCTGTTCCGCTGGCGCGAGTACGAGGTCGTCGAGAGCACGGCGGACTATGAACGGGTGGACGCCTCGACGATTCGGTTCGATGTGCGTGTG
>JBMNOI010000019.1:0-38916 GCA_050942995.1 Anaerolineae bacterium
CGGCCAGCATGGGCGACTCGTTGTACTTGGACGGCGCCTCGGCCGGCGCCTCGGGCTCTTCGGCCTCCCCCGGCTCCTCGGCAACCTCCTGCGGGGCGGCCGTGGGCTGAGTCTCCGGCGCCTCGGGGGCCTCGGGGGCCTCGGGGGCCTCCGGCTCCTCAGGGGTAGAGGGCTGAGCACATGCCGCCAGGGCGACTCCGGCAGTCGCATAGGCGGATAGACGCAAAAAGTCACGGCGCGTTGTGTTCTTGGACTCCATAAATCTCCTCCAGAGATTGGTCAAAGACGGAACAGCATCGATCACGACCTTGCTCGAACCCCTCGAACCGAGGTTGGTGAATCTCGGTGTCCCGCGCTCTGCCACGATCACTCTGGACAGAGAAGGACGTTAATGGCCTTACCCTCTTTCTCCCTTGTTTAACGACACAGTTCTTACCGTACTGTGAAGTGAGGAACTTGCTCTAAAGCCTTGAGGTCGTCCCGGCGGCGAATAGAATCAACAATGGCACTATGCCGCCTATGCTCTCGGCCAGAAAAGGTCTGAAACATATCTTCCGGCAGAGTGACCATGCCGATCGAACAAAAAAGGCCCATCCTGCCATCATCATATGCATCACCATATGATTGACAGGATAGGCCGTCGAGGCTATAATTCGGAGTGCAGTCGGAAGCGGACAGGCCTATTCTGTCTGTTTCCGAGCACCCGGCTCGGAGTGGCGGCTCCGGGTCGGGTTTTTTATGCTCGGGAACAAAAAAATCCAACCTGTATGGGCGGTTGGATATTCTGCTGCGGTCAGTACATCATCCTCCTTGGATAGATGCTTCGATAGACGTCATTGAGATGCAGCAGGCACGAGCCTCAGAATGTGAACATCTTGTTCACTGTAGGCATTATAGCGGATATAGCCGAAGCTGTCAATACGCATTTTGCACTAAATGCACATTTTCCTTCACAGATCATCCAACCCATCGACGCGCCGGCACGATTCGCCGCCGGTTTGGACACGGCGCATCAAGATGCTTATACTCTTTTTGCCGATCCGGAAAATTCACGGGGAGGTGATGTCCGCGTGAGAGTCGATATGCATATCCACACCCGCTATTCGCCCGACTCGCTCACCACACCACAGGATGTGGTGCGCTGGGCCCGTCGCAGGCGGCTGGGCGCCATAGCGATCACCGATCACAATACGATCCGGGGCGCTCTAAACGTCGCCCGGCTTTCCCCCATTCCGGTAATCGTCGGCGAAGAGATCACGACACAAGAGGGGGAGATCATCGGTCTCTTTCTCCACCAGGAGATTGCTCCCGGCCGCACCGCCCGCGAGACGGTGCAGGAAATACGCCGACAAGGGGGCCTGGTGTACGTCCCCCACCCTATAGATCGCGCCCGCAAATCGGCTCTGGGGCTCGATGCCCTGCTAGAGATCATTGACGATGTGGATATTCTCGAGGTACTCAACGCTCGGGTGACCTTTTCCATCGACAACGATCAGGTCCGTAGCCTGGCGCGTACCCGGGGATTGCTTCAGGGCGCAGGCAGTGATGCCCATCAAGGGTTCGAGATCGGCGGCGTTTATGTCGAGATGCCCCCCTTCGAAGGGCCCGGCGAATTTATGAGCAGCCTGGCCCACGGCCAGGTACACGGCCGCACGGCATCACCGCTGGTGCACATCGGAAGTACCTGCGCCCGCGTGGCCAAGAACTTGCGTGCCCTGCTGGTCCCTCCCCACCCGTCCTGAGTCTCTGCCCGTTTCGACCGGTCATATTTTGGCCTGCACTCCGGCCGCCTCGACGGCCGATTATTGACGACAGGAGCTACATAGCAGGATGGCGTTGAACCCACAATCTTCCGATAGATCGTCGCGTCCCCTCCAGGAGGGAGCCGCCTCTTCCCAAGAGATTCGCAGCGAAGTACTGAAACTGGCCATGCCCTCTGTGGGCGAACAAATCCTGGCCGTGCTGGTGGGATTTGTCAATACCATGCTGGTGGGTCACCTGGGGGCGGCTGCGCTGACGGCCGTCGGTATCGCCTCGACCATTACCATGTTGGCCACGACTTTTTTCACCGCCGTAGCCACCGGCACGACGGCCCTGGTCGCACAGGCTATAGGAGCACGCAATGAGACCTATGCCGCTCGTGTGCTGGAACAGGCCGTGCTGATAGGCCTCGGGCTGGGGTTCGGCTCTATGGCGCTCCTCATGCCCCTCAGCCGGACGAGCATGGTGCTTATGGGCGCCGAGCCGGCCGCGGTCGAGATGGGCGGCATCTATCTGGTCTGTGTGAGCGTCACTCTCCCGCTGATGGCCCTTTTGTTCATCGGTAACGCCTCTTTGCGCGGCGCCGGCGACACCCGCACACCGATGGCGGTGATGGGCGGACTCAACCTGGTGAACCTGGTGCTCTCCTTTGTCCTCATCCGCGGCCTGGGCCCCATCCCCGCGCTGGGCGTTATGGGAGCCGGCATCGCCGCGGCCACGGCAAACGGAGCGGGAGGATTGGCCGTCATCATCATCCTGCGTCGCGGACGGGCCAACCTGTTGTTAAAACGCGTGTTATCGAGCCCCGATCGTGAGGTGCTCAAGCAGATTCTAAACATCGGCTTGCCGGCCGGCGGCGAGACACTGCTCATGCGCTTTGCCATGACGGCCTATACCCGCTCTATCGCCAGCCTGGGCACCGCCGCATATGCCGCGCACGTCATCGTACAGCGCATCGAATCGATGAACACCATGCCGTCGTTTGGCTTCTCTACCGCCGCCACCACCCTCTGTGGGCAAAATATCGGCGCGGGCGATCCTGATCGTGCCCGCCGCAGTGTGTTCAGCGCCATGCGTATCGCCTTTACGTTCTCGCTGGCGTGGACGATTATCTCGATCCTGTTCCCGGCAGCCCTGATGGGTATATTCACCAGCGATAAAGAGGTCATCTCGCTGGGCATCACACCGATGCGCATCCTGGCCCTCGCCCAGCCACTCATGGCCATCACCTTTAGCCTCTCAGGAGGGCTGCGCGGCGCCGGCGACACCCGCTCGGTCATGTGGATCACCGGCATCGGCTCGTGGCTGGTGCGCGTGCCCATCGCCGTGCTGGCCGCCACGCGGCTCAATCTCGGCCTGGCCGGCGTACAATCGGCCATGATCTTTGACTGGGGCGTCCGACTGGCCCTGCTGTCCTGGCGATTCCGCCCCGTGGCCTGGGCCCGACGTATGGCCAGCAAGGCCAAGCCAGCCCAACCGGCCGTCACAGGATAACGCAACAAAAATGGCCCCAAAAGCGTTTTCGATGAATGAACGAAAACGCTTTTGGGGCCGATCTGCTCGTTCGATCCGCTGACAATCCGTTCGAGCGCTCTATTCGTCCAAACTGGCAAAAAGGTCGTTCAGTTCATCCCAGGCATCATCCAACGGAATAAAGGGGCGCTCGACAAACTCTTTGGCCACACTCTCCATGTATGCCTTGATATGCAGATCGGGGCGCTTTTGCTCCAGTTCGCGGATGCGCTTATCCCAGGCCTCGGTCAACTCCTGGCTGCGCTGTTCCAGATCGGAAAGATCCAGGCGCAACCGGAACATGTAATCAACCCGCCGCATGATATCGTGCCAGGCCTTCCAGTCCTCCTCCACCCGCATGCCCTGCGACGCGATACCGAGTTGACTGAACTCGTAAGCGGGCGCAAAGCCGTTCAGCACCACAAACTCGATCTCACGAAACTCGGCCCAGTGGGCCATATAGGTGCCGATGGTGGTGCCCCCCTCGTAATCCGAAAAGCGCACGGCATATTTGTCCAGTTCGTCTTTCATGCGCGGCAGACTGTATACGCACGAGATCTCGCGATCCTTGTCATACGGCATCGCCCCGTATACACCGCCCAGCGCCACCACCCGCTTGACCTGCAACGCCTCCACCATATCGAAAAACGCATCGGCGTAGCGATTTTCGTTTTGATGGGGCTCTTCACCGATAAAGATCAACAGCCCGCGATCTTCCAGTTCGGCATAGTAGAGATCGTTGCGATGCATCGACATCTCCTCCCGGTATCCCTCGACCAGCCGCACATTCGGACGCATCAAATGGTGAGTGCCGGGCATCTGAAACAGATAGAACGTATCGGGCCGGATTTCACCGATCTTGCGCGCACCGGTATGCTCGATGAGGTAGCGGGGTAACCCCGAAGAGATCTCGCCGGCATCAGCCCACTGATCCCAGCCTGCGATCATGTAATTATCTTTATCGAGGGGTGTCTCCCAGAGTTCAACGAGTTCGTCCATCGTGTACGCCTCCCTCTTTTCCTGTGCACCGAACGCTTTGCGAGTACGCAACGCGACACGGGGCACCTTATGATTGTGCCCTGAAAATAACGTACGGTCAAACGGCTGCGCCACCTATAAGATCCCGTTTGCGCCCAGGTGCTGTGCGTTGTATCCTTAATCGGTGTCGTGTGATCCGAGATTATTAAGGAGCCGCCTCGTGGATGACCCGCTAAGCGCCTTTGCTCCGCCGGTGCGCGAATGGTTCCGCACTCGCTACGGCGAGCCCACACCGCCTCAGGTGCTGGGCTGGCCGGCCATCCGTCGCGGCGAACATACTCTGATCCTCTCCCCCACCGGATCGGGCAAGACCATGGCCGCTTTTCTGTGGGGCATCCATCGCGTCTTCTCCGATCTGGCCGAGCAACCCGACCTGAGCGGCGTGCAGATTCTCTACATCTCACCGCTCAAGGCGCTGAATAACGACATCGAACGAAACCTGCGCGAGCCGCTGGCCGGAATTCGCCGTACGGCGCGCGAGATGGGCACGCCTCTTCCGGCGCTGCATACCGCCGTGCGCACCGGCGATACGCCGGCCTCTGTACGTCAGAGCATGGTACGGCGCCCGCCGCACATCCTCATCACCACGCCCGAGTCGCTCTATCTTTTGCTGGGCAGCCCGCGCGCCCGCGACATGCTGCGCTCGATCCATACCGTCATCCTGGACGAGATCCACACTCTCTGCGGCAACAAGCGCGGCGTGCATCTGGGCCTGAGCCTGGAGCGATTGCTGCACCTCACCGATGCGCCGTTTCAGCGCATCGGGCTCTCGGCCACCCAGCGCCCGCTGGATGAGGTCGCGCGGTTTCTGGTCGGACAAGAGTGGGAGCCCGATCCCGAGAGCGGTGAGCGGCTCGTCTCCCGCGAGGTCACCGTCGTCGATGCCGGCACCGAGAAAAAGCTGGATCTCAAAGTCGTCACGACGGTGCCCGATCTGCGCCGCTTGCCCGGCGGGTCTATCTGGCCGTCCCTCATCCCCAATGTGTTGGACGAGGTGCGCCGTCACCGTACCACCCTCATCTTTACCAACAGCCGCCGCGGCGCCGAGCGCGCCTCCGATCGCCTCAACGAGCAATATGCGCTGGAGGAGGATGAAGAGGTGCCGCCGGGATCGCCCACCGCCCTGCTATCCGATGGCGTGCCCAAAGCGCAGGGCATGTTCGGCACCGGGCGAATCGGCGGTCCTTTTCGCGCACACCACGGCAGCGTCTCTCGTGAGGTGCGCCTGGAGCTGGAAGAGAAGCTAAAGGCCGGCGAGCTGCCCGCCCTCATCGCCACCAGCTCTCTGGAACTGGGCATCGATATCGGTCAAGTCGACAAGGTCATCCATCTGCAATCGCCGCGCAGCATCGCCCGTGGGTTGCAACGCATCGGCCGGTCCGGCCACCTCGTCGGCCAGACCAGCGTGGGCCGCATCTATGTCACCCACCGCGAGGATCTGCTGGATGCCGCCGCCGTCGCCCATGGTATGTTGCACGGCGATATCGAGCCCACTTATACCCCGCACAACTGCCTGGATGTGCTGGCCCAGCAGATCGTCGCCATAGTATCGATGGAAGATTGGGAGATCGAGCCTCTCTATCGGCTCGTCCGCCAGGCCTATGGCTACCAAAACCTCAGCCGCGACGCGTTGACCGCCGTGATCAAGATGCTCGGCGGGGGATATCCCGCCGAGGTATTCCGTGAGCTGCGCCCACGCATCGCCTGGGATCGCGTACACAACCGCCTCTCGGCGCTGCCCGGCAGCCGCCTGCTGGCACTGCGCAACGGCGGCACCATCACCGACCGGGGACAGTTCCGGGTCGTGCTGGCCGACGGAGAGACATCTCTGGGAACGCTGGATGAAGAGTTTGTGTACGAGACGCGGGCCGGCGATGTATTCACCCTGGGCACCAACACCTGGCGCGTGCTCGAGATCGACGATGATCGCATGGTGGTAACCGACGCCACCGGTAGCATGCCACGCATGCCCTTCTGGCGGGGGGATGCGCCCCGGCGCGATTATCATATGGGGCTGCGTCTGGGCGCATTTCGCCGCGAACTGGCCGAGCGTGTGGCCGACCTGCCCCCGTTGCCCGACGATCCTTCCGACCCTTTCCCCGAAGAAGCCCGGGCCGTTATCGACTGGCTGATAAGCGACTATGCCATGGACGGCGCATCAGCGCGCAACGCCATCCTGTATGTCCGGCAACAACTCGATGTCGCAGGCACGATCTCGTCGGATCGCACGGTCGTGGTCGAGACCTTTAACGACGCCATGGGCGATCTGCGTATGGTGGTGCATTCGTGCTTTGGCTCACGCATCAACAGCGCCTGGGCATTAGCCCTGACCCACGCGCTACAGGAACAATTACACTGGCAGGTCGAGACTCAGGTCAACGATGACGGCATCCTGTTCCACTTTTTGCGGGCCGACCGCGAGCCGCCCGTCGATCTGGTACAGATTATGGGCCCCGATGAAGCCCGTGAGCGCCTGTTGCTGGAGCTTCCCAACTCGGCGCTGTTTGGCGCCCAGTTTCGGATGAACGCCAGCCGCGCCCTGCTTCTTCCCGGCATCACCGGCGGCAACAAGCGCACGCCCTTCTGGGTCCAGCGCATGCGCGCCAGAGAGTTACTGGCCACAACCAGGGGGTTCGACGATTTCCCCATTCTCACCGAGACCTATCGGGATTGCCTGCGAGATGTGCTGGATCTGGAGCACCTGATGGGTGTCCTGGCCGCCATCCAGCGAGGCGACATTCGCGTGCATACCGTCGAAACCGTGGTGCCCTCCCCCGTGGCCGCGGGGCTGCTGTTCGATTTCATCGCCATCCAGATGTACGAAGACGATACGCCCCGTGCCGAGCGGCAGATGCAGGCCCTCTCGCTGAATCGCGAGCTTCTCGGTGACCTGCTGGATCAGGAGCTCCTTCCCGATCTGCTACGACCTGAGGCCATCTCCGGTGTAGAAGAAGAGATCCGTCACCTGGCCGAGGGCTATCGCGCCCGCAGCGCCGAGGAGCTGGCCGTCATCCTGCACGATCTGGGAGACCTCACGACCGATGAAATCGTCGAGCGCTGCATGGGCGAGGGGCGCGCCTGGCTGCTGCAACTGGCCGCTCAAGGGCGCGCGCTGGAGGTCGAGGTGCCCACCGCGCAGGGAGCACAGCGCCGCTGGATCTCGGCGGAGGATTACTGGCGCTACCGTGACGGCTTTGGGTTGCCCGAACAGCCGCCCATCGCCATCCCCCACGATCTGCTGGAACCCCATCGCACGCCCGAAACGGCCCGTGAGACGTTGCTGCGCGTGCTGACCCGCACCCACGGCCCGTTAATCCGGGAGCAGATGCTGGCGCGCTATGCCTTTCCGGAGGATTGGCTGGATCAGACCCTGCAAGAGATGGTGGATACGGGCCATCTGGTGGCCGGCTACCTCACCCCCGGCGCATCGGAGAAGCAATGGTGCGATCGGCGCGTGCTGGAGCGCATCCATCGGCGCACGCTGAGCCTGTTGCGCCGCGAGGTGCAGCCCGTCGAGTTGCCCGCCTATGCCAACTTTTTGTTGCGCTGGCAGGGGGTGCATCCGGCCCATCGTCGATATGGGGAGGAAGCGTTGCCGGAGGTGCTGCAGAGCCTGCGCGGTCTCTCGATTCCCGCCGTCGTGTGGGAGCGAGATCTGCTGCCCACGCGGATCGGCGATTATTCGCCCGCCCGGCTGGACGAGTTGACCTCTCGGGGCGATCTGGTCTGGATCGCCCGGGGAGAAGACCCCGCCCGGGCTCGGGCCGGTCTCTTCTTCCGGGGTGAGGGGGGATTGTTCATGGATCCGGAGACGGGTGTCGTGGATCCGGCCCGTCTCGGAGAGGCGACTCGCGCCGTGTACGAGTTCATCTATCAGGAGGGAGCCTGCTACGCCGATGACATCCGCCGCACCCTGGGGTTAAGCGCGACCGATCTGGATGCGTCTCTGGTCGAGCTGCTGCTGGCCGGTGTTATTACCGGTGACCGCTACGAGATGATGCGCCGCGTGCTGGCCGGAAACTGGGCGCGGCCGCAGACATCGCGGGGCATTCGCTCCTCTCTGGACGAGGATCTGCGCGCGTGGCGGGCCAATCGGCCGGCCCCTCCAATAAGCCGCCCCTCTGCGACGCGCCTGCGCCAGGCCCGCCGCGACGCCGAACGCCGTATCAGCCCGCCGACGCCATGGAACGGGCGCTGGTGGCCGGTGCGGCGCGTGAGCATATGGGGCGTAGAGCGTTCCGAGGATGAGAGGGCCGAGATCCAGGCGCGACAGCTTCTTCAGCGTTACGGCGTGGTCACCCGCGAGTGTCTGGACAATGAAGAGGGCCCTTGGAGCTGGGGAGCCCTCTACCGACAGTATCAGATGATGGAATTCCGCGGTGAGGTGCGCCGGGGCTATTTCGTTCGTGGCCTGCCGGGGGTCCAGTTCGCCCTGCCCGAGGCGGTGGAGCGATTGCGCACCTGGAGCCGCTCCCCGGCCGAGGGGGAACAGATAGACGATCTGACGTTGGTGAACGCCTGTGACCCGGCAGTGATCTATGGCCCGGCACTGGAGGGAGCGGCCTCGTCGCTAACGGCCGGTCTGCCGGACGAGCGCAACCCCTATCGATTCTCGCGCCTGCCCTCCAACTATCTGGTCATCCACCACGGCGTGCCCATACTGCTCTATGAGCATGGCGGTAGTCGCTGGAGCACCCTGCCTCAGGCCGATGATGATCAGATCACCCGGGCCATGCGCCTGTGTCTGGAGCATTTCACCCGCGAGGGAGGGATCTGCTCGCAACCCCGGCGGGTGCTGGTGCGCACCTGGAACGGCGAGCCACCGTTGAATAGCGACGGCCGCGCCTTGCTGGAGGCTTTGGGATTCCGCCGCGAGCCCCCGGCGATGGTGTGGGACGGTCTGTAGCATCCCCTTCCGGGCCACCTCGGGATGTGATTCAAGTTACAGTTCACGCACCCCAAGTGTGCTACTATATAGATAGGGACGTTTAGTAGTTATATAGACGTACAGGGGGTGCGAATATGCAAGCGACACACGATCTGATCGAGGAGCACGAGGCCATCAAGGTCATGCTGCGCGTACTGGATCGCGTCGCCAGCCGCCTCGAGAACGGCGAGCCGGTGTCGATGGAGCATCTGGAGGGCATGATCGACTTTATCCAGGGATTCACCGATCGCTGCCACCATGCCAAGGAGGAGGATCTGCTTTTCGTGGCCATGGAGCAGGCGGGGATCCCCCGCGACGGAGGGCCTATCGGCGTGATGCTGGCCGAACACAAAATAGGCCGTGATACGGTACGCAGCATGGCCGAGGCCGTCCGGGCATATGCCGCGGGCGATGAGGGAGCGGGGAGGCGCTTTACCGATCATGCGCGCCAGTATGTGACGTTGCTGACCCAACACATCGAAAAGGAGGATTCGGTCCTCTATCCTCTGGCCGATCAGCATCTGACGGCCGAGCAACAGGCGGCCCTGGTCGAAGGGTTCGACCGCATCGAGCACGAGGTGGTCGGGCACGGCAAGCATGAGGCCTATCACCATCTGTTGGAAGAACTCGAACAGACCTATCTGCAGACGGCCTGATCGATGGGCGACAACAGAGCCCCCTCACGAATGAGGGGGCTCTGTTTTTCTGGCCACACAGGGGCAGCGTGCGATTCAGTCCCTCATCACCTTTGCTCGGCCACCTGGGCAGGCATCACCGGCGCTGCGTCGTTGTCCCATTCGCTGCGGATATACGAGAGCACCCCGGCGATCTCTTCATCCGAGAGCTGGGCGAACGACGGCATGTTGTCCCGGCCCTGCAGGACAATCTGGATGATCTCGGTAGGGTCCTCATCGATTACATCAGACTCTTGATTCAGCGCCGGGTAGGTATCGGGAATCCCCTCGCCGTCGGGCTGATGGCAGCCGGCACATTGAGCAGCGTAAACCGAGCCTCCCGTCTGGATCAAAGCAGCCTCATCCACCTCTTCGCCCCCATCTGCAGGCGTCTCATCCACTGCGGGTGTCTCGTCCATTCCGGGCGTCTCGTCCATTGCGGGCGTCTCATCCATTCCGGGTGTCTCGTCCATTGCGGGCGTCTCATCCATTCCGGGTGTCTCGTCCATTGCGGGCGTCTCGTCCATTGCGGGCGTCTCATCCATTCCGGGTGTTTCGTCCATAGTGGGCGTCTCATCCGCTACCGGTGTTTCGATGGGCACTCCCCCGGGCGGGGTCGGTGAAGGCTCCGCCCCCATCGCACAGGCCGTCAGCGTGGCGAGCACCAGAGCAACGATCAGAAATCGAAAAACCATCTTTCCTCCTCGACACATACTCCACTCCTAGAGGACACATCTCATACCGATACACGTACCTTACCGACGACGCTGCAATGTATACAAGACGACAGCCTCAGCGCCGGGTGTGGTTATTTTCATATCGGGCGTGGCCAATTCCGGCCGCACCGATTACGGCGTCTGAAAAGCGCAACCCGTACCACCGCCGGTTCGAGCCGATCGAGCGCTCCTACAGCGCTGCCAAAAGACCTCTCCCCTTACCGTGGTTGCAGCACGAGATGGGAAAGGTAGAGGGTAACGTAGAGAGGCACCCAGATGGCGACGACAAAGTGCCAGTAGAGACCGTTGATGCGCACGCCCAGGTTACGGTGCGCCGAAAAGTAGCCACGAGATGCCGCCGCAAACACCACAACCGTCTCGAGCAGTACCGCAAGCACGTGGGCCGAGTGAAACCCTGTAATGGCCCATACGATAGAGCCGTAAGCGTTTGTGGCCCAGTTATAGTCCAATCCGCTGTACTCGATATATTTCAGGATCAGAAAGATCAGTCCAAGCGCGAAGGATATCGCCAGGCCGATCTTGAGCTTTTTCACATCCCCCTTTCGGATGCTCGAATCTGCCCGGCACATGGGCGCGCTCGAAATCCAGAGGGTCAGAGCACTGATGGTGGGCAGCGTCAATTCCGGCGGCTCGATGTCGCCCAACGGCCAGGTTGGGGCGTAGTAACGCAGATAAAAGTAGCTGACGATGAGCCCGAGGAATACCATTGCCTCGATGATGATCAGCCACACCATCCCCCACCACAACGGAGCACGAGGGCTGTTCTCGTTGATCACAAGATCATCGGTCGGGATGACCCGCACAGACGCCTCGCTCATCCTGCCCGCTCCTTCTCACGATGGCGACCCGGCCAGTTCCAGGCCACAACGGACGCAAAAGCGATGAACGCGCCCACCGGAACCAGCGCCACGGTCGCGATGACGCCAAAGAACACGATGGCGCCCCCGATGGCCGTCATCAGCGGCCAGATGGACGGCCCCGACACCTGCAGGCGTTGGATCGGCTCGGCATCCAGCACAGAGGTCCCCAGTGTCTCCCGCCCCTCGACCGACAGCTCATAGGCTTCGCTCTCTTTTCCCTCCTCCTCCATCCGATACCAGAGCGGCATACGACGCTCCACCCGGGGAATCCGGCGGAAATTGTAGACATCGGGGGGAGACGCCGTCGCCCATTCGAGCGTGCCGCCCTCCCAGGGGTCGTCGCCGGCCGGATCACCGCCCCGCAGGCTCTTGACCGCATTCACCAGGCTAAGGAAAAAGCCGGTGCCCAGCATCAGCGCGCCGATCGAGACGATCATCATGGGCGCATCCCATCCGCGTCCGGGCATATCGGTATGCACCCGCCACGGGAGCTCTGTAAATCCGATAAAGCGCACGGTGAAAAATGTCCCATAAAAGCCGATGGCGACCAGCCAAAAGCTCCAACGGCCCAGCCGCTCGCTCAACATGCGCCCTGTAACCTTGGGAAACCAGTAGTACAGCAGGCCAAACAGCGGGAACACCGCTCCCGGCACCAGCACATCATGAAAATGCGCCGTCACGAGCCGGCCATCGTGCATCTGGAAATCGAGCGGCGACGGGGCGGCCATCACACCGGCAATGCCCCCGATGACGAACAGGGGGATAAAGGCCGCCGCCCAGAGGAACGGCACGGGGAGCAGGAGCCCGCGCCCCGTCCAGATGGTGGCGATCCAGCAGAATATCTGCACACCGCCGAGCACGGCGATAGCCATGCCGGCCGCCGCGGAAAAGGACATGCCCGACATCGAAGAATCACCGGCGAACAGGTGGTGGACCCACAACCCCAGGCTCGCGATGCCGATGACGATCTGTGAGAGCACCACGGGCAGATAACCCACCAGAGGTCGACGCGCAAAAGGGGGCAAAAGGGTCGAGACCATGCCAAAGGTCGGAATGGCAACGATATACACCTCGGGATGGTCAAAGAACCAGAGCAGGCGCTGCCACAGAAAGCTTTGCCCGCCAAACTGGACGTTGAAAAAGTGGGTGCCCACAATGCGATCCAGCGCCAGCATGATGGTGGTCAGCATCAGCGGGGGCATGGCAAAGATGATCATCAGCGAGGCAATAAAGATGGACCATACAAAGGTGGGCATGCGGTTGACGGCCATGCCCGGAGCGCGCATCTTGAGGATGGTGATGATGAGGGTCAACGCGGCCACCAGATTGGCCACTCCCAGAAACGAGATCGGTAGCGCATAGAAATCGACATCGATCTGCGGCGAATAGATAGGGCCCGATAGGGGCGTATAGTCGAATTGACCGGCATCGGGCACCGTCTCCATGAACAGGGAGATACAGGTGGCGACGCCAGAAAACAGATAGACCCAGTAGCCAAAGGCGTTCAGCCGCGGAAAGGCCACATCGCGAGAACCGATCATCAGCGGCACAAAGTAGAGCCCCAGCCCCAGCATGATCGGCACGGCGGAAAAGAGCATCATCGTCATGCCGTGTATGGTAAAGAACGGATTATGGTGATCGGCGGAAAGCAGATCCATGGTCGATCGTGAGCGTTGCGTCACCATGGTGAGCGCCAGGATGCCGGCCAGGAAAAAGAACACGAACGCCGTCACGATCCAGCGCATACCGACGATCTTGTGATTCACCGCCGTCAGAATAGAGATGCCACGGGGCGCCTCCCAGCCTCTGGCCCGCTCGACGATGGTGCCGGACGCCATAACCGCCTCCCTTCTCAGCGTAACGCACCCAGATAGACTCGCATGGCCTGCAGCCCCTCACCGCGCATGGGCATGGGAGGTATCCGGTTGCCCGGCTAAAAGTATGGACATCGGGAGCATTCCGCCCCCGATCCGGGTGACCGCCTTGCCCCACGCACGGATATCCGCTCCCTTCACGCCTTGCCCCACGCACGGATATCCGCTCCCTTCACGCCGTCCCTCCGCGATCGTTCAGACTGCAAGCACAGGCGCTATCGCAAAGGATCCCCGGCCACATGGACGTCGTGCAGAATGGCTCCACCGACAGAGGCATGGGCAAAGTGAACGGGCGGGCCAGAACGGCGTTGCAGGGGGGAAACGCGTCGAGAGGTCAATACCGAAGTGGGTTCGAGCCGGGCTTGTCGAAACAAAAAAGATGGCCGCACGGGTGTGAGGGCCATCTCTTCGTCATGAGGTTCGTCGGCCGTGTCGTCAGCGTCTGGCCGGGATCATCAGATCATCCACAGTATAGAGAATGTCGCCGTCGGGTCAAGTCACCAAAGCGCATCATCCGATACGGCCGGGTCGATCCGCGCCAGCGCCCCGGCCAGGCTATCGGCATCCAGGCGGGCGCGCAACGGGTGCGCGTGTCGGATACCCCGGCAGAGGAAATAGCGGGGACTTCCCTCCCCGTCCACCAGGAGCGATACATCCAGCAGGGCGCGACGCTCTGTGCCCGGCGCCACGCCCTGCTCGTCAGGCTGCGACAATGTGTAACAGATCGACCAACGTAACAAAGGCGTCATCTTGTGGCCGGGGGCATTACGCCCGATCCACTCCGGCCCCACCACCGAACAGGAATGATAGCGGGTATCGCAGAGCGCCTTGAGCACGCTCCGCACCATGGGACCGTACGTCGTCAACAGATCGCGCTTAGCGTCTTCTTCCGGCGTCCCCTCTCGGGCCGTGGGCGCGCTGCGTCGACGGTCGGGCCGCAGCAGATTCAGAAGCTTGTCCATCGTTCGTCCTCGAGCCGGCGTTCCGGGTCGGGGGCCGTGTGGTGGTCCGGTTAGAGCATCCACACTCCCCGGCGGCACAGCACGCGTCCATCGACCGTGATAGTCGGATGGCGTATCACCAGATCGAAATGGTACGACGACGCCACCTGTCCGCCATAGGACACGTTGCCGCCAAAGCCGAAATGGCAGGTGCCCCGGGCCTGTTCGGCCTCCATCACGTCGGCATTCCACAGTGCGCCGGGATTGATGCCGATACCCAGCTCGGCCAGCACATTCGCGTGCTCGTCCCGCGACAGATCGGCGGCTGCCATGCGCTGCTGAGGGTCGTCATCTCTCAGATCGGCCCCATTCGCCACCCGTCCCCGCTCGATGCGCAGAGTGAACGGTCGCTCGGGCGGGCCGGAATAGGCACAACCGTCCACCACGATAACGCCCGAGGCCACATACTCCACCGGTGCGGTGAACACCTCGCCATCCGTCGCATTCCAGTGCCGGGGCATGACGGTGAGATCGGTGCCGGCTCCGGTCGTCACCCGGATATGCCCGACACCGGTCAGAGCGGCCAGCAGTCCCTCACGGAAACGGGATAACTCGACCATGTCGACGGCGCAGGTGCGCAGCAGGGCGTCCGGCCTCATAACCCAATCGCAGAACAGGTGCGCATCGGGCACGAGGATGCCCGTATCGGGCCGCCCCACCGTCTCGAACAGCCATCCCGCGTCCGGCGGCTCGATCAGCAACACCAGCCCCCAGGCGGGGGCCAGCCGCCGTACCATGTCGGCCAATCCCGCCGCGCGTTCCGGGCTCAGGCGCACGACGTGCGCCGGCACACCGCCTGCATCCAGCGCCTCGCCCACCCGGCCGGCCAGCGCGGCCTTGCCGGACGAACAGATCACCAGCGCCGAGCCGGCCGGTGGCCGCCCCACGGCCGTGGCGATATTCTGCGCCGCCCGCGTCATGCACGAGTCGGGCGCGGCCACTATGTCTCCAGTACGGCGCGAATACGGCGCACGCCCCGCCCGCTGGATTGTTCCTTCACGATGCGAAAGCGTCCCAACTCACCGGTCGAGCTCACATGTGGGCCGCCACACACCTCGCGGGAGAACCCGCCCACGCTGTAGACATTGACCGTATCGCCATACTTTTCGCCGAAAAAGGCCAGAGCGCCCGAGGCCAGTGCCTCGTCCAGCGTCATCGCCTCGACCGTCAGCGGCAGATCCTCTTGAATCCTGGCGTTCACCAGCTCCTCCACCTGCCGCACCTCATCATCCGTCATGGCCTGGGGATGCGAGAAGTCGAACCGCAACCGCTCCGGCGTGATGTTGGAGCCCTTCTGTTCCACATGATCCCCCAGCACCTGCCGCAGTGCGGCGTGCAGCAGATGGGTGGCGGTGTGCAGGCGAACCACCTCTTCCGAGTGATCGCCCAGGCCACCGGCAAAGCGCCGGGTGGCTCCGGCACGAGAGATGCGCTGGTGCTCCTCGAACGCCGCATGGAATCCCGCCTCATCCACGACCAGGCCACGCTCGGCGGCCAACTCGACCGTCAGCTCCAGCGGAAAGCCGTAGGTCTGATATAGGTCGAACGCCTCCTGTCCGCTGATGGCGCCCCCCTCCCGGCCGGCCACCAGTCTGTCGAACTGGTTCAAACCACGATCCAGCGTACGGGCAAAGCGCTCCTCCTCGGCGCCCATCTCGTTCAGAATGGCCTCGCGCCGCTCCGCCAGTTCGGGGAACAGGTCGCGGTACGAGTCGATGACGACGTCGGCTATCTGCACGGCGAACGCCTGCGAGATGCCCAGCAGCCGCCCGTGGCGAATCGCCCGGCGAATCAGGCGGCGCACCACATAGCCCCGTTCGACGTTCGAAGGCGGCACGCCGTCACCGATCGCAAACACGGCCGAACGCACATGGTCGGCGACGATGCGCATCGAACGGGTGGTCTCTTCATCGGCGTCATAGTCCTGCCCCGAAAGCGCCTCGATCCTGGCGATGAGTGGGGCGAACAGTTCGGTGAGATAGTCATCATCGCCATAGCCGCCGGTTACGGCGGTAACGCGCGCCACCCCCATGCCGGTATCGACGTTCTTTTGCTTCAGCGGCGTGTAGGTTCCATCGGCGTGGCGATAATACTCCAGGAACACATCGTTCCAGATCTCGACATACTTGCCGCAGGAGCAAGAGGGATCACAATCGGGGCTACAGGCCGGCTTGCCCGTATCGTAGAACATCTCGGTATCGCGACCACAGGGGCCCGTCTCGCCCACAGGACCCCACCAGTTCTCCTTCTTGCCAAAGGCATAGATGCGCTCGCCCAGCCGCGCATCGATCCCCACCGCGGCATAGAGGCGCTGCCAGATCGATACCGATTCGTCATCGAACGGGGCATCGTCATCGCCGCCAAACACCGTCACATACAGTCGCTGCGGATCGATGCCCAGATACTCGGGCGCGGTGAGGAACTCAAAGCTCATGGCGATGGCCTCGGCCTTGAAATAGTCACCCAACGACCAGTTGCCCAGCATGAGGAAAAAGGTGTGGTGAAACCCGTCACCCACATTATCGATATCGTCGGTGCGCAGGCACTTTTGCAGATTGGCCAGCCGTCGGCCGGCGGGATGGGGCTCACCCAGCAAAAAAGGCACCAACGGATGCATTCCGGCGGTGGTAAACAACACAGAGGGGTCGTTTTCGGGCACCAGCGAGGCGCCCGGGATGATGGCATGCTCTCGAGATCGGAAATAGTCGAGATACCGCTCGATCAACTCTCTGGATCGCATCGCTTCCACACTTCCTACCGGCCGATTCGCCGATCCAATCACCTGTCCTTCGCGGCGCGCGATATGCGCAACAGGACGACTCGAACATATTATTGATTCTAGTGCAAATCGGAGCCATGTCCAGTTTTCTCTGTCGAGATCGAGCGTTATGCGCCACGCCCGTTGCCTTGCCTCCCGCGGCATATATGCTATACTGTGTCAGACGCTGCCCGCGATAGGGATGGGGGGATCGCTATCTCGGGACAGGTCGTTACCGGAATCACCCCTGAGACGGCTGTACAAGTTCAACGGCCACCTCGCGATACCATGAAAAGAGGATGGGCGAGCGCATGCGCCGAGTCTCCCTGCAGGTTCTCCTTCTCTTCTGTGTCGTGGCGCTGGTCGCCTGTCAGGTGCCCACGCCCCCTTCATTGACAGAGACCCCTACTCTCCCCGCCATCACACCTACCCACGACGCCGCGACGCCGATGGCCCATGCAACCACGCCCGCACCGATAGAGCAGGGTATACCGTCTCTTACGCCGTTACAGCAGCCCACCGCCACATATCCCGCGGAAGATGTGCCGTCGGGCTGGGTACAGTACAACGCCTTTACCGAGTTGTTCTCATTCTATTACCCGCCCACCTGGGAGATCGATCACGAGAGCGTGAACGAAGTGCGCATCTACGCCGACGATCGAGCGGGCATCATCCTCGGCGTGTATGAGACCTTTTGCGGCATCAACGACGGCATCACGCCGACGAACGAGATCCTCATCTGCCTGGCCGCCGCCGTATCCGACGAGATGGGCATCTATGGCCGATACCGGCATATCGCCAAGGAGCATTGGGATAACGTTTACACCATCGAGCACATCCTTTACATGCCGGACGAGATGGGTGGCGAGGATGACGAGCCGGTATATCATCTGCGCATGTTCGTGGCCATCACCGAGGGCTTGATCGTGGACTGTGTCTACTTTCACCGCGGCACCACCTTTATCACCGACGCCGAGCGCAACACACTGGAACGCATCATCCGCTCGTTTCGCATTCGGCACGAATATATCCTGACGCCCACCCCCCTCTATGACGGGATCTCGTCCGTCTCGTAGCCGGCGGTCCGTGTCATATGCAGCGGCGAACATTCCGCGGTATAATGCCGACGATCGAAGGATCGTCGGCACGCCGATGCCGTCATGAATGTTAGCCTGGAACCGAGGGAACCCATGGACACCAACGGGTACACCGATCGCCCCCGGGGCAATATCCTGCTGCGCGGACTATTGATCGCCTGGCTGGCCCTCCTCATCCTTATCTCGGCCGCAGGGCTGGCGTTACTGATCTATAACGGCCGCTATACCGGTCGCATCTACCGGGGCGTCACCATTCAGGGCGTGGACGTAGGCGGATTGTCGCCCACCGAGGCGATAGAGGTGGTGCGGCGCGAGCTGAGCGGCACCCAGCTGCCCTACATCGCACTCGAGGCCGGCGAACAGAGCTGGCTGGTTTCGGCCGAGACCCTGGGAGGACGCATCGATCTGGAGCGCGCCGTCTACCGCGCCTGGGCCGTGGGTCGGCAGGGCGTGTTCCGCTACGATATGATCACCCGCCTGCGGTTGCTCTGGTTCGGCTACGATGTGGCGCCTGAATTCGAGCTGGAACAGGGCCCCGCCCTCGTCTATCTGCGCAGCATCGGTCGACAGGCCAGCAGTCCGGTGCGTCGTGCCCGGCTGGGCATGGCCGGGCTACAGGTGCGCGCCGACGCCTCAGAGGCGGGCCGTGAGATCGACATCGCCTCGACCTATGCCGCCATCGAGAGGCATCTGCGCGAGGCGCTGGGCGAATCGTCCTGGGGTACCGTGCCGAGAATCACCCGCCTCTGGCGGCATCAGAGTCCGCCACCCGGCGCCCATGGCGTCGAGCCGCTGGTGGTGCCGCTGGCCTTTCGCGAGATCGCCGCGCCGCTGACCGAGATCGAGGGGGCCGAGGAGCGCGCCGCCCTCGTCGTCAGCGAGCCGCTGATCCTCGAATTCGAGTTTGCCGATATTACCCCCGACGGGTCTACCGCCACCCATTCCCGCCGCTGGGTGATCGATCAGGCGCTGCTCTCGTCGTGGTTGATACTACGCCCCGTGCAGCGCGAGAGCGGGCCGGGCTTTGAGGTGGATGTCGACGCCGACCGCATCGGCGAGTATGTGCAGCGGCTGGCCGAAGAGATCGCCCGACCGCCGCGAGAGGCGCGGTTCGACTATGACCCTGCATCGGGCCAGCTCACCGTCCTGACCCCGGGACAGAACGGCTACATGCTGGATACGAACGCCGCCCGGGATCAGATCGCCGCGGCCTGTTTCTCCACAGAGCGCGCCCTCACTCTGCCGGTGCGGGTCATTCCACCCCGGGTAACGCCGGAGGAACTGCAGGCCATGCTGCCGCTGACCCTCATCAGCGAGGGCGTCTCTGATTTTACCGGCTCGACCGCCGAGCGCCTGCAGAATATCCGCGTCGCCACCGCTCGTTTTCACGGCGTTGTCGTGCCGCCCCGGGGCAACTTTTCGTTTCTGCAGCATCTGGGGCTGGTGACGGCCGCCAACGGCTACAGCGAAGCCTGGATCATTTTCGGCAATCGGACCATACTGGGACCGGGGGGCGGCGTGTGCCAGGTGAGCACCACCGCGTTTCGCGCCGCGTTCTGGGCCGGGTTCCCCATCATCGAGCGCTGGCCGCATAGCTACCGGGTGAGCTGGTACGAGCCCCCTCTGGGGCTCGATGCCGCCGTATTCTCGCCCACCGCCGATATGCGCTTCGAGAACGACACCGACGCGCCGGTCCTCATTCTCACCGAGGTGGACGAGGCCAACAACAAGCTCTATTTCCGATTTTACAGCCGGCCCACCGGCCGCCAGGTGCGCATGGAAGGCCCCGTCACCGCCAATCCGGTGCCCGCGGGCGATCCGATATATGAGCAAGACCTCAGCCTCGCGCCGGGCGAGCGGGTACAGGCCGAGCGCGCCCACGACGGCATCGACGTTACCATCGAGCGTATTGTCGAGCGCGACGGTACCATCGTCCGTCGGGATGAGGTGTTCAGCCGCTACGTGCCCTGGCCGGCCCGCTATCTCGTGGGGCCGCCCCGAACGACGTCCGGGTCATGAGGCCACACAACCCGATGGAGCAGACGTAGACATGCCCGAGATATCGATCCTGCACGGGCCGCGCATCACTCTGCGCCCGGTACGCCCCGAGGACGTGGCCGCCCGCCTGCGCTACGGTCGCGATCCCGAGTTTCATCGGATGTGCGGCGGCGATCCCGACGATTGCAAGCCGCTGACCGAGGAGGATGTGCAACGCTGGTTCGAGCACTTTTCTCAGGAACCCTTCGGCTGGACCATCGAATACGAGGGGCGGCTCATCGGCACAGCGCGTCTACACAGCCACAACTCGCAGGATCGACGCGCCCGGTACGCCATCGGCATCTACGATCCGTCGGTCTGGGGGCGGGGACTGGGCACCGAGACGACACGGCTGGTGCTGGGCTATGCCTTTGATGTGCTCGGCCTGCATCGCGTCGATCTGCGCGTGCTGGAGTATAACCACCGCGCCATCGCCTGCTACGAAAAGTGTGGCTTTCGGCGTGAGGGGATCGAGCGCGAGAGCGCTTTGATCGGCGGACGCTGGTACAACGACGTGATGATGAGCATCCTGGAGCATGAATACCGGTCGCCCGGCTGATGCACCGGAAAGGAGAGGCTTGTGACACTACAACTGGGGTTGGTGGGCCTGCCGAACGTGGGCAAATCCACCCTCTTTAACGCCCTCACAAGGGCCGGCGCCGCCGTAGCCAGCTATCCCTTCACCACCATCGATCCCAACGTAGGGGTGGTGCCCGTGCCCGATGCGCGGCTGGAGCGCATCGCCGACATCATCCGGCCCGAGCGTGTGGTGCCGGCCACCCTGCGCGTGGTCGATATCGCCGGTCTGGTCAAGGGAGCCAGTCGCGGTGAAGGCCTGGGCAACCAGTTTCTCTCTCGCATCCGCGGCATGGATGCCATCGCCATGGTGGTGCGATGCTTCCACGATGAAGACGTGCCCCATGTCACCGAGACCCTCGATCCGGTGGAGGATATCGAAACCGTCGAGCTGGAGCTGGTGCTCTCGGACCTGGAGATCATGGAACGGCAACTGGAGCGAGTACGCACCCAGGCCAAGGGCCGGCCGAGAGATTTCGACGGGCAGATCGCCGCGTTAGAGGCCGTCATCGACGGTCTGCGCGCCGGACGGCCCGTCCGCCGTCTCGAATTGACCGACGCCCAGCACGAGGCGCTGCGCGACGTGCCCCTGCTCACCAACAAGCCGCTGCTCTATGTGGCCAACGTCAGCGAAAGCGACCTGCCCGAGGGCGGCGAGCTGGCCGGGCGGGTGCGTCGTCACGCCGAGGTCGAGGGAGTCGAAACCATCACCCTCTGCGCGGCGCTAGAGGCCGAGCTGCTCGACATCGAACCCGACGAGGCCGCCGATTATTTGTCCGAGCTAGGGCTGGATGCCCCCGGCCTGGAGCGCTTTAT
Organism: Anaerolineae bacterium; assembly: GCA_050942995.1. Taxonomy (GTDB): domain Bacteria; phylum Chloroflexota; class Anaerolineae; order UBA1429; family UBA1429; genus JBMNOI01. The sequence continues at coordinate 21,669 of JBMNOI010000019.1, forward strand.
CCGCGCCGGATATCGTCTGCTGAACTATATCACCTATTTCACCACCACCGGCGGGCACGAGGTGCGCGCCTGGACCCTGCAACGCGGCCAGACGGCCATCGACGCCGCGGGGCAGATTCACAGCGACATGGCCCGGGGATTCATCCGCGCCGAGGTAGTGGCCTATGACGATCTGGACGCCGCCGGCAGCATGGCCCGCGTCCGTGAGGCCGGACGCTTGCGTCTGGAGGGGCGTGATTATGTCGTCCGGGACGGCGACGTCGTCCATATCCGCTTCAACGTGTGACTCGGGCGCCCGATTGACGCACCGGTCACCCTCAGATAAGATCGGATACCATCTTGTCGAAGCAACCGTTTTCCATGACATATCAGGAGCGCACCCGTGACCCTCAAAAAGCTGCAAAACTATATCAACGGTGAATGGATCGATTCTGAGAGCCCGAATGAGATCGAGGTGATAAACCCGGCCACGGCCGAGCCGGTGGCGATAGAGCCCATGTCCACGCCCGCCGAGGCCGACGCCGCCGTAGAGGCCGCCCAGGCCGCCTTCTGGGAATGGCGTCAGACGCCGCCCATCACCCGCGCCCGCTACATGTTCCGCCTCAAAGAGGCCATGGAAGAGCGTTTTGAGGAAATATCCGAGGCCGTCACCATCGAGAACGGCAAGATCCTGGATGAGGCGCGGGGCGAGGTTCGCCGGGCCATCGAGAACGTCGAGGTGGCCACATCGATTCCCTCGTTGCTCATGGGCTATAATGCCGAGGACGTGGCCCAGGATATCGACGAGGAGGCGCTGTGCCAGCCTCTGGGCGTGTTCACCATGATCGCGCCGTTCAACTTCCCGGCCATGGTGCCCTGGTGGTTCCTGCCCTACGCCGTCGCCTGCGGCGACACCTTTGTGCTCAAGCCCTCACGGCAGACGCCGATGACGGCCAATCTGCTCTTCGAGATTTTGGACGAGATCATGCTGCCGCCCGGCGTGGTGAACCTGGTCAACGGCACCCACGACGTGGCCAACCGCCTGATCGAGCATCCCGACGTCAAGGGGGTCTCGTTCGTCGGCTCGACCCGCGGCGGCCGCTACATCTATAGCCACGCAGCCCAGTTCGGCAAGCGCGTGCAGGCCCAGGGTGGCGCCAAGAATTTTCTCGTCGTCATGCCCGACGCCGACATTCCCCGCACGGTGGCCGCGGTGCTCACCTCGGCCTATGGCTGCGCCGGCCAGCGCTGCCTGGCGGGCAGCAATCTGGTGTGCCTGGGCGGCGTGGAGAAAGAGCTGGTGCCGGCACTCAAAACGGCGGTAGAGAGCATCCGCACCGGCTACGGCCTGGATCCCACATCGCAGATGGGCCCGGTGATCTCGCATCAGGCCAAAGAGACCATCATCGGCTATATCGATGGGGCCATGGCCGAGGGCGCCGAGGTGCTGGTGGACGGTCGCGGCATCGTGGTGTCGGGCTATGAACGAGGCGCCTTTGTCGGCCCCACGCTGCTCAACATCCGCCCGGATATGACCATCGCCCGCGATGAGGTGTTCGGCCCGGTGCTGGGCATCATGGCCGCCGATGACCTGGACGAGGCCATCGACATGATCCACGCGAACCCGCACGGCAACGCCGCCTCGATCTTTACCTCCAGCGGCGGCGCCGCCCGCGAGTTCAAGTATCGCGTGGCCTGCGGCAACATTGGCATCAATATCGGCATCGCCGCTCCCATGGCGACTTTTCCCTTTGGCGGCATGAAGGATTCGTTCTTTGGCGATCTACACGGCCAGGGGCGCGACGGCATCTCGTTCTTTACCGACCGCAAGGTCGTCATCAGCCGCTGGTTCTAGGGGAGGAGCGACATGGTGGAACTGGCCAATTTCGGCGCCGTGCTCACCCATGCCATCGCCATGGAGGAGCAACTGGCCGCCCTCTATCGCGAACTGGCGATGGTCGCGCCGGCCAATGCATCGACATTAGAACGCCGCGCCGCGGCGTGCGACAGGCGCGCCCGCCTGCTCGAGCGCACGCGCCGCGAGAACGTCACCGAAATGATCCTGGAGCCGATCCAGGGGTTCGACAGCGAGGACTATGGTCTGCCTACGGCAGACTTGCCGACAGCAGACGCCGATGCCGCCACGACGGCGCGCCGCGCCGCACAGGTGGCCGCCGACTTTTACACCGCGGGCGCCGGGCATCTCTCCATCCCCGAGGTCAAGCGCATCTTTCAACGCCTGGCCCGGGAACACGCCCGTGACGCGGGCTGAGCGACGGCGCGGTTTATCATTCGACAAATGACAGGGGAGGCACGGGTCGTCCGTGCCTCCCCTTTATGCTTGCCCCCACAGGAGGTCTCATGATTATTCGCCAACTGGATATCGCCGACCTGCCGCGGTTGCGCGAGATCGACCGCTCGGAGCGCATCCGTCGCATCTATCGCTTCCGCGACGGCGTGATGGAATACGACGAGGTCGATTTTGAAGCGTCCCGCTGGAGCGAGGAGCAGATACGGGAATTCATCGCCGATCTGACGCCCGAACTCGAAAGCGGCGGCGTGTTTCTGGGGGCGCTGGACGGCGACGGCCCCGGTGGCGAGACGCTGGCCGGCGTGGCCGTGCTGGGCAACCACCCCCTGGGCGAACGGAGTGACCTGTTGCAACTGGTCTTTCTGCACGTCAGCCGTCCCTACCGGCGGCGGGGAGTGGCCTCGGCGCTCATGGATGTCGTCTGCCGGCTGGCCCGCGAGCGCGGCGCCCGGGGGCTCTACATCTCGGCCACCGAGTCCGACTCGGCGGTGGGATTCTACACCGGCCGGGGCGCCCGCCCCATCGAGCAGGTAGACCCGGAGCTGTTCGCCCGGGAGCCCGACGACATCCACCTGCTGCTGGAGCTGTAGGACGCGCCCCCCCCCCGCCGGATGGCTATCGCCCGAATATCGACCGAACGGGCGTGACGACGGCGCGAGGCGCCGAAAGATCGGGGTCTGGCATCGCCTCTCGCGGCATGAGGCACCCCGCAAAGGTCGCCGCCAGCAGCAGGAGCAGACAGGCGCCACAGATTCGACGCTGAATACGAGTCACGCGCTACCTCCGATGAGAGTGAATGTGAACAGATGTTCGCATTATAGCACGTGCCCGCGTCAGCTCCCGACGGGACGAAATAACCGATAATCTCGATCACCTGATGATCCTCAAATAAGTAAACAATCAAAATGTCATCTCTTAAAGTACTAGCGTATAAATAGAGCCAATCGCGGAAAATCGATGGCTAGTAGTCAACTATCTATGCAGGATTCCGATCCATAAACTCCCGGAGACCATCAATGAATTGCTCAACCTGCATCGAGGTATAGGCTGAGTATTCCCCATGAGCAGCATTGTTTCGCAAGTCGAGCCAAGCCGTTATATGCTTGTGGTCATAGCGCGTATACGCTCCCGCCTTTGCCAACTCGTCGTTCAGTCTAGAGGCCTTTTTAGATTGTTGAGTTCCATCGGCTGCTGCATATCTTGTATCAACCCCCCACAGAGGGCAAAGTCTACGCAAATGCGCCTCAAGAGTACTCCCGGCGATCACGGCCGCCGCATCTTTGTAGCCCTCGTCAATCAAGTACTCAGCCATTTCCAGGTAATCATCAAAAATCTCACCATGTATAAGAGAAGTGAGTGAGCCTAAAAAACCGTCATGAATTTCGTCTCGCAAGGCTTGAGCTATTCCTATCAGAACCCGCGCCTGATAGATCTCATTGAGTTCTTGCCCAAGTTCATCTACTTCGAATAGGTTGATCCGGCACCAGATATTCGCACGATGGCCCCTCGGCATCGGGCAATGAGTCCATGGGCCAATGCATACATGGCATCGCTATTACTAGTGTCGGTCAGAGCTTCACCTGCTCGGATGATTGAATCGAGATGCGTTATGTATTGTGTGGCCAAAGTTTCATTCATGACCCACTGCCTCCACTGCGTGTTTTCGATCATTCGCTATACGCGGCGTCGGTAGCTCCTAACCCCGCCTTGGCTCACATCTTTCTTCACTCCCCCAACTCGTACACATGCACCCCGAACGGAGCAAACTCATCGGTCAGCGCACCGCCCACCAGCGCCACGCGGCGGTCCTCGCCCACCACATCGGCGCTGCGCCAGGCATCCAGGCCGGAGAGGGTCACCCGTGCCGGGTTCTTGTCGGCGTTGGCCGCCAGCAGCCAGGTGCGCCCCTCGACGGTGCGCGCCGTCACCTCGATCCCCGCATCCACCGAGTGGCCCATCTCGTGATAGCGCCGCCTCACCGGCAGCAGGCGCGGTCGCGCCGCCAGCACCGGCTCCAACGCGGCCAATTCGCCCACCACCCGGCATAGATCGGCCCAGAAGGGACTTGAGACCGGCGTGCGATGCAGTCCCCAGTAGATGAGGCCGTGGGCGCCGTGGATGACGGCCTGATACGCCATGAACCGCGTCTCCTCATAGGTGGGATAGCGGATCATGGCCGGATCGCGGTCGTCCTCGTCGCGCAGCATCTCCCAGGCGAATCCCTGCAACACCATAAACATCGATCGCCCGGGACCGGCCACGCGGCGCATCTTGTCGGTGTAGCGCCCCACCTGGCTGATGTAGGGGTTGAGCAGGTCGCTCTGCAGGCCGTCGGGGAACAGGGCATACTGAATGCGGATGCCCGGCGGGATCACCGGGTAGACGTCGCAGGCGGTGATATCGGCGGCAGCGCGGTAGCGCGTCAGCGTCTCGACGAGGTTGGTGGGGGCGTGGTTGACGTACACCGGCCGCCCCGGGTCCTCCGCCTTGATCGCCCGGTACGCGGCGATGAGGACCTCGGGCGTCCACTTCGCGCCGGCCTCGTTCCACGTCCAGGCCGGCTCGTCCTCCGTCTCCCAGAAGAGCAGCGCGGGATGGTGGCGGTAGCGCCGCACCGCCTCTGCCGGATCGTCGGCGCCCACGCTCAGCCAGGCCCACAATCCCAGAGCATGGGCGCGGTCCAGCGCGCCCATGTCGAGATCGGTATGCAGCAGACGGAATCCGGCGGCGGCCAGATCCCCCTCGGGATCATCCCCATCGGGGCCGCTATAGGCCCCCAGGATGAACCGCCGCCGCCCGTCGACGACGAGCATCTCATCGTCGTCACAAGTCACCCGAGGTGGAGTAGCAGACAGGCCCGCCGTCATTGACCCTAACCCCCGTAACGGTTGTACCAGACGCGCTCGCCAAAGGGTTTGCGTGTGTTCTGCTCTCTCTGCTCCGTCGGCACGCCCAGGGGCAGCAATACGCGCACCTCTCTCCCCTCGGGCACTCCCAGCAGATCGGCGACGGCCTGCGCCCGCCCCTCGGTGCGCAGCCAGCCATCGAGCCACACCGTGGCGTAGCCCAGCGCGGTGACGGCCAGCAGCATATTCTGCGTGGCCGCGGCGTAATCTTCCACCTGGAACGACATACCTACCGGCGTGGGGATGGTCCAGTCGGCCACCACGACGATGACGGCTCGTGCGGTGCGCATGGTCGGGCTGTTGGGGTTCATGGCCGCCAGCTTGCTCAGCAGCGCCGGGTCATCGACGATGATGAACTGGGTCGTCTGGGCGTTGCACCCCGAAGGCGCGCAGATGCCCGCCTCGACGATACGCTCCAGATCCTCCCGGGGCACCGGCTGATCGGTGAACGTCCCACGGTAGCTGTGTCGTTTGGCGATTGCCTCGAACAGTTCCATGCCCCATTCCTCCATGGTCCGTGAGGAGCCTTCCAGAGGTTCGGGACCTCTGGAAGGCTTGATCGTGGTCAGGATAGCCAGCCGCCCTGCTTGCTCTCGGGCGTATAGCCGTGCAACTCGATACGGTTGCCGTCGGGATCGGTGATCCACGCCTGATAGCTGTGATCGCCGCCCAGCTTGACCTCGCTCACCTCCACTCCGCGCTCCTTCAGCGTGGCCATGGTGGCCTCGATGTCGTCCACCTCCAGGCAGATGTGCCGGTACGACTGGCCCTCGGCGGGGTCCTTCAGATCGCCCTGAAAGAGCTCGATAAAGGTGCGTCCGCCCACGTGGATATACTGGCCGAAACGACGCCCCTCGGCGTTGATGAACTCGAACGCGGGGGTGAGCCCCAGCTTGTTGCAGTAGAAATCCAGCGAGCGCTCCAGATCGGATACGGTGAAGCAGGCATGTGCGATTCCGGTGATCATGTGTCCTCCATTCGAGTAGGCGATGCCGATGATGAATCGATGGTACGATAAAGCGGGCGCCAGATCAAGCGCCCGCTCATCTCCCCTTGCCTTCTCATCCCTGCGCCCCGTCGTCGGGCCGGAGGGCTTTGCCGGCATTCTCCCCCGGCGATGCCCCCTTCGCCATCCGTTCCAGCGTCGCCTCGGCCTCGAACAGAGTGTGGCCGGCGCGCAACAGCGCCAGCAGACGGCGATTCTCCCGCTCCAGCCCCGCCCACAGTCGGAGAAGGCACCGCTCCACCGGCCCCAGCTTCATGATACCCTCCGGCGCAATATCGCGCGGGCGGCGAACAGTCGCTGATAAAAGGTGTTGGCCGAGGGCAGAAAAAGCCGCCGTCCGGCCTCGACTCCCGTCACATCGGCCAGGGCGCCCATATAGATCGCCTGCCGCTGAGACGGCCGCAACGACCAGAGGGCCCGCTCCAGTTGCTCCAGACGATCCAGCCGCTCACCGATCCGGACGGCATCCTCGTCGTCCACCAGTTCCCTCGCCACCGCCTGTGCCAGCGGCGTCATCGGGGTGCCTTCTTCATCGTCATCCAGCGAGAGCCGCGCCGGATCCACCGTCCACTCGCCTCCTTCCCAGAGACGTTGCGGGGCATGCCGCAGCACGCGGATCCCGCCGCCCCAGAGCAATCGCTGCCAGGCCGTCCAGAGTGTGGCGTGAGGGACATCCTGACAACCGCTTCGCCAGAGATCGGGGCGACGTCGCAACAACGCCCAGAATTCGAGAAAGAGATCCTGCTCGAAATCGTCCACATCGTAAAAGCCGCCCTGTCCCGCATGCAACCGCGCCAGGGTACGACGGCAACGGGCATAAGCCATGCGACGGGCCACACGCCACAGCCTCAACAGAGTCTCATCGTCGAGGGCCTCGTGATCGAGGCCCGCACCACCCGACGCCGACACGCCCACCTCATCCGTGCGTTTTGATTCATGATTACTCCGCATCTACGTCTCCTTTACGTCTGGCAGTGATCAATTCACGCCCCCTTTACTGTATCGGGTTATCATTCGTGTTATAGTGGTAATGATCGACTCATTATGGGGTCGGTCGACAGATGATGGCGTTCAGATCAGGCCGGGGGTAGCGTATCCTGCCGGCCATTTGCACATCTAACAATCGATCTCACCGACCTGTGGCCGACGCACACGGCTATGAAAGCGGATCGACCGCCTCGACGATATGCGATGGCCCGCTGCTGCCGGGGGTGAGGCGTTCCAGCAGGGCGCACAACGCCGCCGAGACCAGCAGATCATCGTGTACGGCGGGGTCGGGCACGCCCCAGCGCATGGTGCGTTCGGGACCGTCCACCACCTGATAGTCGGCGGCGGCCACCTCGCACCAGAACTGGCGCCACTCGGGTTCGCCGTCGTCGCGATAATCGAGAAAGCGCCCCGAGTTGCAGATGCCCAGGAATCCCCAGCCGAGGTCGCTCTTGCTGCGAGAGGTAAAAACAAAGGGCTCCACCCGGCTGCCCAGCGCCTGCTTCAGAAATGAGGCCAGGCCGGCGCCCACACCGGTGGCATCCACCACCACATGGGTAGCGGCCCACAGCTCGGCCAGATGGGCGATGGCGCCGAACAACCGATGGTGCGGGGTCCCCGTCCACCAGTAGCGGTCCATCACCAGGTAGCGGGATAGCCCCATCTCGCCCCGCACGATCTCTACCACCGTAACGGCGGTACTATCTTTGCGGGGTTCCCGCGCACGCAGCAGGTCACTTTCCATGCGATCTTCGGATTCGCCGGCCACATCCACCAGCAGGGCGTATTCGCGCCCCTCGGTGGGGCCGCGCTGCCGGCTGTGGCTTCCCTGCATCAGCGCCCGGGTAGCGGGAGGGAACATGCCCGCTTCGGCGTCGATGGTCTGCAGCTCGTACTGCGTGCGGATGAGCGGGTGGCTCTGGCCCAAACGCTCGATCTCGCCGCGCACATACCGGCCATAAACAGGCACTTCGGCGGCCACCTGTTGCCAGGGCACCACAAAGACACGGCGCACGCCGTCGCGTTGCTCGGCCCACCGCAGGGCGCGAATGGTGCGGGCCAGCAGCGTGTTGGACGTCCAGGCGGTGCCCCAGAGCACGGTGGTGACGTTGGTCGAGGCGCCCATGGGGCGAAAGTCCTTGTCCCACTTGGCTTCGTCCACATCCTGGGCCTCATCGGCCTCCAGCAGAATGCTGGCCGTGGCGCCCACCACGTTGGCCGAAGCAGCCGCCGACAAAAAGACGGCCCGAGCCCGCCCCACCCGCAGCATATAGCCCTGTTCGCGGATGGGTAGAGGAAGCAGGCTGCCCTCGAACACCGCCGTCAGGCGATGGGCGCTGTTCAGCGCCTGAGGTCGAAAGGTGGGCGATGCCTTGATGAGCGTGCCGCCGGAACGCCGGTAGTAGTTGAGCAGCAGCGCCTCGACGTGAGCGGCGGTTTCGTTCTTGCCCGCCTGGCGGGCCATCATAACCGCAAAGGTCAGGCCACGGCGGCGGATCACCGAGTCGACGATGGCCCGGGCCGGCGCCAGCTGGTAGCCACGCAGAGGGCGACGCAGCACCCGCCGGCTAAAGAGATCGATCTGCGAGAGCATACCGAGAAACGCCCGGCGGCGTGAATCGATACAACGCTGATGCATAACGCCTCCGATAAAGGATGGGTGGGCGGCACGAATGCCGCCAACAGGTATGCGCGTGAAGGGAGCCTCGTGACATTATTCCGAATGCAACAGAAATCGAACACCGAGATCAACACCATGGCCTCTGCGCCGCTGATCATGCCGCGCCCCCGCGCCACCACCTCGTCCGCTCCCGCATCGGCTCTCCACGATGTGGATGCGACCACCTGCGAGTTGTGTGGCCGGGCCGTAGAGCGCGGTATCGCCCGGTTGGTCGCCCACTTTGAGCATATGCCCGACCTGTTTCTGCATCAGGCCGATTTGCAGGGCGGTCTGTACAACATTCTGCAGGGCGAAAAAGCGCTGGTCACTCCCTACCTCACTCAGGACGGCCGCCAGACGGTGCTGCTGCACCGCGAGTATCCGGCCGTCTTTGCCGATGAGATAGGCGCCAGAGGGCCGCGCGCATATGACGTCGCCGTGCTGAACCCGGCGTTTGTGATCAATCACGACCTCTCTCTGGTGGCCAATCCCACCGGCCAGACCCGCGCCGCCCTGGAACGACAGAGGCAGGGCCGCCAGATGGTCCCCCTCCTGGCCGCTGTGAACCTGCGCCTCATCGAAGGCTTTGATGCCGAGGCCCACGCCCGCCTGGAGGCCGCCTTTGACGAGCTGATCCATGCCGGCGCTGACGCCGAACGGCGCTATCTGGGCGTCTTTATCCGCCATTGGGAGCTGGAGGATCATATCTACAAGGCGCTGGAAGTGCTGGAGGATTGGGCCCATCGCCAGCGCGACATCTCTCTTCTGGTCGTCCAGTCTTATTATGATGATGTGGGTCGTGTGTTCGGCGGGCGCTATCTCAATATCTGGAGCCAGATGGCTCCCCTGCCGCCGCTGGACCCGGCCTATTGCGTCGGCGCCGCTCCGATGTTGCACCGTCCCTACGCCAGCTTCTAGGCGGCATCTCCGGATCATTCGGAAGGTCCTTTGCCGGGGAAATAGTCCTCGTCCGTCGGAGCATCGGGTGAACGTCCTGCGGCCCGGTCGGCGACGATCTCGTCCACCGAGTCGTAGAATTCCCGAATCAGCGGCGCAAAGGCATCCTCGTCGCCGCCAAGATCGCGCCGTGCCCGCAACAACTGCACCACACGAGATGTCGAATCGTTCCAGGCTCGCAGAAACTGGGCCGCCGATCCACCCGCATCTCCGATGTCGCGCTGTTCCTGGAGCCAGCGCATGAACGCCTCGCGTGCGCGCACCAGGTTGCGCAGCTCCCCCTCGATGACGGTCACGTCATCCAGGGGCCCCTCGGCGGTTCGCGCCAGCACCTCCAACAGCGATTGAAACAGATCATCTCTCCGATGCGCGTCTTTGGCCCTGGCGTGAGCGGCGCACAGATCGTGCCCACGACGGGCCCAGGCCCGGCAGCCGGGCACCTTGCAGCGGCGTTTATACGGATTTTTGGGCATGCAGTGACCTCTCCTCACAGGGGGACATCGTGACTCTGGCCGGAGCGTCAATCGGTCGTCCTGTTTGTCGATCGGCTCATTCTGCTCCATGCGCACAACAGAACAAATGTTCTACTATGCACCATCATACCAAAAAAGTCGCTATAGATCAAGGAAAATAGCAAGATAGAGGGCCAATCGTTCACAATTGTAAACGATTGGCCCTTTTGTGTGTCCGAAAATGCGCGACAGATCATGTCCAGTGAACTGGCATAAATTGTTAATCTATTTTATCCAATATGAGTGAACGGATGTTAATGAAAAAATGTATTGCCTAAAACAAAAAAAGGTGATATAATGCGCCCAGTGGACGGTAATATATCATGACCGGGGTTCGGATCGAGCGCCCAAAGGATCCGTACACCATCATCGTCACACGGCCGGGACGCATTCAACGGGAAGGGGAGGAGTGCAATGTCCTCTGGGCATCGAGATTCCAGAGTCGATGTGCGTGTGTCTGTCCCCGATACGGTAGTCAATCAGGCGTCGGTAGAGTCAAGGCTCCGTATTCTGCTGGCCGAGGATGAGCCGCAGATCCGCAACCTGCTGGCCCGCGTGTTGGCGCGAGAGGGGTGGGATGTGACGGCGGTGAACGACGGTCGGCAGGCGGTAGCCGCCTGGCCGCCAGAGGGCCATTCCTACGATCTGATCATCATGGACGTCAATATGCCCGACATGGACGGTTACGAGGCCAGTTGCCATCTGAAGCGCCTGCATCCGCAGGCCGAGTTTCTCTTCATCAGCGGGCACCTGGATCAACCGTTATGTCGCAAGCTGGTGCAGATGGGGTTCGAGCTGGTTCCCAAGCCGTTCTCTCCCCAACAGTTCGCCCACCGGGTCTCGGAAAGGCTGCGGCAATCGGTGAAATCGGAATGAACGCAAAACGCCAGAGCCGTGGGCTCTGGCGTTTTCGCATCCACGATGGAGTGACATCAGGTGGCCAGCCAGCCGCCGTCCACCATCAGGCAATGCCCGTGCACGAAATTGGACGCCTCTGAGGCCAAAAAGACGACGGGGCCGAATTGATCCTCCAGCTCGCCCAATCGCTTGAGGGCGATTCGACTGAGCACCCAGTTGAGCCCCTCGGGGTCATCCAGGATCGATGCCGACATCGCGGTGCGGGTAAACACCGGCGCCAGCGTGTTGACGTTGATGCCTTTGGGCCCCCATTCGATGGCCAGCGAGCGCGTAAGCTGGTTCACCGCCCCCTTGCTGGGAGCATAGGCCGGGTCGCCGGCACGCCCCTGGAAGCCACGCACCGACGAGACGTTGATGATCTTGCCCCGTCCCTGCTTCAGCATCACTCGCCCCACATGCTTGCAGCAGAGAAACACCGACTTGATGTTGACGTCCATCACCTGCTGCCACACCTCGGTGTCGAACTCGGCGATGGGCTGCAACGCCACGATGCCCTGACTGTTCACCAGCACATCGATGCGCCCATAGGTCTCGACCACGTGAGCGACCATGGCCTCTACCTGGGCCTCATCGGTGACGTCGGCGGCATAGTAGCCGCCCCGACGGCCCAGCCCGGTAATGGCATCGGCCGTCTCTTGTAGGCCGGCCGGTCCGCGCCCGACGATGCATACATCGGCGCCGGCAGCGGCCAGTCCCAGAGCCATGGCCTGCCCCAAACCCCGTGTGCCTCCTACGACGACGGCGACCTTACCGTCCAGGCGAAAGCGGTCCAGTGTGGTCGGTGCCTGCTGGATCAGTCTGTCCAGATCAGAGGACTCGGCCATTTTACTCATCCGCCTGCACGATATCGACGAGTCCCGTCTCGGGGTCCTGCACACGCGCGGTCTTGACGCCGTCCAGGACGATGAGCCCCATCTCGGCGCGATAGCAGCAGCGCGATCCCGGCTCCAGGTGCCCCACGTGGACCTGATCGTTGGCGACATCGTGCACAACGACGTGAATGTGCGGCTCGCCGCCGGCCACAGAGCCCTGGAATGAACCCACCTCGATCGGCCCCTCCAGCGTAAAATAGCGATCGACAGGCGGCAGATCGGTGTGGGTGATGGTGTGCAGCTTACAAATATCAAAAGAGCCGATGCCCGAAGTAATCAGCGCCGCATCGATCCCCTCACGCTTGAACAACTCGCGCAGCTCCTCGATGATATAGTCGCCACGACGGAATGAGATCATCATGGTGCGGACTGCACCGGGTGCTTCAAGAACGATCATGGTGTGTTGCCTCCCTCTTTTCTGTTTGATGTCGCTGCGAGTCTAGCACGGCCGGTCACGGGGGTCAACCGCCGGTCGGCAGGGCGATTGCATCGGGAGCTTTTACAGCCCTCACCCGGCGATGGCGGGGGGTATGCCGCCTGCTTCGCAGCGCCCGCCCCCCTCTCGCCCATAGTATGGGAGAGGAGTGAGGGCAATTCGACTGCATCAGACATCCACCTTCGGGAAGCGGGAGCGCAGCCCATCAACTCCCCGTAGAGTGGTAATGGCGCACACCGATCTTCCATACCTGCAGGGAGAGAACCAGAAACAGCACGCCGATGCCGGGCGCCAGACACTGGAACCAGAAGGGCGTGCCCAGTACATCGGGGCGGCCCAGAATGCCCACCGCCGGGAAATAGCTTACCGCCGCCAGCGGCACGCCAAAGGTAAAAAAGGTGCGGAACCAATCGCGATAGACCGTAATGGGATACTGGGCCGTCTCGACGCCGCCGTAGGTCACGGTGTTCATGATCTCCAGTGACTCGGTAGTCCAGAAGCACATGGTGGCCTGCAGCACGAACAGTCCCACAAAGAGGCAGGCGCCGCCGATCACCGCCCATAGCAGGAGCATGATACGCGGCACCGTCCAGACGATACCCAGCGCCCCCGCGGCCCATACCAGCACCACGAGCCCCTGACTGAACCGACCGATGCGCATGATCTGCAACTCTCGCGCCGCTACCTGCAACGCCGTGCTCCGGGGCCGCAGCAGCACCCGATCGAATTCGCCGCTGCGCACCATATTGGCGAACAGGTCGAATCCACGACCGGCGGCGTCGGCGATGGCAAAGGCGATACTGATGATCCCATAGAACAGGGCGATCTCGGCCAGACGCCAGCCCTTGAGGCTGCCAAATCGCTCGAACAGCGCCCAGATGGCGAGGAACTCGCCCCCGGTGGACAGAAACTGGCCCAGCGCGAGCATGATGAACGAGGCCCGATACTGAAGCTGGCTGCGGACCGATACACCCAGCAGCCGAAGATAGAGCGTCAGGTTGTCCCACACCGTGACACGATCCATCGTCACCCTCCCTGTATCACCAGGTGGCGCAGACCGCGCCCCAGCACCCATCGCCCCAACAAGATCAGCGCCGCGGTCCAGCCCAACTGGTGCGCCAGCAACGAAACTGCCTCCCCCACCGGCAGGTGCCCCATGTAGAGCCTGAAGGGGATATCCATCAGCCCGCGAAAGGGCAGCGCATTCAGCACACCCTGAGTCCAATCGGGGAAAAAGGGCAACGGAATGATCGAGCCCGAGAGCAGCGTCGCGATGATGGCGACCAGCCGCGAGATGCCGTCTCCCGCGATCGTCCACAGCAAAGAGATCACCATCAGGCTGGTGATGGCGCTGGCCAGAAGCACCGCCGCGCCCATAGAGAATAGCCAGGCGGTCGCAGCCGCGGGAGAGGCCGGCGGCTGCAGGCCCAGAAAGAGGCCTGCCAGCACGAACATGGGGATGGCCCGTAGCATCAGAGGCGCTGTGCGCGCCGCCACCGAACGGGCATACCACAGCCAGTAGAGATCAGTGGGGCGCACCAGTTCGTAGGCCAGGGTGCCATCGCGGATCATCGCCTGAATCTCGGCGTCGATGCGCCAGGGGAGTATCATGAGCATGGCCTGGATGAGCCACAGATAAGTCACCGTCTGCTCATAGCCCATGGGCATCGGGGCGGTGGTCGAGCGGAAAAAGGCGTCAAAGATCATGACACGGATGAGCCCCCAGAAAACCTGAGTGCAAAACCCGGCCAGCGCCGCCGCACGGTACTGCAGTAGGGTATTGAACCTCGCCCTGAACACTGCCACGTAAACCGTCACAGGGTCACCTCCTCGTACAGTCGGGCGATGATCTCCTCGATGGGCAGGTTATCCACCGTCAAGTCGCGAATGGCGCAGCGCGAGGTGATGCGCCCGATGAGGGCCGCCGCCGTAATGCGCTCGGGATCGAAACGCAGATAGACGCGCTGTCCCTCGCGTCGCTCCAGCTCGGCATCCTCATCGTCCACCCATTCGTCTTGCGCCAGCTCGACGATGAGCCGCCGCTGGCGGGTCACCCGTGCGCGCAGATCGGCCAGGCTGCCGTCCAGCAAAATCCGGCCATGGTTGATGAGCAACACCCGTGAACAGAGCGCTTCGATATCGTCCATATCGTGGGTGGTGAGCATGACGGTGACGCCCTGCTCGCGGTTGAGCCGCTTCACAAACTGGCGCACGGCCAGCTTGGATACGGCGTCCAGACCGATAGTGGGCTCGTCCAGATAGAGCAATGTGGGGCGATGCAGCAGGGTGGCGGCCAGGTCACAACGCATACGCTGACCCAGGCTGAGCTGGCGCACCGGCGTATCGAGCAACGATTCCAGGCCCAGCAGGCCGATCATCTCGTCGCGGGTACGCCGGTAATCGGAGTGAGGGACGCGATAGATCTCGCGCAGCAGATCGAACGACTCGATCACCGGCAGATCCCACCAGAGCTGGGTGCGCTGCCCGAACACCACGCCGATCTGCTTCACATGCGCCATACGGTCGCGCCAGGGCACGCGCCCCATGACCTCACAACGACCGCCGTCGGGCACCAGAATGCCGGCCAGCACCTTGACGGTGGTGGATTTGCCCGCGCCGTTCGGGCCGATATAGCCGACCAATTCGCCCGGCTCCAGCGAGAACGAGATCCCGTCCAGGGCACGCACCTCACGATACTGACGATGGACGATCCCCTTGAGCGCCCCCCAGATGCCGGGACGACGCTGCGCAATGCGAAAGGTCTTGACCAAATTCTCGACCACGATATGAGGCATGGCACTCCTCCGCAAGGCACAACAAATGACGGCACAGAGGCCGTGACCCCCGGCCGTCGAGCGAACGAGAGCGAGGCACGACGCCGCCACGTACCCATCACGCGGCGTCAAAGATCGGGATGAATCAACAGCGAATGGTGAGTCATTACGGTAGATCGCGACCGGTGGCCGGCGGATAAAGAGCCGTCTCGCCCGGCACCGGCCTCAAGAGGCAAACGAAAAGTATACCATCGGCATCCATCTTTACCAAATGGGCCGATGAAACCTTGACGATGGGCAACCCATCCATTAGAATAAGATTGGCAGTTCGAGTTTGCGGCTTACCGCCCACCCTGACGGGCTCCATCTCGGTGAATGGCCATGAACCTGCTACCGGCAGGGCACCGCAGATCGGAATGTCGACTCTGCCAGATAGATGGATTGATGATGGGGGGTGACGACATGGCGACGATGGCAGATGGAACGCCCCTTCCGGGCAAACTGTTTATTGTCGAAGGCATAGACGGCTCGGGGAAAAGCACGCAGCTCGATCTGCTGCATAAATGGCTGACGGCTGCGGGCTATCTGGTCGCCTTTAGCGAATGGAATTCGGCTTCTCTGGTGCGCACCACCACCAAGCGAGGCAAAAAGAAGCACCTCCTCACGCCCACCAGCTTCTCGTTGATTCACGCCGTCGATTTTTCCCAGCGACACCAGCAGCAGATCATCCCGGCGCTCAAGGCCGGTGCGATCGTGCTGGCAGACCGCTATGTGTACACCGCGTTTGCCCGCGATGCCGCCCGCGGGGTAGACCGCAAATGGGTGCGCGAGGTCTACTCCTTTGCCGCCGTCCCCACGGTGGCGCTTTATTTCCGCGTGCCGCTGGAGGAATCGCTGCGGCGCATCATGTCGGGTCGGCCCACGCTCAAATATTACGAGGCCGGCCTCGATCTCGGGCTCAGCGACGACCCTTATGAGAGCTATCGGATCTTTCAGGGACGCATCCTGACAGAGTATGAGCGCATTGTGGACGAGTTCGGCCTGTCGGTGGTCGATGCCGGCCTGCCCCTGGTGACGCAACAAGAGATCGTCCGCAACATGATCCGTCCCCACCTGGAAGGCGCCCTTCGCGCCGAGGCCAGCCCCTGGCGCGATGTGTTAGCCACCGAGCAACTCTCAGGGCGCTATCTGGATAGCCTGGCGCAACGGGAGGTGACGCGATGAACGTCAGGTTCTACGGCAGCGGCCTCACCGGATTCACCGATACTTATCTGCCGGGCAAGCTCATTGTGCTGGAGGGGCCGGACGGCGTGGGCCGTTCGACACAGATCGCCCTCTTGCGCGAATGGCTGGAGACCAGCGGCTATGCGGTGTTCTCCAGCGGCCTCAAGCGTTCCGAGCTCGCCAGTGTGGGCATTGCCGAAGCTAAACGAGGCCATACCCTGAGCGACCTGACAACAACGCTGTTCTATGCGGTGGACTTTGCCGACCGCCTGGAGCGCGAGATCATCCCCGCCCTGCGCGCCGGGTTTGTGGTCCTCACCGATCGCTACATCTATTCATTGATCGCCCGCGCCACCGTGCGCGGGGTCGATGAGGATTGGACACGCTCCCTCATGGGGTTCGCTCTGATTCCCGATGCCATCCTCTACCTGAATTGCGACGTAGAACATCTCATCCCACGCGTGCTGGGCTCCCGGGGGTTCGATTACTGGGAGTCGGGGATGGACTTTTTGGGCTATCACGACTATTACGACAGCTTTATCGACTACCAGCGGCGCATGCTGAGCGCGTTCGAAAAGCTCGGACAGGAGTACGGATTCATCCATGTGGATGCCACGCGCAGCATCCACGAGGTCTTTATCTCGTTGCGCGACGAGATTCAGCAGGTCGTGGGGGAACTCAAAACCTCTCAGGGGGACGGGAGCAC